>NZ_QHLP01000007.1:0-126687 GCF_003185985.1 Auritidibacter sp. NML100628
GGTGACTTCAATCCGAGCACTCATCGAGACAATGTCCTTATCCATGCGTTCACACTATGGCTTCGCGCTCACGATACGTGAGGCACGACCTGAGCCACGCGCTCAATATCAATAAGGTACGTCGGGGGGTTGAATAAGAAAATATCACTCCGTTAAACTCGCCCTGCGACGACCTGAGGGTGACGCATGACGTCTCATGGATTCCTTGGAAGGCGGTCCTGAATGTGCTTGAGTTTCTAACTTCGCGGTGGGGAGATATTCTTTTTCGCTCCTACCAACACGCCAGCTTAGTGGTTCAAGCGCTGATCTTAGCCACGATTATTGCTTTAGTGATCGCAATGTTGGTGTCGTCACGGCCGTGGGGTGCTTCGGTTGCGAACGCTCTGAGCTCTATCGGGTTGACCGTGCCCTCACTGGCCTTGCTTGGGCTGGTGATTCCCATCGTGGGTATCGGTACTTTACCGTCGGTGGTCTTGGTGACCTTTTACGCGATCCTGCCGATCATGCGAAATGCCATTGTCGGCTTGCAAGCCATAGATCCGCTGGTTGTCGAGTCCGCCCGTGGTCAAGGGATGGGGCCTGCGGCAGTCTTGTTCCGAGTACGGTTGCCACTGGCCTGGCCGATCATTATGACCGGCGTGCGAGTCTCTGCTCAGATGTCCATGGGTGTAGCCGCCATCGCGGCCTATGCCCTAGGACCTGGACTGGGTGGATACATTTTCTCGGGCCTCAGTCAAATTGGAGGGGCAAACGCGGTGTACTACGCCTTGGTTGGCACTTTTGGCATCGTGATCGTGGCGCTCATTCTTGACCTCTTACTCATGGGTCTGACCCGCCTCACCACTTCGAAGGGACAAAAAGCATGACAGAGTCACAGCGTCATCCCGAATCCAACCGCGGCGTTGAGATCGAACTTCGCAAGGTTTCCAAACGGTACCCCGGGCAGAAAAATCCTGCCGTCCAGGAGATGGACCTCGTCATTCCTGCCGGTGAGATGGTGATGTTTGTTGGGCCATCGGGATGTGGGAAAACCACCACGTTGAAGATGATCAATCGACTGATCGAACCAAGCGCTGGCACGATTCTGATTGACGGGGACGATGTGACCAACCACAATCCCACGAGGTTGCGTCGCAATATCGGCTACGTGATTCAGGGCGGTGGGATGTTGCCGCACCTGACTGTGGGCGCCAATATTGGCCTCGTCCCGGGGCTACTCAAGTGGGATAAGAAGCGGATCCGCGCCCGAGTAGATGAGCTTCTGGACATGGTGGGGCTTGACCCGCAGATTTACCGTGACCGCTATCCGAGGGAACTCTCCGGCGGACAGCAACAGCGTGTGGGTGTGGCGCGTGGACTGGCTGCTGATCCCCCGATCGTGCTGATGGATGAGCCGTTCGGCGCGGTTGACCCGGTGACGCGCTCGCGGTTGCAGGATGAACTTATGCGGATTCAGTCTGAACTGCAGAAGACTATCGTGTGCGTGACTCACGATATAGATGAAGCGATCAAACTGGGTGACCGGATGGTGATTTTCCAACCAGGAGCCACGATCGCGCAGTACGACACGCCAGAAAAGGTTCTCGCCGCACCGGCCAGCGATTTTGTCGACGATTTCATCGGTGCTGGATCCACTTTAAAACAGCTCAGCTTACGGCGGGTTGACGAACTTGGGTTGTCGCATCCACCCACAGCCCGGATTGGCGAGTCTGTGGATGAGGTAGTGCAACGGGCCACAGTAGCGGGAGCGAGTGCTGTTGTGATCCTTAATGAGCGTGACGAGCCCCGTGACTGGGTCAGCCTGCGCACGCTCCAACGACAGGCTACGGTGCCAGATCCCAAGGCGGATTTGCAGACCGTCATCGACCACCGGTCAACGCTCAATGACGCGCTCGACGCAATGCTCACCTCCTCCCACGGTGGTGCCATGGTGGTCAAGCGTGGCACCTACCAGGGTGTGTTGCTTTATGAGACGGTGACGGATTATGTCCGCGCCCTGAATGAACAGGTTGCGCAGCCGGTACACGACGAGCAACAGCCCGGTTCATCCGACAATCTGACTGACGATGTGCGGGGAGTGAACTGATCATGTGGCGAAGGCTTTCTCGCGAAGACAAAATCTTGCTGGCGGGTATCCCGGTGCTCGTGATCATCTTGCTGGGGGGTTGGCTGGTCTGGCAAGCGGCCGCAACTTTGGACGATATTGAAGCCCGTACCTTGGACCTCTCCAACGTGGCGGTCATGGCTGGCGAGCACGTTGTACTGGTCTTGGTCTGCACCATTGTTGTAGTACTCACCGCGGTTCCCGTCGGAATTCTCCTCACGCGCGGTAGCTTACGCCGGCTGGCAACTCCGGTGACCTTCATTGCCAATATGGGACAGGCAGCACCGGTGATCGGTGTGATCGTGCTACTGGCTATGTGGTGGGGATTCGGGGCGACAACTGCTGTTGTATCGCTGTGGATCTACGCTTTCTTGCCCGTGCTGGCCAATACGATTGCAGCCTTGCGCTCCGTTGACCCCGAACTTATTGAGGTTGCCAGGGGGATTTCGATGTCTCCGTGGCAAGTTCTCTTCAGAGTCGAGCTACCGATGGCACTACCAGTGATCATGGTCGGGGTGCGCACAGCACTCGTGCTATTGGTGGGTGCTGGGGCCTTCGCGACTTTTATTGACGCTGGTGGCCTCGGGACACTCATCACCACCGGAATCAGCCTGTACCGGTTTCCCATTCTGATTTCGGGTGCCCTGTTGATTGGTACTCTAGCCCTGCTGATCGAATGGGTGGGAAGACTGTGCGAAGCGATCTTGGCTCCGAAGGGGGTGACTGCGTGAAACGGTCAATGTCGTTGAAGATGTTGCTTCGGGTCGCTAAACGTCGAGCTGTTATCGGCGTGAGTAGTCTCGGGCTCATCGGAAGCCTGGTCCTGTCCGGTTGTGGTTTGGGTACTGCCGGCGGTTACACTCCCTCGGGGACGCTGACCGGTGAGGTCGCCGACATTAGCCTTGACGGCGCCAGTATTTCCGTTGGTTCCAAGAACTTCACCGAGCAAATCCTTCTGGGCAAGATCGCTGTGGTGCTACTGCAGTCAGCGGGGGCTGACGTTCAGGACCTGACGAATATTCCCGGCTCGACCTCGGTTCGCCAGGCCCAGTCGACAGGTGATGTTGACCTCACCTTGGAATATACAGGGACAGCCTGGATCACATATATGGGGCACACTGATCCGATACCCGATTCCCAGGAACAATACGAAGCTGTGCGGGACGCGGACAAGTCCAACGGGCTAATGTGGTACGAGCCCGCGGAAATGAACAACACGTATACAATGGCTGTGCGCAGGGAGACGGCTGAAGAATACGGGGTCTCATCCCTGGACGATATGACGAAGCTCCCCGAGGCAGAACAAACATTTTGTGTGGATGCCGAGTTCCAGGCTCGCAATGATGGGTTTATCCCGATGCTGGAGGAATACGGGATGGATGAACCTCCTTCTGAACAGGTGTCGATTATCGACACCGGAGCGATCTATGCGGCCCTTGCTAACGGAACCTGTACCTTCGGTGAGGTATTTTTCACCGACGGTCGTATTAAGGCGTTGGACCTGGTAGCGCTGGAAGACCCGCGGGGATTTTTCCCCAAATACAACATGGCACCGGTCGTTGACAGTGAGCTCGCCGAGCAATACCCCCAGCTTGAAGACCTCTTTGCGCCGGTCATCGCTGACCTAGACAATGACCGGATGCAGGAACTTAATGCCCGCGTGGACGTGGACGGAGAAGATTACGGTGACGTGGCCTATGAATACCTTAAAGATTTGGGAGTAGTCACCGACAGCTAGGGAGCGGACGGCATGACAACGTCCGCTAAAACGTTGTCTCGGGCTCAGCTACCTGTAACTCGAGTTGCAGGTATGAGACGCTATCCTCAATACTGTTGATTGAGTCCTAGCTCACAGAAAAGGAAAAGGAAGGTCCATGCCCGAGGCATATATCTATGATGCCGTGCGAACTCCGCGCGGGAAGAATAAGAACGGGTCGTTGCACTCGGTGAAACCCATCGACCTGGTGGTGGGCTTGATCGAGGCCATCCAAGAACGCAACCCCTCGTTAGATCCACAACTCCTTGACGACATTGTCCTGGGCGTGGTTTCCCCGGTTGGAGACCAGGGTGGAGATATCGCTCGCGCCGCTGCCCTGGCTTCGTCCCTACCTGACACGGCGGCTGGTGTGCAGGTCAACCGGTTCTGCGCCTCCGGTCTGGAGGCCGTGAACCTGGCCGCCCAGAAGATCGGCTCCGGCTTCGAAGATCTCGTGCTGGCCGGCGGCGTGGAATCCATGTCGCGGGTGCCACTGGGTGCTGACGGTGGCCCGTACTCTCAGGACCCCGCCACCGCCTATGACTCCTACTTCGTCCCCCAGGGTATCTCCGCAGACTTGATTGCCACGGTGGAAGGTTTCAGCCGCGAAGACGTCGACACCTACGCCGCTCGTTCCCAGCAGCGGGCTGAGACCGCATGGCAAGAAGGTCGCTTCGACCGCTCGATCGTGCCGGTGAAAGACATCAACGGTCATGTGTTGCTCGACCACGACGAACACCGCCGTCCCGGCTCCACCGTGGAATCCCTGGGCGAACTGCCCGCCAGTTTCGCCAAGATCGGTGCCCAGGCTGGTTTCGATGACGTTGCCTTGCAGAAATACCACTGGTTGGAGCGGATCAACCACGTCCACGGTCCCGGTAACTCTTCCGGCATTGTTGACGGCTCCGCCCTGGTGTTGCTCGGTTCTGCCGAGATCGGTGAGAAGCTGGGTCTGACCCCGCGCGCCAAGATTATTCAGACGGCGGTCACCGGGTCGGAACCGACCATCATGCTCACTGGTCCGACACCGGCCACTGAGAAAGCACTGGCCAAGGCGGGTCTGAGCGTGGACGATATTGACCTGTTCGAACTCAATGAGGCCTTCGCCGCTGTGGTGATGAAGTGGCAGAAGGAGCTGGGCGTTCCGGATGAAAAGGTCAACGTCAACGGTGGTGCCATCGCCATGGGCCATCCATTGGGTGCGACCGGCGCGATGATTTTGGGTACGTTGCTCGATGAGCTCGAGCGCACCGACCAGCAGCGCGGTCTGGCCACCCTGTGCATCGGTGGCGGCATGGGTATTGCGACCATTATCGAGCGAGTCTAAGGGGAACAGTCATGACGACAGAGAACTACACCGGATACCAGTGGGACCAAGACGCCGATGGCATCGTGACCATCACCATGGACGACCCCAATGCCTCGGTCAACACCATGAACGACCACTTCGTGCAGGCCTTCTCCGCCACCGTGGACCGGCTGGAAGCCGAAGAGATCACCGGCGTGGTGATCACCTCGGCGAAAAAGACCTGGTTCGCCGGAGGTAACCTCGAGCAACTGCGCGAGATGACCCCCGAGAACACCGACGCCCAGGTGGCAGAACTCAGCCACATCAAGTCGCTGTTGCGTCGTCTGGAGCAACTGGGTAAACCCGTGGTGGCCGCCATGCACGGTGCCGCCCTGGGCGGTGGCCTCGAAATCGCCCTGGCCTCGCACTACCGACTGGCCGCCTCCGATAATCCCAAGGCACGCTACGGTGTGCCCGAAGTGACCCTGGGACTGCTTCCCGGCGGTGGCGGTGTGACTCGCTTGGTGCGCATGCTCGGTATCCAGGACGCCCTGCAGAAACTGGTGATTCCCGGTACCCAGCTCAAGGCCGAGGACGCCCACGCGCTGGGGCTCATCGATGAGCTGGTGCCCGCCGAGCAGCTCCACGAAGCGGCGGTAGCCTGGATCAAGAACAACCCCGAACCGGTCCAGCCTTGGGACCAAGAGGGCTTCAAAATCCCCGGTGGGGACCCGAAGAGCCCCAAGGTCGCCAGCCAGCTGCCGGCCCTACCGGCACTCTTGCGTCGCCAGCTGAAGGGCGCGAACTTCCCGGCACCGCGTGCTGCCATGGCCGCCGCGGTAGAGGGCGCCTCGGTGGATATCGACACCGCACTGGCGATTGAGACCCGGTACTTCATTCACCTGACCCACTCTCAGGTGGCCAAGAACATGATCCAGGCCTTCTTCTTCGACATGCAGCACATCAAGTCCGGTGGCTCCCGTCCCGACGGCATTGCCCCGCGGGAGATCAAAAAGCTCGGCGTACTCGGAGCCGGTTTGATGGGCGCAGGCATCGCCTACGTGTCCGCCAAGGCTGGACTGGACGTGGTGCTCAAGGACGTTTCGCTGGAGGCGGCTGAAAAGGGTAAGGACTACGCCCGCAAGCTTGAGGCCAAGGCTCTACAGCGCGGCAAGACCACCGAAGAAAAGTCCCAGGCTCTGCTGGACCGCATCACCCCGACCGGGGAAGCCTCCGACTTTGAGGGCGTGGACTTCGTGATCGAGGCGGTCTTCGAATCCGTTGAGCTCAAGCACC
This sequence comes from Auritidibacter sp. NML100628, assembly GCF_003185985.1. Classification (NCBI taxonomy): domain Bacteria; kingdom Bacillati; phylum Actinomycetota; class Actinomycetes; order Micrococcales; family Micrococcaceae; genus Auritidibacter; species Auritidibacter sp. NML100628. Next base: position 6,445 of record NZ_QHLP01000007.1, read on the forward strand.
AGGTATTCCAGGAAATCCAGGACATTGTCACCCCGGACGCACTGCTGGGCTCCAACACCTCCAGCTTGCCGATCACTTCGCTGGCTGCCGGCGTGGACCGTCAGGAAGACTTCATCGGCATTCACTTCTTCTCCCCGGTGGACAAGATGCCATTGGTGGAGATCATTTGCGGCGAGAAGACCTCCGATGAGGCGCTGGCCCGTGCCTTCGACTATGTGGCCGCGATCCGCAAGACCCCGATCGTGGTCACCGACTCGCGCGGTTTCTTCACTTCCCGGGTGATCGATAAATACATGCGCGAAGCCCTGGCTGCTGTGGGTGAAGGTGTGGAGCCAGCTACCGTCGAGCACGCCGCGATGCAGGCCGGTTACCCCTCCGGTCCGCTGTCGCTGCTGGACGACCTGACGCTGACCCTGCCGTTGAAGATTCGTTCTGAGGCCGAAGAAGCAGACCGTGCTGCCGGCATCGAGACCCCGCACCATCCGTCCCAGGACGTGCTGCGCTGGATGGTCGAGGAAGCCGATCGTCCCTCCCGCAAGTCCGGTCGCGGGTTCTACGACTACGACGAGAACGGCAAGCGTCAGCTGTTGTGGCCGGGGCTACGGGAACACTTCAAGTCCGGGACCTCGGTGCCGGAGCTGATCGACCTGCAGGAACGCATGCTCTTCGCTGAGGCACTGGACACCATTGCCTGCCTGGAAGAAGGCGTGCTGACCTCGGTACCCGATGCTAATATCGGCTCGATCCTCGGTATTGGGTTCCCGGCCTGGACCGGTGGCGTGTTGCAGTACGTCAACCAGTACGCCGGCGGACTGCAGGGCTTCGTGGAGCGGGCTCGCGAGCTCGCTGAAAAGTACGGCGACCACTTCCTGCCCTCCGACGGGCTGATCGCCAAGGCCAAGGCCGGCGAGAAGTACGAGTAAAAACTCCATATACTCATCGCACCCGTCAGCACCGTCGTGAGGTGTTGGCGGGTGCGGTGTGTTAACCCCGCAATGAAAACCTGCGGAATAGGCAAAGCGTGGCTGAAGCGCCTAAGATTTTGACGTACACGTTTTAGTCAGAAGGTGGAGACTGCAGATGCCTCGTATCGTCGTTGACGTGATGCTCAAACCCGAAATTCTTGATCCGCAGGGTAAAGCCATTGCCCACCAGCTCCCCGGAATCGGGATCTCCGATTTCTCCGCAGTCCGTCAGGGCAAGCGTTTCGAACTGTTCGTCGACGGTGAGGTCACCGAGACCCACCTGCAGGCAGCACGTCGGGCCGGAGAAGAACTGCTCTCCAACCCGGTGATCGAAGACGTGGTGAATGTGTCTGTGGCTGACGACGATGCGGTGGAGCAGGCATGAGCCCACGTATTGGCATTATCACCTTTCCTGGAACACTCGATGACCGCGATGCTACCCGCGCGGTGCGGTTGGGCGGTGCCGAGCCGGTGCAGCTGTGGTACAAGGACACCGACCTGGCCGGTAGCGACGCGGTGGTGATCCCCGGCGGGTTCTCCTACGGCGACTATCTGCGCGCCGGGGCGATGGCCGCCAAAGCCCCGATGATGACCCAGGTGGTGGCCGCAGCTGAGACCGGCCTGCCGGTGCTGGGCATTTGCAACGGGTTTCAGATCCTCACCGAGGCCGGATTATTGCCGGGCTCGATGATCAAAAACGATCACCTGAAGTTCATCCGCACCGATCAACGTTTGCGCATTGACAACGCCACCACCGCCTGGACGTCCTCGTTTCGTCAGGGCGAGGAGATTGTGGTGCCGTTGAAGAACCAGGACGGCCAATACGTTGCCGATGAGCAGACGCTGGCGATGCTGGAGGAGTCCAACCGGGTGGTCTTCCGCTACCGTGGCCACAACCCGAACGGCTCCCGCAATGACATTGCCGGTATTACCAATGAAGCGGGCACTGTGGTGGGGTTGATGCCCCACCCCGAACACGCGGTGGAAGCCGGTTTCGGCCCCTCACTGGCCTCTGGAGCCGCCGCGCCTGCCACCATGCGCCAGGGAACCGATGGGCTGGGCGTGTTCCAGTCCGTGCTGACCTCACTCGCGAGAGCCTAAGGATTACGATGTTCAACCTCGACACCGTCGACCACGCGACTGCCACCCCCGATGAAGAACTTCCCTGGGCCGAACTGGGATTGAAGGACAACGAGTTCGCCGAGATCAAAAAGGCCTTGGGGCGTCGTCCCACCCACGCCGAGCTGGCGATGTACTCGGTGATGTGGTCCGAGCACTGCTCCTATAAGTCCTCCAAGGTCCACCTGCGCCAATTCGGTGAGAAGGTCACCGACGAGATGCGTCAGGACCTGATGGTGGGCATCGGTGAGAACGCCGGGGTCACCGACATTGGTGACGGCTGGGCGGTGACCTTCAAGATCGAGTCCCATAACTCCCCGTCCTTCGTCGAGCCCTACCAGGGCGCTGCTACCGGTGTGGGCGGGATCGTGCGCGACATTATCTCGATGGGTGCCCGCCCGGTGGCGGTCATGGATGCGCTACGCTTCGGCCCGATCGACTATCCCGACACCCAACGGGTACTCCCCGGCGTAGTGGCCGGAATCGGCGGATACGGTAACTCGCTGGGGTTGCCCAATATCGGCGGAGAAACCGAATTTGACGAGTGCTATCGCGGTAACCCGTTGGTCAACGCGCTGGCGGTCGGCGTACTGCGCCACGAGGATCTGCGCACCGCCAACGCTTCGGGGGTGGGCAATCAGGTCGTACTCTTCGGTGCCCGCACCGGCGGTGACGGCATCGGTGGCGCCAGCGTGCTGGCCTCAGAATCCTTCGACGACACCAAGCCCTCCAAGCGCCCGGCGGTGCAAGTCGGTGACTCGTTCGCCGAAAAGGTCCTGATCGAGGCCTGCCTGGAGCTATTCCACTCCGGACTGGTGGAAGGTATCCAAGACCTGGGTGCTGCCGGCATTTCATGTGCCACCTCGGAGTTGGCCTCCAACGGTGAGGGCGGGATGCACGTGGACCTCACCCAGGTGCTGTTGCGCGACCCGAGCCTGACCCCCAGCGAGATTCTGATGTCAGAATCCCAGGAACGGATGATGGCCGTCGTCACCCCCGAGAAACTGGCCGACTTTGAAGCCGTGATGGATAAGTGGGAGGTCGAGTACTCGGTGTTGGGCGAGGTGACCGACACCAACCGGCTGGTCATTGAGTGGGACGGCGAGGTGATCGTCGACGTGGACCCGCGCACCGTGGCTCATGACGGCCCCGAATACCACCGCCCCTACCACCGTCCGGACAGTCAGGACGCGTTGGCCACCGACCACTTCCAGGCCCCCGAGGCCGATCTGCGCCAGACCATCCTGGACTTGCTCTCCACCCCGAATCTGGCAGATACATCCTGGATCACCGCCCAGTACGACTCCTACGTGCAGGGCAACACCGCCATGGCCGAACCGGATGACGCCGGGGTGATCCGCGTGGACGAAACCACCGGGCTCGGGATTGCCGTCGCCACCGACTGCAACTCCCGGTTCACCACCCTGGACCCCTACACCGGCGCTCAGGCCAGCCTGGCCGAGGCCTATCGCAATGTGGCCACCTCCGGGGCCCGCCCGGTGGCGGTCTCTGACTGCCTGAACTTCGGCTCCCCGGAAGATCCAGCGGTGATGTGGCAATTCGCCGAAGCCGTGCGCGGGTTGGCCGATGGGTGCCTGGAACTGGGCATCCCGGTCACCGGTGGCAACGTCTCGCTATACAACTCCACCGGTTCCCAGGCCATCCACCCCACCCCGGTGGTCGCCGTGCTGGGCGTACACCAGAACGTGGAGAACCGGGTACCATCTGGCTGGCAGTCGGCCCACGCCGGTCACGTGATCTACCTGCTGGGCACCACCGCCGATGAGCTCGACGGCTCCGAACTGGCGCGGATGCACGGGCACCTCGGCGGCGTACCGCCCCAGGTCGACCTGGCTGCTGAAAAGGCACTGGCGCAACTGTTGCAGACCGCCGCACAACGCCAGCTGATCTCCGCGGCCCACGATCTCTCCGGTGGGGGACTAGCTGCCGGGCTGGCCGAAGCCTGCCTGCGGTTCCAGGTCGGCGCGGAGTGCGAGCTGAACCACGTGGCCGACCGCGATGGGATTGACCTGCCGACCCTGTTGTTCTCCGAATCTCAGGGTCGGGCCATCGTCTCGGTGCCTCCGGTGCAGGTGACCGCCCTGGAGCAACTGGCCGAAGCGCACCACGTGCCACTGGCGCAGATCGGGGCGGTGACCGCCTCCACCAGCCTGCACATCAACGGGCTTGAGCCACTGATGTTCAGTGAGATCAACCGGACCCGTGCGAACCTGATCAGCGAGTACTTCGGATAGTGCCCACCAGCTCACCATCCCGTACGGCAGCCATCGTCGGCGCCGGGCCCAACGGGCTCACCGCCGCCGCCCTGCTAGCGAAGGCCGGCTGGCAGGTCGACGTCTACGAACGCAATGCCCGCATCGGCGGAGCCAGCTCTTCAGCGGAGATCTTCGGGCCCGGCACCGTGGTCGACCTGGGGGCTGCCGCCCACCCCTTCGGGGTGGCCAGCCCGGTCTTCGCCCGACTGCGACTGACCGATCATGGGCTACGCTGGCGACACGGCCGCTACCCAATGGCCCACCCGTTGGACGACGGCTCGGCCGTGGTCTTACATCACAGCCTAGAAGACACCGCCGCCGAACTCGGTGGCGACGGCACCGCCTGGCGGATGATTCACCGGTCGTTGGTCGACAATATTGACAAGGACCTGGAAAACGTCATGGGTCCGTTACTGCGGTTCCCCGCCCACCCGGTACGCATGGCCCAATTCGGGCTGTTCGGATCCCCACCCTCGACGTGGTTCACCCGCACCGCCTTCCGCGACCAGCCCGCCCGGGCGCTATTTATCGGCTCGGCCGCCCACGCCATCACCCCGCTGGGTCACCCGTTTACCTCCGCCTATGGCGCGATCTTCGGCGCTCTGGGCATGACCCGTGGCTGGCCGGTGGCTGAGGGGGGCTCCCAGGCCATTTCCGACGCCCTGGGATCGGTGATTACCAGCCACGGCGGACGGATTCACACCGATACGGAGATCACCTCGCTACACGAGTTGGATGCCGAGAAAATCCTCCTGAACATGACACCGGCCCAGGTGATGACCCTCGCCGGACGCGAGACCGCCGCCGGGCTCAGCGATACCACCCTGGGTCGGCTGTCCCGCTGGCGCTACGGACCCGGCGTGTATAAGGTCGACTATCTGCTCGACGGGCCGGTGCCCTGGAGCGATGACCGCGTCGGTCAGGCCGTGACCGTTCACGTGGGCGGTCAAGCCGCTGAGATCCGGTTGGCCGAAGCCCAGATCACCGCCGGACGCATGCCCGAACGGCCCTTTGTGATGGTGTGTCAGCAACAAGTCGCTGACCCCAGCCGGACCACCGATTCGCGCACGATCCTGTGGACCTACGCGCACGTGCCGGCCAATTATCACGAGCCCCGTCGCGGACTGGTAGCCGAGCGGATCGAGGCCCAAATTTCCCGGTTCGCCCCGGACTTCCGCGACCGAATCCTGGACCGCCACCTGGTCTCCCCACAAGATCTGCAAGACTGGAACCCGAATCTCATCGGTGGCGATATTGCCGGTGGGGCGATGACCCGCAGTCAAGCGGTGCTACGTCCCGGTCTCACCCGTGAACCCTACCGGCTCACCGACCGGCTCTTTATGGGCTCGGCAGCCACCCCGCCCGGGGCCGGGGTGCACGGTATGTCCGGGTACTGGGCCGCCCAGGCGATGGGTGCCGAACCCCGGGAAGCTTAGCTGAGAAACACCCCGCGAGCATAGCCCTCGGGCACAAACACCTCAGCCTCGCCGTGGATCAAGACATACCCGTCCGGAATCTGCTCCACAGTGACCTCGGTACCCAGCGTGATGCCCTGGGCCAGGCAATCGGCCAAGAACTCCTGATCAATTTGGGCGATTTCTCCGATCCGCGTCAGCGTGCCGTGATCCCGGTCCACAATGCTGTCATCGGCGGGCTGGTCCACCGCATGCACCTGGGAACCATTTCGTTGCGGGACTCTATTGCCGAAAGGATCCACCTCCGGGTGCTCCAAGAGCCCGTCCATCAACTCCACGGCCTCATCACTGGCCACGTGCTCCCATCGGCACGCTTCGGTGTGAATTTTCGACCAGTCGAGCTTGACCACCTGATGCAAAAACTGCTCGATCACTCGGTGTTTGCGCATCACCGATAAGGCCTGCTGTTCGCCTTCTGCGGTAAAGTGCAACACCCGGTCGGTGCCCAACACCAGCAACCCGGCCTTCGACATCCGATTTACCGTCTCCGAGACGGTCGGGGAGGACTGCTCGAAGCGTTCGGCTAACCGGGCGCGCAGGGCCGGCAGGCGGGCCTCGTGCAATTCGGTAATGGCCTTCAGATACATTTCCTGTGTATCGACCAGGTCGTGGTGATCGGACATCGTGGCATTCACTCCTTGACTGAGGTTAACCTAACACTACCGTATGAGCCACGCGGTGGAATCGGGCTCCACCATGCTCTCGGCGTAACCGGGGCCGATCAGTAGTTCCCCGGGGGCGACCGTCACCGGCCGATCCGACAGATTGGCAATAACCTCGACGCGCTGAGTCCCCGTATGGTCTTCAGTGGTGACGGTAAAGGCCAGCACCCCGCGGTGCGGATCGTGGTAGGCCGACCAGGCGAACTGACCGGAACCCAACCGGTAGTCAGCCCGCAGGCGCAACAACTGCCGGTAGGTTTCCAAAAATGATCCGGGCACCCCGTCTTGCTGATCCACGGCCAAGCGGTGATAGGACTCCGGGGCCGGAAGCCACCCGTCGGGCTGACCGGCCCGCCACGGCATGGGCACCCGGGCCCCGTCGCGACCGTACTCGGCACCCCGGGTGCGCCGGTAGGTCGGATCTTGACGTGCCTCGTTCGGCAGGGTGGTGTGTTCGGGCAGGCCCAGCTCATCGCCCTGATAGATATAGGCCGAGCCCGGCAGTGCCAGCTCGATCATCGCCGCCGCCAACGCGCGTCGGCGTCCCAGGGCTTCATCCGGCTGGATGTCTTCGGCGGTGATGCTGTCCGGATAGCTGGTGGGATCCGGCAGTCCGAAGCGGGAGGCGTGCCGGACCGTATCGTGATTCGACAGCACCCAGGTCACCGGCGCCCCCACCGCGTGCGCCTCGGCGAACGAGATGTCAATAGCCTCGTGGAGCGCCTGGGCATCGTAGCCGGCGGTGAGGAAGGTGAAGTTAAAGGCCTGCTGCATCTCGTCGGGGCGCACGTAGCGGAACAGCCGGAACAGCGGCGAGATCCAGGCCTCGGCAACCATCATCCGATCCTGGTATTCCTCCAGCACCCGGTGCCAGCTACGGTAAATCTCATGCACGCCCTCCTGATCGTAGAAGGGGTGCACCGGGGTGAAGCTGTCCCGATCAGTGATATTGTGATCCAGTTCGGCATCGGTGATCATCCCCGGCCGGTGCGGATGATCGGGTAGTCCAGCCTGTTTGACCAGCCCGTGGGCCACATCAACTCGGAACCCATCGACCCCGCGGTCCAACCAGAACCGCAGAATATTCTCGAACTCTTCGCGCACCTCGGGGTGCTCCCAGTTCAAATCGGGTTGCGAGGTGTCAAACAGGTGGAGATAGTACGGGCCCGGGGTGCCATCCGGTTCGGTGATCTGGGTCCAGGCCTTTCCTCCGAAATGCGACAACCAGTTATTCGGCGTGTCACGGAAAATATACCGATCCCGGGCGGCCGGGTCGCCTAAGGCCTGCTGGAACCAGGGGTGCTGATCCGAGGTATGGTTCGGCACCAAATCCACGATGATTTTCAGCCCGTGCTCGTGGGTGGCGGTAATCAGCCGGTCGGCATCGGCTAGAGCGCCAAACAGCGGATCCACGTCCCGGTAATCGGCCACATCATAGCCGGCGTCCTGTTGCGGGGAGACGTAAAAGGGCGAGAGCCAGATGGCATCCACCCCGAGCTCGGCCAGGTACGGGAGCTTGGCGATCACCCCCGGCAGATCACCCATCCCCGACCCCGTGGAATCGGCAAAGGAGCGGGGATAGATCTGGTAAATGACAGCATGGGACCACCAGGGAGTTTTGGACATGGTTCTAGCCTAATCGCACCCGGACAGGCAGTTCTGCTGACCTGCTCATCTGAACACATGCGCCACACTATGACTCCGGTCACGTATCTTGACCGTACCGCCGCCATCTATCCCGACCACACCGCCGTAGAATGTGAAGGCACCAGCTGGACGTATCGCGAATTTCACCAGCAGGTGCGCCAGCTCGCCGGGGCCGCCACGCCAAGCTCTCCCGGCAGGGCGTGCCCATGATCCACGCCGGGTTCAAGGTGCCCGACCGTTTCGAGATCCTGACGGAACTACCGCGCACCGCTACCGGCAAGATCCGCAAGAACGAGTTGCGCGGACAGTCCTAGCCTTTAGGACGCGACCGGACCTGCCGGTAGCGCACGCTTATGCGCTGAGGCCCGGTACGCGGAGATGATCCGCTCGGCCACGTCCTCGGGAACGATCTTGCCCTCGAGAAAGTCATCGATCTGATCATAGGTCAGTCCCAGCTCATCTTCATCGGTGCGCTGGGGCTGATCGGAGAGCAGATCCGCGGTGGGGACTTTGGCCCACAAATATTCCGGTGCACCCAAATACCGGGCGATGCTACGCACCTGCCGCTTATTCAGTCCCTGGAGCGGGCCGATATCGAAGGCGCCATCCCCAAACTTGGTGTAGAACCCCGTCACCGCTTCCGCGGCGTGATCGGTGCCCACCACCAGATCGCCATCGATCCCGGCGAGAGCGTACTGCGCCACCATGCGCATCCGCGCCTTGACATTGCCGAAACTGAAATCGCTGATCTGCTCGCCGGTGGCCTGACGGAAGGTCTCACCGAACTCATCGGTGGCTGGACCGATCTGGAACGTCACCGCCCGGGTCGGACGAATAAACTCCACCGCAGCGGTGGCATCGGACTCATCGGCCTGCATCCGATACGGCAAACGCACTGCCGTAAACCGCGCTTCAATACCGTCCTGCTGGAGCTTCTCGACGGCCAGCTGAGCCAACCGGCCCGCCACGGTGGAATCCACCCCACCGGAAATGCCCAATACCAGCCCGGAAGCTCCGGCCTGTCGCAGGTACTGACATAAGAACTCCACCCGGCGCTGGACTTCGGTGGCCGGATCGATCTCCGGGGCGACGTTCAGGGCGCTGATGATCTGTTGCTGTGCGCTCGTGCTCATAGCACCCATGCTATCTATTAGGTCACGTCACCTGGAGACCTTACTCATGAGCAAACCTCCACGATCACCGGAACGTGGTCCGAGGGGCCCTTACCCTTGCGTTCGTCCCGATCGATCATGGTTTCCCCGGTGCTCACTGCCGGTGAGACCAAGGCAAAGTCGATCCGCATGCCCTCGTTCTTCGGGAAACGCAGTTTCTGATAGTCCCAGTAGGTAAAAGCCTGCTCGTGCTGGTCGCGCACGGGATCGTGCAGAATCTCTTCGAACGCGTGGAAGCGCTCCCGCTCCGGAGCGGACACGTGGGTCATCTCGTTCTCATAGAAGAATTCGATATCCCATACGTCCTGATCGTAGGGTGCAATGTTCCAGTCGCCGACCAGGGCTAATTTTTGCTGGGGGTTCTCGGCGAGTTCAGCGCCAATGTGCTCCCGCAACGCATCCAGCCAGTCGAGCTTATACGCCATATGTTCATCATCGAGCGCCCGACCGTTGGGAACGTACAACGACCACACCCGCAGATCTTCTCCGACGACCGCCGAGATTGCCCGAGCCTCTTGCACCGGGTCGTGACCACCTTTGCCGAAGGCCGGCTGGCCCGGGAAGGTTCGTTGGACATCGGTGAGGCCCACCCGGGAGGCAATCGCGACACCGTTCCACTGGTTAAACCCGAAATGTGCGACCGCATAACCCAAGCGCTCAAAAACCTCCCAGGGGAAGTTCTCATCTTTGCACTTGGTTTCCTGGATGGCTAACACATCGGTGTCGCTACGCTCGAGGAAGTCCTCCACCCGGTCGGCCCGGGCCCGCAGTGAGTTCACATTCCAGGTCGCTAATTTCACGCTACGTCTCCTCGTTTTTCACACCACCACACGTGGACTCCATAAAGCGGACTAGAACTGCACCTCGCAGTGGTCTTGCAGATAGGTCATCCCGTCCACAAACTCGTCGTCATCGGCCAGCTCGACCACCTCGGCGTAGGCGTCGGTATCCGACGTATCGCCGGTGCGGTGGTCTTCCAGAATCTCGGCCATGGAGATGACCTGGTCGATGCCGTGGCGTAGTTGCTCATCCGAGGCGTTATTTTTGATCTCCTCGGCCTGCTCGATGAATCCCTCATCGGCGGGCTCAGGTAGGCCCTGCAATTGCTCGCACGAGTCTTCGAGCGCGTCATCGCCACCGGAGCTACACCCGGTCAGCGCCAACCCCGTCGCGAGAGTAATGAGACTCAGATGCCGGAGGCGCATTTATCAACCAGAACCTCGGCAGATGTGGGATCGACCTGTGACTCGAGACCCTGTTGTTGGGCTTCTGCGATGCTGGCTCCGTCTTCCAGGGACTGGTAGACGCTGTGGTAGGAGCCTTCGATATCTTCCAGAGCGTTGGCAAGCTCCTGATCGGAGGTGTCATGAACCATCCGAGAAAATTCGTTTAACGCCGATTCCATCTGGCCGGTGGCGCGTTCGGCGTCATCGCCGGACTCCCCTAGGGCGTTTTGGACCTTGAGTGTGACGTTGTTGAGCTTCTGACAGGTCGTGGCGATTTCATCGTTGCCAGTGCAACCGGTCAGGGTAAGACCCAGCCCGACCACGGCACTGATTCCGAGAACGGTTTTTTTCAGGTTCATGGTTCCTCATCTCCGAAAAAGCGGTGCTGTTGACACTCTACTAAAGGGGCAACGCTCGTGACGCCAATTTCCAACTCACGATGTGTTGACCAGGATAAACAGTGGGCGGTGCACCCGCCGAGGCTGATCCGGCGATGCACCGCGTAAACTAGCCTGCATGGGAACCTATGCTTCGGATCGCGCTGAACTGGCAGAACTCGTCAAAGACTTGGCGGTGGTGCACGGAAAAGTGACGCTGTCCTCGGGCAAACAGGCCGATTATTACATCGACCTGCGGCGAGTCACTTTGCACCACCGCGCAGCTCCGCTGGTGGGGCGGGTCATGTTGGAGTTACTCTCCGACGTGGAGTTTTCCGCGGCCGGAGGATTGACCATGGGCGCCGACCCGGTCGGCACCGCAATGTTGCACCAAGCCAACCCGGCCCGGGAGTTGGATACTTTCGTGGTGCGTAAACAGGCCAAAGAACACGGTATGGGGCGCCAGGTGGAAGGACCCTCGATCGAGGGGCGGAAAGTCGTGGTGTTGGAAGATACCTCGACCACCGGCGGATCGGCCTTGACCGCCGTTGAGGGTGTGCGCGCTGCCGGCGGTGAGGTCCAAGCCGTCGCTGTGCTGGTCGATCGGGATACCGGAGCGGCCGAGCGGATTCAAGACGAGGCCGGCGTCCCGTATCTGGCCGCCTTCCGTTTGAGCGATCTCGGACTCTAACCATCCCTGAAGGAGGATCACTATGGCAGACCACAAGACGGAGATTCAGCACCGCAAGACCGCACCGACGGTGATCGCCGGGCTGATCGGTGGCTACGCTACGGCTCGGTTGACGAAGATTCGGGCCCTGGGCGCGGTCGGACTGGGTGTGGCTGGTAGCTACGCCACAAAAGCCTGGGCCCAGGCAGGTGGCGCTGGACGCGCCGTGGGACTAGCGACGGTATACCTGGGCGCTTTTGGCGCGTCGCACTGGTTATCGAAGAAAATTGGCGCGTGGCCATCGGTACTGACGGTCACCGGCATCGCCTCGGGGGCCGCCTGGGCGGTGCATGATCGGCACGCCGAGCCGGACGCCGACGGCCCGACGACGTGACGGACTCCGCGCAGCACCCCACCGACAACGGCTACCACCGTGAAGTCGGTGTAGGCCCCTGGGAAGGACCCTGGCCCACCGGCGAACAGTACGATCCGCAACTACTGGCTGAGGGTGATCGTCGCAATGTGCTGGACCGGTACCGGTATTGGACAGTGGAGGCCATTGTGGCCGACCTCGACCGATCGCGCCACGGTCTGCACATTGCCATCGAGAATTGGCAGCACGATTTCAATATCGGAACCGTGGTGAGAACCGCGAACGCGTTTAACGTCGCTGGAGTGCACATCATTGGCAAACGCCGGTGGAATCGTCGTGGTGCCATGGTCACCGACCGCTACCTGCACGTTGAGCATCATCCCACTATTGACGGCTTTGTGGCGTGGGCGCAAGAGAACAACCTACCGATTCTGGCCGTGGACCTTTTTGCGGATTCGGTGGCGATCGAGGAGTTCAGCTTCCCGAGGGAATGCGTGATGGTCTTTGGGCAAGAGGGACCGGGGATTTCCGAGGACATTCATCGGGCTGCCACGGCAACGTTGGCCATTGCGCAATATGGCTCAACCCGTTCGATCAATGCCGGGGTGGCCGCCGGTATCGCGATGCATGAATGGGTGCGACAGCATGCGGTTCGCCCGGCAGGTCCTGACCGCCGGGTGGTGGGTGGTTAGACTGGGGGCAAACCCAGATCGATGAAGGAGCTTATATGCCTGTCGCATCCCCCGATAAGTACGCTGAGATGATTGACGCCGCGAAAAAGGGTGGCTATGCCTATCCCGCGGTGAACGTCACCAGTTCACAGACTCTCAACGCTGCTATCCGCGGTTTCGCTGAGGCAGAGTCTGACGGGATCATCCAGGTTTCGACCGGTGGTGCCGAGTATTTCTCTGGTCAGTCGGTGAAATCCATGGCCGTGGGGGCGAAGGCCTTCGCCGCCTTCGCCAAGGTAGTTGCTGATTCCTACGGTGTCACCATCGCTCTGCACACCGACCACTGCCCACAGGACAAACTCGAGGGCTTCGTTAACCCGCTCCTGGACGCCTCCGCCGAAGAAGTCAAGGCCGGTCGTGATCCGATCTTCAACTCTCACATGTGGGATGGTTCGGCAGAGCCTCTGGAAAACAACCTGCGCATTGCCGAACAGCTCCTGGAGCGAACTCAGGCCAACCACCAGATTCTCGAAGTGGAGATCGGTGTTGTCGGTGGTGAGGAAGACGGAGTGGCGAACGAGATCAATGACAAGCTCTACACTTCGGTCGAAGACGGTATGAAGACCGTTGAGGCTTTGGGAACCGGCGAGAAGGGTCGCTACATTACCGCGCTGACCTTCGGTAACGTTCACGGGGTGTACAAGCCGGGCAACGTCAAGCTGCGTCCCGAGCTGTTGGACGAAATCCAGCGTGAGGTGGGAGCCAAGGTCGGCGTGGAGCGCCCCTTCGACCTGGTCTTCCACGGTGGTTCGGGCTCGACAGATCAAGAAATTGCTGACGCTGTGTCCTATGGTGTGATCAAGATGAACATCGATACCGACACCCAGTACGCCTTCACGCGTCCGGTGGCTGCCCACATGTTTGAGAACTACGATGGGGTGCTCAAAGTTGATGACGAAGTCGGCAACAAGAAAATGTACGACCCGCGTACCTGGGGTAAGAAAGCCGAAGCCTCCATGAGCGAGCGGATCGTTCAGGCCTGCCAGGCGCTGGGATCGGCCGGCCACGCGCTGAGATAAGCTCCGACCCTTAGTGATGCCAATATGCGTTACGCCGAGGGGTTGGATCTGGGCTCACCCAGGGTTCTGGGACAAACCAGACCCCCTTGGCGTCGATGCGTTGAATGCGCCATTTGCCTAAGTGCACATCGGTGTGGTGGCCCTGGCAGAGCAAGACCGCATTGCCCATATTGGTGTCGCCACCGTTTTCCCATTCGGTGATGTGGTGGATCTGGCAATAGGCAGCGGGCATAGTACACCCCGGTGTGGCACAACCACGATCTCGAGCCACCAATGCACGGTATTGCGCGGTGGAGAACATTCGTTTTTCTCGGCCAAGATTGAGCACTTCACTGTCACTGCCAAACACCAGTGGGATCAATCCTGCGTCACAGGCGGCTGCTCGTAATGTGCTGGGATGAATGGTTCCAGAGAATTGACCTTCAGATCTGAATCGGTGGCCCGGAGAATCATCATCGACTGGATCGCCTTCTCGGTGGTGGCTGAAGAACTTCACGAGTGATTGTCTCTTCAAATCGTCATCGAGTTGGTGTCGTCGCGACAATTGTTCGCTCAGGGTCTCGTAGTCCATAGAGATGATCATCTTGGTGGACTGACCGCGCGTTGCTGGCAACCCGTTCTTGGCGTTCCCGGCGCCAATGCCGGCGATCAGTACACCGAACAGCGCGTTCACTGCACGGTGTGCGCGATGACGGGGATCGTAGAGGTTCTCCCCGTCAAAGGAGTGCTGGTTTCCCGCCGCATCGATACTGGCCAGTGCATCGGGGGAAATCTCGGGAAAGTTTGCTTTCAATGCCTGAATAACCGGGTTCTTCGGCTCGGTCGCCGAGCTCTCATCATCTGAGTTGTGGCTGTCAGTGACACCGGTTGTCTCAGAACCACGACGTAGCACGGCATAGTTGTTTGCTGCGGCCTCAATGGTTCGCAACAGCTCGGCATTGAGGCCGAAGACGGTCCCGCCGAAGTCCAGACCACCATCCTGTCGCGAGGCGACCCAGAACTGTTCTTGAGCTGGTTGTGGTTCAAGGCCATCTTCGGGTGCGGGGCCGTCGGCATCAATGTAGTAGCACAGTTTGGGCAACCACTCACGGCACGTTTGATGGAAGTCGCCGACGCTCATGGTTTCTGCGTGACGGGTCAGCACTGGCATCATTTCTTGAAGAATCGCGTCCACCCGTGCCGGATCCGCGGATGTTCTACGGGCATAGCGTTTGAGATCTTCGGTGAGCTTGATCAGGCGGTCGGCGTTAGCGGTCCGCATGTGACCGCGCTGGAAGCTACGCGCAAAGTCTGGGAACTCAAGTTCAGGGGCGGGGCCACCTGAAATCGGTGGTGGGGGCGGAACCGTATAGTGGGCCCGCATCGTTCGCTGGGCGATATCTCTGCGACCCAGTCCGTGGTATTCCTCGAGGTACTTTTTTTCATTTTTCGGTCCTCGAATTGTGCGGGGAACTCCCAGAACTGCTTGTTGTTCTGCGGTCGTGGTCAAGGCCCGGGTGGTGAGCCCCATCAGCGTCGTCTGGAGGCCGTCAAGACCGGTGCTGAGTTCTTCGGCTGCATGGGTGAGACCAGGCAAGCTGTCGTGATAGTTATCCGGTGCGGTGAGTTCGACCTGCTCGGAATCACGATCAGAGGCCAGCGTGGAGTTCCAGTCGGTAGCCGAGGCGTCTTCGCGCCACCTGGCGAGGTCATCGAAGGCACTCTCTGAGCCCATGCGCGACCCTAATGCTTGGAGTACCCGGCACGCGGCGTGGAGCATCTCGCCCGGCGATGCCTCTCGCAGGGCTTCTTCGTCGAGGAGACCCGGAACAGCCTGCATGTCGCGACTGCGCGGATCCGCCGTCACTGACATGCTCTTCACCACCTCAATGCGTTCGATAAACCATCTGATTGTTCGAGTTATACTCCCATAATATCGTACAGCTGTTCCCATAACAAGGGTGCACGCGAAGGGTGTGGATGGCTGCAAACCGCTTAATCATGCGGAAGTTGCGGTTGACGTCAAGTGTGCGTTTCGAACAGTGGACAACCGGCATTCGAACGGTTTAATCGAACATGCGCGACGTCTGAACATCCACCGGCAACAACTCTCCGGAGGTATTCCAGCGCACGGTGGTCGTTTAGAGTATGTGCCATGAGCTATGCCGTGATTGTGATCTACGTACCGACCGAGAACGCCGAAGCAGTCCGTGACGCGCTCGCTGAGGCGGTGGGCCCGATCGGTGAGTATTACGGAGCATCGTTCACCTCTCAGGGCACCGGGCGGTTCACTCCGTTGCCGGGGGCTGCACCGGCCATTGGAGAGGTAGACCGTGCCGAGGAAGTGGCTGAAGACCGGATCGAGATGATGGCCCCGATCGATAAAGTGCGGGCAGCGGTGCAAGCCGCACTCGCGGTGCACCCGTACGAGCAACCGGCCTATCACATCATCCCGGTCTCGACCCTGGAGGATTTTCGTGAGTAATGGGTGCCCGGGCACCGGGGCGCCCAGGGCGTTAAAAAAGCCTGCCACCGGTGGCACAACTGTGGTGGTTGGCTACGGTGGCAGGCGTTAGTCAGACCGTTAGTCAGACTCGGTGAGAGTTACTCAGCGTCCTCTTCCTCGGCGTTTTCCTCGTCTGAGGCGTCCTCGGAGGACTCGGAGCTGTCGCCTTCGGCGGGGATGATTTCACCGTTGGGCCATTCTTCCTTGATGAAGTCGGTGACTTCCTGGGAGTGCAACAGCTCTTCCAGGGTGGCAATGGCGTCGTTATCGTCGCCGGCACGCCAGACGAGCATGTTGCCCCACGGGCTGTCCTCGGCGGATTCCACGACCAGGGCGTCATCGACGCTCAGTCCGGCCTCCAGGAAGTAGTTGCCGTTGATGATGGCCAGGTCGATGGAGTCGTCATCGACGACCTGAGCCAAGAACTCCGGCTGGGATTCTTCGAACTCCAGACCCTTGGGGTTCTGTTCGTCGGTAAGATCCAGCGCGCCGTCGTCGTCGCCGATATCCTCCAGCAGACCTTCGGCTTCGAGTAGTTTCAGCGCGCGGGGCTGGTTGGCCGGGTCGTTGGTGATACCGATGGTGGCACCATCGGGCAGATCGTCAATGGAGTCGTGCTTCTCGGAGAAGCCAGCGTAGGGCTCCAGGTGGATCGGATCGCCGTGATCGAAATCGTATCCCAGGTCCTCTTCCTGCTGTTCCAGGAAGGGCAGGTGCTGGTAGTAGTTAGCGTCGTCGCCGCCTTCGTCCAGCACACGGTTCGGGGTCTGGTAGTCATCGTATTCGTTGATTTCCAGGTCGATACCGGCATCTTCGGCCAGATTCTCATCGACGTACTCCAGGATCCGAGCATGCGGAACCGGGTTGGCACCAACGGTGATGGTGGTGACGTCTCCGTCGCCACCATTGTCGCCACCGCCTTCTTCACCGCAACCGGTCAGCACCAGGGCGGTGATGGTGGCGGTAGCCCCGAGGGCCAGTCCGTGGCGGATGCGACGGCGTGAAGTGAATGAGCTCATCAGAGTTTCTCCTTCCAAGGTGGGTGTGTGGTTAGTCGGGGAGGAAAGCTTAACGGTGGTCGACGTACTTGACGATCTGATCGCCGATGAACTGGATGATCTGGACCAGCACCACGATCAGGATCACGGTCACCAGCATCACGGCGGTGTCGAAGCGCTGGTAGCCGTAGTTATAGGCGAGTCGGCCCAGACCGCCACCGCCGACCAGCCCGGCCATGGCGGAGTAGCCGATCAGCACCACGATCGTATTGGTGGAAGCGGCCACCAGGCCGGGGAGGGCTTCGGGCAGATAGATCTTGGACACGATCTGGGCCTTGGATAGGCCCATGACCTGGGCGGCGTCCACGGTGCCGGCGGGGACTTCACGCAGTGCGGTTTCGACCAGGCGGGCGAAGAACGGCGCGGTGGCGATGGTCAGGGACACGGTTGCGGCGATGGGGCCGATGGCAGTGCCGACCAAGAACTGGGTGAAGGGGATCAGCGCGACGATCAAGATCGCATACGGGATCGAGCGGGTGATGTTGACGATGATCGAGGAGATGATCACGTACAGCCAACGTACCGGTGCGAGCCCGCCCGGGCGGGTGATGTGCATGATCAGGCCGACGATCAGCCCCAGGATGATGGTCGCGATCGAGGAGATCACCACCATTTGGATGGTCTCCCACAGGGCTTCGGGCACGGCATTGGTGATGGCGCGGTTTTCGAGCACGTTCTCGGTGAACCAATCCATTACAGATCACCTGCCTTCAGGGCACGAGCTTGGAATCCGGCGGCGCGCAGGAGTTGCAGGGCTGGTTCGGCAGCGGGTGGCTGGTCCCCGCCGGTTACGGACAAAAGCTGGTGGGCGAACCGGGTGGGTCCGAGGTATTCGATGGTGCCGGTGGAGACGATGGCCTTCACCGGCAGGGCCTCTTCCAGCACGGTGGTGGGGGCGGGTAGGTGTTCGCCGGAGCCCAGCACCTCGATCAGCGTGGCTTGGGGGTCGCGGTGGGCTTCATCGAGTTCGTCCAGTGGCAACAACGCGGCGGAGAGCTGACCGTCGAGGTGGGCGGCGACTTCTTCCAGCGGACCGGATTCGACGATACGACCCGCGTCCAGCAGAGAGACGGCGTCGCACAGGGTTTTGACCACGTGCATTTCGTGGGTAATGACCACCACGGTGAGGTTGAGTCGGCGGGCCACCGAGCGGATCAGCTCCAGGATCTCTTTGGTGGTGGCCGGGTCGAGGGCGGAGGTGGGCTCATCGCACAGCAGCACGTCCGGGTCGGCAGCCAAGGCGCGGGCGATGCCGACGCGTTGACGCTGTCCGCCCGACAGCTGGGCGGGGTAGGCCTCGTGGAAGCCGTCGAGGCCGACGAGATTGACCAGTTCGGTGGCCCGCTGTTTGCGCTCGGAGCTGGAGACCGAGGAGATCTCCAACGGCAGGGCCACGTTGTCGACGACGGTGCGCGACGACAACAGGTTGGCGTTCTGAAACACCACGCCGATCCGACGGCGGGCCTGACGCAGTTGTTTGGCCGAGGAGTTGCTCAGCACCGTGTCGTTGACCGCGACCGTGCCTTCGGTCGGGCGATCCAACAGGGTCAGGCAACGCACCAGGGTGGATTTCCCCGCCCCGGAACGACCAATGATGCCGTGGATCGAGCCGGAGGGAACCTGAAGGTTCACTCCATCTAACGCCCGAACGTCACGGGCGTTTTGTCGGTAGACCTTGGTCAGGCCTTCAACAGTGATCATGCAGGGATATCTCCTGATCCTGATGCGCAGAACCGGTGGGTTCAGCGCATCGTGAGAGTGCTGACATTGCTGACAATGAGGTACCTCAAGAATAGGGGACACTGACTCGCAGCGCGGTATCGATGTGAACGTGATTTCACCGGGAATGTCACATGGTGTCATCTTCGGTACTTCGCCGAGCTGGGTACAGTGGAAGCAGAAGCTATGCGCTGAGGTGGCGAAAGGAGCCTGTTGTGGCCTCAATGATCGGTAAGAACTTGATGGAACCCGAGCCCACTCTGTTGGCGGCGGAACCGGAGGTGGACCAACGGCTGCAAGCCGGTGACCTGCCGGAGGATCTGGTGCCGGTGGCCCCGCGATCCTCACTGGTGTGGGCAATGTTGGCTGAGGATGCCTGGGCGGAAGGGCGCACCGTGGACTCCTACGCCTATGCACGGGTGGGATACCACCGGGGACTGGACGCGTTGCGGGCGGCTGGATGGCGCGGGCAGGGCCCGGTCCCGTACTCCCACGAACCCAACCGCGGTTTCTTGCGTGCCCTGTATGCCCTGGGGCGGGCGGCCGCCGCGATCGGGGAATCCGATGAGGTGGAGCGGATCACGACACTGTTGCATGACTGTGACCCCAGCGCGGTGGAGCAGATCGAGGCTCGCTAGTTCTGCTCGGGGCGGGGGAGCGAGTCGACGAATTCCCAGAACATTTCCCCGGCTCGGCGCAGGTTGGCCAGGAAGGTCTCGGGGTCTTCGGTGGTCTGATCGTGCCAGCTGACGCAGAACTCTCCGTGGGCGGGATTGGGCGTGTAGCTGATGCCAAAGCCTTCGGGGATCGTGGGGGCGAAGGCATACCGGATGATCTGCTCTGGGCCACCCACCGAGGTGGTGGACAAAAAGTCCCGGCGGACCGACCGGATGGCCGGGTCGGTGAAGAACGGGTCGGAGGCCATCAGCGTGTTATCGGCGATCGCGGTGGCTTCCAATAGTTGCAGGTGTCGATCCATCCCGGCCCCGGCTTTGCATTTCTTGACCCAGATCCGGTGGGCGTTCAGCGCATCGATCAGCAGATTTTCGGTAGCGTCCCCTTGAGCCAGCGCGGTGGCAAAGCGCACGGCTTCCGGGGTGGCAGCCCGGAGGCATTCGGTGCGACCGGCGCGAAATTCGCGCATGTCCACGGCCTCGTAGACCGCCCGGACATGCTGGAAGGTCAGGTACTGGGCGGTGGACATCATCAGCTGGGCGCAGGCGTCTCGGCTGAGTTTCATCGGGTAGTTCTCTACCGGCAACAGCCGGTCGACCTCGATGATCTCGACCTGGTAGTGGCTGGCCTGTTCGTGGTATTCCTCGACCTCCGGGGTAAAGGTCGCCAGGAACTCGTCGGTGAACTCCCAGGTCAACGGTTCGTAGGCGAGTTCGGGCTGGTGTGGGTCGGTGGTGGTCGGTTCGCGGTCCAAGTGCTGGATACGCTCGAGTGCGGTGACCAGCGTGGCCCCGTCCACGGCGGTGTGTTCGACCTCCATGCACAGCCAGTCGTGGTGGAGTCCGACTTGGTAGCTGATGGGCTTATAAACCCAGGCGGCCCCCGCGCGGAAGGTGACATTGCGCAGTTCGGTGGCCTGTGGCAGGTCATCGTCGGTGATATCGACGGTGAATAACAGGTTCTTCAGGCGCTGATAGGTGTGCTCGTTGTCCCCCACCGCGCGGAGTGCCGGGAGGTGTTCGGCTAAGAAGCTGGAACCCAGCGCGGAGATATCGGCGAAGTTTGGTTGCTGGGCTTGTTGGGCTTGCGGGGCGGTGTGTGCCTCGTCCAGAATCTGGTCGATGGCGACCCGCAGTTGCGTGGGGGTGACCAGGGCGCCGGTCTGATCGGTCACGGTGACCGCGTGCAGTTGACCCCGGTAGAACACGCCGATCTCGCGCTCGCGGGCATCGAGGGAGCACGGCTCGATCACGTCTTCATCGACCTGCGGGGTGCGGATCCCGCCGTTGAAGGTAAACCACTGGTTCATCGTGATGCGGCTGCCACGGGCATCGATCTCTTCGGGCATCTCGCCACGGGCCTGGATCAGGTGGAACCGGAGCAGGCGGTGTACGAGGTCGGCGACTCGAGCAGATCCGGTCTTCTCGGAGGGGATTTCGATCTGGAAAGCCACATTGGAGGCCAGCATCAGAGGCTCGCGGACCGCGAGATAACTGGAGTACCAGTAGTCGGACATCCAGTTGGTGCCGGTGGCCTCGGCCCGAGAGGCTAGCTGTTCCAGCTGAGATTGCAGGATGGGGCCATTGCGAGTGCGGAAGGAGTCGATGATCTTTTCGGCGTGGGCGAATTCCTCCCCGGCCAATAGGGCACGTAGCGCGTGGCGGAGCGTGTCCAAGGTGTCATCAAGATGTGGGAGAGGTAGTGGCTTGAGGTCGACGGTGGCCGGGTGCGGGGTGAGGGTCACAGCGGTATGGGCTTTCTCTTCGACAGGATGGGTTACCTCTATTGTCACCTGTTGGTGAGGTTGCTGTCAGGAGCCCTACCACCCGGTAGATAAAGTCACGAAAGAATAACAGGATATTCTCAGGTTTTCGCGGGATCGGCACGAGCATGCGGATTAAAGGGTGTGACTTCGGAGTGAATCCTCAGTTAATTCAGGCGGTCGGTTGCGAATAGGTAACGATTATGTCACGGTGGATAACAGTCAGATAACAACGCGCTGTTCGGGCGCGGTCCATTGATGTTCTCATCACGAGTAGAGATCACGAGATAGAGAAGGAATCCTGATTGATGACTTATTTAACTCGTCGCGAGCGTATTGACGCTGAGCGGGCCTTGAAGCAGGCTGCCACCCGCCGTCGTCGGAAGAATGTGACCAGCGGGCTGGTCGGTGTTGCTGCGGTGGCTGGTGCTACCTTCACCGGAATGAATTCGGCCACCGCTGCCCTGGAAGATGTGCCGGCCGATGCGGAGGGATCTTCGACGGCGGCTCAGGTGGGCCCGAATAGCACCTCCGATAGCGCCAACACCGCTTCGGCTGAAACATCTGCTGATACCTACACCGTGGAAGCCGGGGATACGCTCTCACAGATCGCCGGCGAGTTGGGCGTGAGCCTCAATGAGTTGCTGGAGGCCAATAGTATTTCGGCCTCTACCACCATTTACCCCGGCCAAGAGCTGACCGTTCCGGGCGCAACGGAGTCCACCGGGGAACAGGCGCAGACTGCCTCCAATACTGCCTCCAATGCTGAGACAGCAACCGGTGAGGCGTCGGCCGATGAGCCCCTGGATGTTCAAACCGTCTCGGCAACCAGCTCGGCCAGTGGCTGGCAGGGCCAGGCCGTGAACGCGGCCATCGACATCGTCAATTCCGGTGCTGTGTACAGCTTTGGCGCTAATGGTCCCTCGGCCTATGACTGCTCGGCCTTCGTTAAGGCCGCTTACGCCAGCGCGGGCAAGGATTTGCCACGTACCTCATCCGCCCAGTACTCGGCAGCCAACCAGCATGTCTCGCTGGACAACCTTCAAGCCGGTGACCTGGTGTTCTGGTCCAATAATGGCTCCGCCTCGGGCATTTACCACGTGGCCATATACATCGGTGATGGCCAGATTGCTCAGGCCCGTAACCCCAGCGCGGGTATTACCATTGACAACCTGTCGACCTACCAGCAGTACAACCCGCCGATCCAGACTGCCGCTCGGTTCTAAGACCCCCGAGCTCTCGGTGCTCAGCCCAGCTGGAGGGTTACAGTTGGGGTAGGTCGTCGAGGAGATGTCGGGTGTAGGAATGTGACGGGTTGTCAAGGACGTCATTGACCGGCCCGTGGTCGACAATCTCGCCCTGGTTCAACACTGCCACTTGCGTGGCGATGTGTCGGGCCAGGGCGATGTTGTGTGTGACGAAGAGTAGGGCCAGCCCGCGCTGGTAGCGCAATTGGTTCACGCCCTGCGCGGTTTTCAATCGAGTCTCGACGACTCGATGACTAGATACGGGGTGGATTACATTGTGAATACAGGCCCTATCGAACCAAAGGATCGGGTGCACTATGAGCGATGAGCTCATTGCACTAAGAAGAATAATAAACATGATCGCGTAACGAGTCGGCACGAACAACACGCACGAAAACGGTGTCTCGATCCTCTGGCTCCGTGCAATGCAAAGGCTTTCCGGCCACTGTCGATTCGAGGCACTACTGCCTCGGCGTCGCCACCGAGGAATCAAAGGAGAAGAATCAGTGACCAGAGAGCGACGAGTTGCCGTGATCGGTGCAAGTGGGCAGATTGGAAGTCTCGTCGCGCGTGCACTTTCCCAACGTGGTGTTCGCCTCGTTGCCATCTCGCGCCAACGAGGCGATGCGCTTTCCACTGATGAGCTTTCCCATTGTTAGATCTCATCGTATGAAACCGCCGAGCTCAAGCGAGGAGTGGCCAGGTTTGGTCCGTTCCATTGTGTCATCGACCGAAAGCCACCAGATTCCGCTGACTTTCCTCGGCAACCTTTATGTGTACGGTCGCGCCACCTTACCAATAACGGAGTCGCACCCGATGGAACCCTGCAGTGAGAAGGGAACCGCCAGGTTGGAAGGGACGAAGATTCTTGATCAGGCGCGTCTGGACGGTCACGACGTGGTCGTGTGCCGGGCGGCAAATTATCTCGGTCAGGGTGCGGAGACCACGGTTATGCCGTGGAGCTCTCTCGAGAAGGTCGTCAGAGGAAGAAAGTGCTCATTCGTGTGGTTCGGCAAGCCCGACAACAGGCACTCATTCGCGTTGCCGTGCGATATTGCTCGCGGGCTGGCTGAAACGTGCCTCAAGCCAGATCTCCGGTCTATGCCGTCGCTTCACATGACAGCGATCGTCGCGTTTTCCGCCAGTGACCTGTCCAGAGAACTATCCTCTGCGGTAGGTCGCACGGTCAAACCAGCTACTGTGGGGAAAACTTGTTCTCACGGTGGCTGGTAGCTTCAGCGCCGTTGCGTGCGAACAGCGGGAGATGATGTATCAGTTCGGCAATGACTATATCCTTGTCGACTCTAAGTTTCGTAGCCGAATGCCTGATTTCCCCTGAAGAACCGTGAAAGACATGGCATCGATGCTTGTGGCTACAGCTTGAACCTACTGGGTTCCGTGTGCAATGTTTGCCAGACTCGAGGGTTGCCGGGTGACCAGCATGGCAGCCTGGTCCGGGGCATCGACTAAGAAGACGTTGCGGGTCATCGCCCAGATTGTCGCGTGTTATCACTAAGACGTGGTGGAATGGTTGGCCATGGACGCTGGCGCCTCGGCAACTGCGATCATTCCGAACCATTCCACGTCACCGTCAGCGTCAAAGTTCAGTGTTCAAAACCTAGCGCCCCCATCGAGGTAATATCGGTCAGCCCACAAGAGGTGTGGTTGCGAGAGGTCGGTACGGGGACCTGATTTGTTCACGCGCGTCAACGCGAACCTCCCATCCTGCAAAAGCAAGTATCCGCGCATCGGTCCAACCTTTGGGACCAGGGAAGTCACAGGCGAATTATTCGGTTTAAAGGCGGTTGAGCTTTCTGGGAACCTTTAGTGTTTACAGGGGAGAGGGGTCAGGGAGGGTCAATGGTAGTATTCCAAGATTGTGCCCCATGGTGACTGCATGAGTACGGCTTCTTGCTTGTAGCCGACTACGAAGGTTCTTGATATGAGTATGGACCGTGGCCGTACTTACAGAAAGTGTCTGCGCGATCTGGTCGTCGCGTTTGCCCAAAGAGACCTGGTGGAGTACTTCCTTCTCGCGAGCCGTGAGAGGGCTCTCTAATATATGATGGCTCAACTTCCGGGCCACTTGGTGCCGCGAGACGTACTCCCCGGGCAATGATAGGGAGACGGCCGCGCTGATAATCTCGGCCGTGTCTAGCGGGGTTCCTACTGACACTACCCGGACGGGGCCCAGCGCTGTGACCTCATGGGGGTCGGGGGTGGCCAGGAGGATGGTGAGAGAATCAACGTCGCTGTGCCACCCGAGCTCGTGTATCACCTGTTGAAGCGAAGGCTCTCCGATGAGAAGTATATTCGCACCTTCAGGAAGCTTGGCCACACCGACGACCCTGTTATGGCTAATATCAAAGTCTTTCAACAAGCTCTCAACGTTGCTCACGCTTTTGGCTTCGCCAGTACCACAAATGGTGGAAAGAGTAATCATCGTCCCTCTCCTTGGCAAGTCTTTTGATAAACCGATACCAGGTTCTTGCTCTGGGTGACGTATGGATTCTTGGCTAGGTCCTCATATCGTTCGAGAAGTTCGAATCCAACGCTGGAAGCGAGAATGTCAAGCTCGCGAGGTGCTAACCAGTGGCTCGTCTCGGTGTAAAACGAATGGTTCTCGGGCCCCGTGACTGTGCGGATCAGAGTTACTTTTTCGGCAACGTGATCGACGAAGGCAGTATCGGTGAGCAGGTGCTGCTCGGTTAGAGGCACCGAAAGGCTGAATGTCTCCGGCTGATCGAGATAAATCCGCGGGTCATATGTCTCTAGAATCAAGTAGCCGTTGTCCGCGGTGCAATTAGCTGCTTGAGAGAGAACTCGTTGTTGTTCTTTCCATCCGGGAACCATGAATAGAGTATTTGTCACTATCACGCAAAGGTCGAAAATTCCGTGGACTAGCTTATTTCTAAAGTCACCACAGGCTGTAGAAACGTCGTATCCCCGGGTCCTCCGTTGAAGGATCTCGAGCATGGTTGGTGATAGGTCCAAGGCTGTTATCGAGAAGCCGGCCTCAGCAAGAGGTAGGGTTAACCTCCCAGTCCCCGCCCCGAACTCCAGCACCGTCACTGGCATGCGGGGTAACGAACTAACGAAGTCGGAAATCAAGTTAACATCATTCTGGACGGAGTGGACGAGTTCATACGTTTCAATAGACTCATCGGGGTAGGGTGGCTTCATGGCATACCAGCCTCCAAATTATGAAAGTCGGAAACCAGAACCGGCTCGGGAGCGACGCGTGGTTCGTAAGATGTCGCGCGCATCAGCATAAATTGCGTTCGTACACTATCCTGAGGATGTTCACCTTTGTGAGTAACGGTATTCAACAATGTTAAATACGCTGTGCTCAGTTTGACGCGCTGGAAGTCTTGAGTGGATTCGTGGGTTCTCACCAATTCATCGGTCGCGTCAAAAAGGCCCTTCTCCAGGCGGCGATGTGGCGCCCAAATTAGGTGCGTAAACCTACGCTTTTGACTGTACGTTAGTTCCTGCCAATTTGTGACATCCCCGTTCGGAAGTTGACTGCGGTACACGAGCCTAATTTCGTGACAAGCTGGGTTAGGAGCAAAGAACCGCCAATCTGGGACCATCAGACCTGTCTTGTCGATTTTGGTGGCCGTTTTCCGACCGATATCAAATTGCGAAAGCACGGTGGCCGTGGCCCAGATGCCCAGCGTTCCAGCAAGTGTGTACGTCGTGAAGTGGTGGCAGATGCTTGTTGTATTCACTTAAGCGCCCTCCTTCGAGTGATTATGTGGCCAAAAGTACGTGGCCATTGCCCTCACGATTTTCAGTGAATAGCCGAAGCCATAACTTTGCACGGTGCTCGGCTTGATGGATGGTGATGTGTGGGCTGCGTTCAGGAATCGAACGCAGTACTTCCTGAAGTTCCATGCAACTGTCGCTGGCGCCAAAAGTCATATAGGGCGGGTTATCAATAGAGTGCTGTTTTTGAGCTCTCAGCTGCGCTTGAGAAGCCCGGTCAATGTGAGTTCCAAGTTCGCAGGTCGGCAGGCACTCTTTATCTTCTTTGCTGAATTCCACTGCGTATCAGCGAGGTATTTTGGCCACATCACTTGCCTAATGGCTCAACGTCTTAGAGAGGAAGCGTGTCACTTGGCTCGTCGTAAATGTCTCCGCAGAGTGCGAATCGCTTGCTCTTACCGAGGCGAGGGATGAATCACTTCGGTGTTAGAGGAATCAACCAGCGCCAATCCACTGACACATTATGTGATATGGGCTACGAAGTGCGCATCTAACAAACCTCG
Organism: Auritidibacter sp. NML100628; assembly: GCF_003185985.1. NCBI lineage: Bacteria > Bacillati > Actinomycetota > Actinomycetes > Micrococcales > Micrococcaceae > Auritidibacter > Auritidibacter sp. NML100628. The sequence goes on from NZ_QHLP01000007.1 coordinate 33,374, forward strand.
GAAGGAGTGGTTCGAGAAGATCACAACGGTTTTGGTTCGGAGACGGTCGAGGAACCGTTCTGCGGTGCTCCAGTATCGCGGGACTGCTCGCGCTTTGAGAGTCGGTATTTTATCCCGATTGTAAAAATGGAAAAGATGTAGAATTTAGATCTCCCATTGACTCATAGACTTCCGAGTGGGCGAGAACCTGAGCTAAGTAGCTCTGAATGAAGAGGGACGGCATAGTCGGTTCCCGTCAGGACGGGATTATTGTAAGAGGCGGTGCTTCCATGAAAAACGAATGGCCTTCGCGACGGAAATGATGGACGGGTAGGTCCCGCAGAAGGCCCAGAAAAACCTGTTCAGCCCCATGAACCGGGCGTTGGCTATGTGGAACGCGGCTCCGATGCCGAGCCCTATGGTGCGGAGGGTTTTTGGCATCAGCACTACTGCTGGAAACAGGACTTCGAATGCTGTGACAGTTCGGCTCATGGTTGCCGCCCTCCATTCTTTCGCGGTCAGGAAACGGTAAAACATTTCATCGCCGTAGGTTTGTGTTCTAAAAATCCCTTTGAGGGCGCTTCCATCTCGCCACGAAGGAGAGACGACTTTGGCGACCCCAGATGCAAAGTACGAAAGTAGGCTCTGGAACGCGACAAAGGAACTGAGAAGGGTAGCGTTGCATTCGTTTCGGGGCATCAGCTCCGCAAGGGCGCCTGTTGAGAATACGATAAAGGACATCTGGTCGGATCCATCGGACCCGTACCAGCCTCGGTAACTTTTTGCCCACAGGAGTAGTGTCAGGGTGGTTATCGACAGGGTGCGGACTTTTGTCCGTTCCGGGGCAATGATCGTGCCGATAGCTGCCAGCGACCGAAGGGCTACCAGATACTGGTATCCAGGATGTTCGAAGCATTTGTCCAACTGACGGCCAAGGCGGCCTTGGAACATCGGTAGTGCAGTGCGCCGTAGTCGCCAGGCGAGTAAGGAATCGGACTTGACGTCGGCCGGTCGGCTCAATTCTTCTAGCGACCCAACCAAGCTCCCTATCGCTGCTATCCGCGACCCTCGTGTTAGTGCTTGTCTTGGATTTAGCTTGCATGACGAGGAAAACACAGGTCTCCTTCCGGTATCTTGGCTCCTACATGCTGTTATAGCGCCTTTTGCGTGTGCTTTGGAATCTATTAGAGGGAGTGTATTGTGCCTGGTGTTCCAAGCGAGAGCGCGCTTCAGCGCCTCGGTTCCCATTGAAAGAGGAACCGTGCCGCAAGGAATGCGAGGCCCACCCACGCTAGGGTTGGGATGAGTAGCATCGTCATTTCGCCGGTGGCATCCTCGCTCCATGCCTGGACGATTAGTTCGGCAGCCGCTCCTCCTGGTAGAGAGAGCTTTAAGCCGGCCATCTCGTCTGTGCCGGTAGCTGCGACCCACGTGGCCACTCCAACGACACCCATGGTGATCGGTAGTACTGTGATTTGGGCACTGTCGGGAGAACTCGTTATGCCAGCTGTAGCGAGGGCAAGGCCGAAGAACATGGCGTGAGTCAGCAACAAGACAGCGACCACATGCACTGGACTGCTTGGACCGCTGTCCACCAGTGTTAAGACCATCAGAATCACCAGCGTCTGTGCCGCCGAGAGCACAATGAGTACTAACGAGAGGCCGAGAAGGATGGCGGGATCGCTGAGGGAGGTCGACCTCATGCGTTTGAGGAACAAATTCTGGCGTCTTGAAGCCAACGTAGTGGTAGTGCTGGCGTAGACCACGAAAGAAGGGATCACTGCCATGACCAGAGAAGCGATCACAGGGGTTCCGCCTATCGTGTCGCGGTTCCAATAAAGGAACACGGAAATGCCCAAAGGAATGACTGTTGCCATGAACAGGACTAAAGGGTCCCTGAGCATCTGGATGAACTCGGCTTTGGCGATAGGTAACATCTGGTCTCCTCAGTTGCTCAGTGTTCGGAAAATATCGTCGAGGCTTGCTGGCTGGACCGATAAGTTGCTGATCCTTATGGCCTTCTCCTCTGACCATTGCAGAAGTTTGAACAGATCGCGCTGAGGGTCCTGAGTTTGTAGTTTCCAGCCACGATCCGTGGTATCTACGGGGACAGGAACTTCGCCACGATATTCGGGGGTGCTGAAACTGATCGTTGTGGGGAACGATCCTGCCAGCTGGTTGAATGTGCCTTCAAGCTCGAGTCGTCCTCGGTGCATCAATCCAATTCGATCGGCATGCTCCTGGGCTTCCTCGAGATAGTGGGTGGTCAGCACTAGCGTGGCGCCTTGGTCACGGAGCTCGCTAACTACCTGCCAGAGTTCATCGCGTGCTTCTATGTCAAGGCCAGTGGTGGGCTCATCCAGGAAGACAAGCTCGGGGTCACCGTAAATTGCTGTTGCGAAGTCCAGGCGGCGTTTTTCTCCCCCAGAGAGTTGAGAAACCTGGACGGTGTCCTTATGGGAGAGCCCGACTCGTTGAAGGACGCGGTCTTTATCGTCTTGCCGGCCGCTCACGGCCCCAAAGAGTTCAACGGTCTCCCCGACCCTCAAAGACGGAGCGAATCCGCTCTCCTGCAACATAATCCCCATTCGGGGTCGAACCGATCTGCGATCACGGGGATTTTGGTCAAAGACTCGAATCGTACCGGAACTTGGACGCCTGTGCCCCTCGATGGTCTCCAGTGCCGATGTCTTCCCTGCGCCGTTTGTGCCTAGAAGAGCGTAGAGTTCGCCTTGCTGTACTTCGAACGAGAGCTCCTCAACCGCCGTGAACTTTCCATAGCTCACGGTGAGCTCTTGGACGTCAATGATCTTTCGTGTAACCATGTCTTCATCCCAGCAAAATTGGCGGAGTGGCCCCAGTGACGTACTGTCATGAGTTAGGGACGCTTTCCGAAAAAGAGGTTGTGTGCCGCGTTTGCGACACACAACCCGGAGCCTCTCGCCTCAAGTTACGGGCGGAATCTAACCGACGCATCACGTGAAACTGATCGCAAGACAAGCTGGCCTGGTCGGTTCACCGGTCGGAGCCTGATACCGCGAGTGAGGATGGGCGGGGTGGCATCCAGACTGACCTGTGGGCCACTATTGAAGGTTTGAGAATTGTGGTGAGTCGGTCAATGAGCGACCGGCCACTCAGGGTGCGGTCAGGGAGGTTCGGGCTGGTGGTGTGTTTGTTCAGCCCACGTTCCTGAAGCTGAGTGAACACATTCGCTTCGAGGGGCCGGCAGGACGGCGTTTTCGTGTCATCGTGATGCAATTAGGACGCCCGAGTCAGACTGTGGCCGACGCGACGACTGTGCTCATGAGGGCGAATCAACCTTGCCGGTTTTTTCACGAACGGTAAGGGAAATCGAGAACCGCCAGCGCAGCGGGTTGTTGTGGAGCCCTGAATACGTGTATCGCGCACGTGGTAGTTACTAGTCGACCCGGTCGCGGCTAAGAGGTTTTTCTTTCTAGGGTCGCGACCCCTTGAAGAAGATCTTCATACCGGTTAACCAGCCGGTCACGTCGTGATTAATGAACTGGTTGTTGTTATCGAAGGCGCGCCCGTTGAACTCTTGCAGCACTTGAGAGACTGTGGTAGCAAACTCTGCTAGGACATGCAGGTGTGCGTATTTGCGTATCGATCGGGCGATCTCTCATATCACGTTGATATGTGAGTCAGGTTCAGGGCCAGATGAACTCCTCGTGTAACGTCGGCCCTCGGTTCGCAAGAGTGTTGCCCCTCAGAAAAACCTTGCGGGTCCGCGACCGCCCCACTTACTGGCCCGAGCTGGAGCGATTGGGGTAGTAACGGCGAGGGCCGCGCCGCGCAATCGCCTCGAACCGTACTTCGCAACTACAAGAGCGAGGTGGCGTTCGGTTGTCTCCGGCGATATCCAGTAGTAACTGGCCCAGAAACATATCGGTGTATCGGCGCTACTAAAACACCACCTCCCCGTATGCCCCGGTATCTACCGGGGCCTGCATCTCGGTGGCCAGAAAAATTCGACACTGCGTTCCGCCTGTGGCCCAAAAGCGATGAAGGGCTTTCAACGGCCTGAAGCACGGGTTGCGTCCTGAGACTGGGTGATACCCGAGTTATCTCTTTGCCTGCCGATGTCGGCGACGGGGTCGTTGAGTAACAAGCTTCCGTACTCCTTGAACGCCCTTGCGTACTGGAATGCGTACGTCTTTCATGTCTTCGCCGTCGCCGACATCGACAACCCACGCCCCATAGCTCTCGGCCTCACACCGACGGAGCTGTCATCGGCCCGTTAGGAATCGAAGGCGCTTCGCGAGCATTTCAGCGTGGCTCGCCGCCACCTTGTAGAGTGAGTTGTGTGCCGTTAGGTTGAAGAGCGCTCTCACGAGCCCTTATCAGTTCGTTGACTGAACCATAGGGTGCGACCTCGGCCGACACGGTAACTGGGTTGCTATCGGTAAACCCGAAGATAGCGGTAGTTGCTGTAGTCGCTGTGGTCGCGGGAGTTGCGAGAGTCGGCATCGCAGTAACGGCGTGCCCGACTTCGCCGATATTCAGTGTGTCCGCAAAATGTGTCAGGTCATTTCGCATGATCTAACCTCCTCTCAGGGATGTCCTACTTTACGTGCCCGGGTGTTGTCCGGACATTTCCAACACTAATCGGTTGCAAGGCTGAAAATATCCCCAGAAATGTGGATCTTTGAACCGTATTTCTAGAACAAGCCCAACTTCACTGGCTCGCTGGATAAAATAGAGTGAGTTACGACTCGCTCAAAGTCTTCCCGCCCGAGCGGGCAGTAGGTGCTGCCAGGAGGAGAATCCATGGCTGACAACAAAAGAAACGGGAACGAAACAGAAGAATCCATTGGAATCTCTGGGACGTGGCAACGACATTCTCTAGACCGTGTCCGGACCAATACGACCCAGGGGCTGTTGCTAGGACTGGCTATTTTTTGGGCTGCGGGGCTGCTTACCGCACTTGACCCCCTCTGGCACGCGCTGATTCTCTTGCCCAGCGCGACACTGTCGTTTTGCGTCGCACTACGGTGGGCGAATCTCAGTCGAAACCTCTTGGTGTGGTCGTTGCTAGTCGGCGTTCTTACTGCCGGGGTAGCCAGTTGGTTGGCAGTAAGCCCCTTAGCCACGGGCGGATTGTTGATTGCAGGCGCTGCCTACCTCTCCACGCTACCGAGAATGCGAGTCGTGGCCACTGCCGGTCTCCTAGGTGTCGCGGTAGGGCTGGCGCTCCTCTCGACAGTGCATGAGCCAGATCAGGCGCCTATTTATGTGACGACTACTGTGGTTTTTGGCCTCTTCTGGGTGGCCGTCTTCTTCGGGTCTCGGTGGACAGTGCGGGTTGTGCGGGAGCTCGACAATGCCCACCGAGCCCAGACTCAATTGGCCCTTTATCGGCAGAAATTCCGTTTCGCGGCTGATTTACATGATATTCAGGGACACACATTGCATGTAGTCAAGATGAAAACGGCCCTTGCTCAGCGACAGATGGACGACGCTCCTGACGCTGCCAAGCAGGAATTGGACGAGGTCCGTGGTCTTCTGACAGATACGATCTCGCAAGCCAAGTCACTTGCCTATGGAGAACGCCGTCTAACCCTGCAGGGCGAGTTGGAGAACGCGAAAAACCTCCTTGAGGCTACAGGTGCCACGGTCAATGTTCACCACGCTGATACCGATCTCCCGCTCGAACGTCAAGAACCAGCAAGCTTGGTGCTCAGGGAGGCGACAACGAACATATTGCGACACTCCGACGCTAGACAGGTGGAAATAACGGTCAACTCCAACATCGTGGGAATCAGCAATGACGGAGTCACTTCTGAAGCGTCAGAGCTGAGTGGGCTTGACGCCCTTAAGAAAAGAGTCTCAGAGTTTGGCGGTACACTCATGGCGCACTGTGAAGAAAACCGGTTCATCACTGAACTTCGATTCCCCACACGTTAGAAAGGCATGGCAACATGATTCGTGTTGTGCTTGCAGACGACGAAAACCTCCTGCGCGCCGCAATGGCACAAATCTTGCCCTATGAAGGAGAAATAGAAGTTGTTGCAGAAGCCCAGACCGGGCATGAAGCCGTTGAGGCTACTGTGACTTATCGGCCCGATGTATTGGTTCTTGATCTTGAGATGCCTGAGATGGACGGCCTCGAGGTGTTAGAGACAATTCAGCAACAGCTACCACATCAGCCAGTGCTCATGTTAACCCGGCACGCTAAACCTGGAGTGCTACGCAAGGCTCTTCGGCTGGGAGTTAAAGGGTTCGAGAGTAAATCTGCCGACCCTTCTCATATCGCTGACGTCATTGAGGCCGTTCATCAAGGAAAGCGCTGGATCGGCTCCGAGGTCTCAGCATCGGCGGTAAGCGACGACTGCCCACTCACAGAACGTGAGAAAGATGTCTTACGCGTAACCCGAGAAGGATTCTCAGCGTCAGAAATCGCGGCTAAACTTTTTCTCTCTCAAGGCACCGTACGGAACTACCTTTCAAGTGCCATAGCCAAAACACATGCAACAAACCGGCACGAAGCAGCGCGATTCGCTCGCGATCTTGATTGGATATGAGCCCCTAGTCCCCATCGTGTTAGTTCCTCTCTTTGCGGGGCATCTGACAACCGACCGTGAGGTTCCTACAATCAGACCCGGGGCCGTAGGCTCGGTACTCCACCCTGAGGTTCGGCCTGGCCTTCAGTACCAAAATCCTCGGTGACGTGGTGTCACTACAGCTAACGGGGTCAGACGATGAACACTGGGAACATGTCTACTCTTCGAAATTTGCTCTATGTCCTGATGGCTGTATCCGTGTTGTTATGCGTGCCGGCCCTTCTCGTGCATCTGTCCGTAGACCCGCTACCAGGGTGGGTGGAAGCTATTGCCAGTTCACTAGGTGGGCTTGTGTGGTTCGCTCCGGTGGTTGTTTTTCTGTGTGGACTGGCACTGGGCTGGGCTCAGAGGGAGATTCGCCGAGGCCAGCAACGATCACAGGCACCATCTCGTTCCCCTCAGGACTCGGATTAGCCAGGGAACCGACTCCTTCTGCCGGTACCTCCGGAGAACTGTGCGTGTGAAGAAGCGATCGTTGTGCATAACGTTCGGGCTTGAATTGCACACGTTAACCCCGTGCGGCTTTCGGCCGGTGCCATCCGGTTCCGTATCACGCCGTGAGTCACCGGTGGGAATGTGATGTTACGCCCACCTGTGGCGACGCGTGGGCTCCCGTTCTCTCTCTATTCCTGCCTTGGTTCCTTTGGTCGTTGCCCAGCTGATACCTGTACTGGATTTGGCCTATTGCTGTTGGTCCGCACGTGAAAGACTCTTGGATTCGGGTCTATTATCAAGAAATGAACCAGATGGGTTTCAGAACCGATATATTGCCGGCTTTCAAGAGCGACAACGTCATGACCAACTACACCTAGGCTCTTCAAGAAGCGCCTGTCCCATGACAGCAAAAACAGAGCGACGATTGACCCCGACCCTGCGCATGGTGCGCTATACACCGATGGCACCGTGCGCAGGGAAGTCCAACTTATACGTCTCGGGGTTGGGGCCGGCAAGGGAATTTTCCTCCGTGAACCGGACTTGTCTTAGAGGTTTTTCTTCGAGTCCTGTTTTTCTAGTGCTTTCTTCGCGTTCTTATGGACTACCGAGGCCAGGATGCCTACGCCTACCACTACGACTGTTAGCACGATAGCTGCACCGGATCCCTGCTCCGGAAGGGCCTCAATAGCCGGGGCTATGGGATCTGGAAGGCTACTGGGATCCATCACGTTATTGAGGACAACAAACACTGCGACCACTAGGGCTATGATCATGACGACAAGCGAAACTAAGCGTACTGCTTGCATCGTCGAGCTCTCCTTCACTAGGGGTAATTGCACTCCCATCGTGGGCGGAATAGGCGAGTTGCTCTAGTGCCACTGTGTCATGACCTACTCGTGAAGTCCTGAGATTCTCTCTCAACGCCGAGCACAGTCTTATCTCGAGCCTCGAGTGAAGAGCCCCGCCATCAAGGGGATATCGTGTGGTGGGAACGCAGTTGTCGCTACCAGGAGTGACCCCCCGAGCTCTCGGTGCTCAGCCTAGCTGGAGGGTTACAGTTGGGGTAGGTCGTCGAGGAGATGACGGGTGTAGGAATGTGACGGGTTGTCAAGGACGTCATGGACCGGCCCGTGGTCGACGATTTCGCCCTGGTTCAACACTGCCACTTGCGTGGCGATGTGTCGGGCCAGGGCGATGTTGTGTGTGACGAAGAGTAGGGCCAGCCCGCGCTGGTGGCGCAAGTGGTTCAGCAGGGCCAGGATGGAGGCTTGCACGGAGACGTCCAGGGCTGAGGTGATTTCATCGCAGACCAGCATCGAGGGTGCGTTGACCAGGGCGCGGGCGATGGCTGCGCGTTGGCGTTCCCCTCCGGAGAGGTCTCCGGGCCGGCGGTCGTAGAAGCTGGGGTCCAGCTGGACAGCTTCTAGGGTTTCTTCCACCACAGCCCGGTGTTGGGAGGAAGGTAGCCGCTGGGACATCCGCAACGGTACGGTCAGGGATTTCCCGATGGATTGGCGCGGGTTTAGGGAGGAGAAGGGCGACTGGAAGATGTACTGGATGTCTTGGCGGGCATCGAGGCTACGCTTGCGGGCCCGGTGTTCCAGTGCCTGGCCACGTAGCTGGATGGTGCCGGTGTAGTCCGGGTTGAGCCCGGCGATCGAGCGGGCCAGGGTGGTTTTACCGGAACCGGATTCGCCGAGTAATAAGGTGGATTCCCCGGGATCGATGGTGAGGTTGATTCCCTTGAGCACCTCATGGGACCCGTAGGACATCCGCAGCTCCCGCACGGCCAGCAGGTGTTGGCTGGGCCCGGATTTCTCCTGCGGTTGAGACTGTCCCTGGGCGGCGGTGGAGGGCTCGGTGATCGCGGGCGCCTGGTTGGTTCCGGTGAGATTTTTCTGTCCGGCTAGATCGGGTACTGCCCGCAGGAGGCGTTGGGTGTAGGGGTGGTCGGGTTCGTTTAGGATTTTGCGCCTATCGCCGACTTCCACCAGGTCACCGCGTAGCATGACCGCCACGCGGTGGGCCAATTCGGCGACCACCGCCAGGTCGTGGGTGATGTAGAGCGAGGCCACATCGTGGCGGGCGGTCATTTCCCGAATGGTGTCGAGCACGTGGGCTTGGGTGGAGACATCCAGCCCGGTGGTGGGCTCATCGAGCACCAGCACGTCGGGGTTCATGGCGAAGGCCATGGCAATACCGATGCGTTGTTGTTGGCCGCCGGAGAGCTGGTGTGGCCAGCGACGCTGGTAGGACTCATCATCGGGCAGACCGACATCGCCTAAGACCTGGGCTACCCGCTGGGCGCGCTCGGAGGAGCTGGAGCCGTAGCCGTGGATGTCGAGTACTTCCCGGATTTGGTCGCCCACCCGCATGGCCGGGTTGAGGCTCAACGCCGGGTCTTGGGGGATGTAGGCGATGCGTTCGCCACGCAGGGCCCGGATGCGGTCATCGGTGAGTTCGGTGACGTTGATTGGGGTTTCGCCAGTGCGCGGGTAGAGCGTGATTTCCCCACCGGTGTGGGCTAGCCCGGTGCGGAAGTGGTTCAGACAGGCAAGCCCCACGGTGGTCTTACCGGAGCCGGATTCTCCGACCAGGGCGAGGATCTCGCCACGGTGTAGATCCAAGTCCAGGTCGTGAATGATCTGGTGGCCGGTGCCGGTGGCGGAGACGCTCAGCCCCCGGATGGTGAGCACCACGGTGTCAGTTGCGCTGGTGGGATGGTCGGGACTCATCGGTTGGCTACTTTCTCCGCGGTGGTCTCGGGGGTGTTTTTCGTGCTGCGCAGTCGGGAGGCCTTCACCGGCAGGGTGGTGGTGGCCGTGGCTCGGGCCAAGGCGTCGGCCAGCAGGTTGGTGCCGATGGTCAGCACCGCGATCGCGATCACCGGAAGGATCACGCCCCAAGGTTGGATGGACAGCGCGATCCGGTTTTCGTTGATCATCAGACCCCAGTCTGCGGCCGGCGGCTGGATGCCCAGGCCCAAGAAGGACAGGGAGGCGATGGTGCCGATCGAGTAGGTCAACCGCAGTCCGGCTTCCACGGCCAGCGGGCCGGTAATGTTCGGGAAGATTTCGCGGATCAGGATCTGGGTGCGTGGCACCGCGTAGAGTTCGGCGGCGCGAATGTAGTCTTCGGAGGTCACCGCCAGGGTGGCGGCCCGGGACACGCGGGCGATCCGGGGTGCGTGGGTGAATCCGATGACCAGAATCAGCACCAGGGCCGAAGGGCCGAAGATCACGATGGCCAGCATCGCCAGGATCAACTGGGGGAAGGCCAGCACCACGTCGTTGACGCGCATGATGATCGCATCGGTGATTCCGCCGGCGTAGGCGGCGATCATACCCATCAGGGCACCGAGCACCAGGCCGATCGCTGTGGCCGCTGCCGCGCATAGCAGCAACAGTAACCCGCCTCCGAGGAAGCGGGAGATCACCGAGCGGCCGAGGTTGTCGGTGCCCAGCAGTGTTTCCTGGGTGAAGGGTAGTCCCACAAATTCGGTGGTGGTGGTCCCGGTGATCTCGGGGGCGAAGAAGTAGCCGGTAAGAGCGAGGAGCAACACGAGGCCGGTCAGGATCAGACCGGCTTTCCCTTCGGGCTGAGCCCAGATGCGTTTCAGCAACGGGGCGGGTTTGGTGGCGGAGGTTTTGAGCTGGCTCATGATGCACTCCTGAGCTTGGGATTGGCCAGAATGCCGATGATGTCGGCGATGAGATTGACCAGCACGTAGACCACAGCGATCAACAGTGAGATCGCTTGGACGACTTGAACGTCACGATAGGTGACCGCATCGATCAGGGCCTGGCCCAGGCCGGGGTAGCGGAAGAGATACTCGATGACGACCACCCCTCCGGCCAGCCAGGCTAGCTGGATGGCCACCACCTGGGCGACCGGCCCGATCGCGTGGGGGAGTGCGTGGCGGAACACCACTCGCCGTTCGGGCACCCCTTTCAGGCGGGCCATTTCCACGTACCCGGAGTCTAGGGCTTCGATCATGGTGGCCCGGGTCATCCGCGCGATATAGGGGCTGACCACCAACATCAGGGACAGGGTGGGCAGGATCAGCTGGGTGGGAAATTCCCAGACCCGCTGGTCGGGTGGGTTCATGGTGACTGCCGGCAGGATTTGGAATACCGAGGTGGCAAACAGGGTGACTAGACCGATACCGATCACGAACTCCGGCATGGCTGCCAGGGCCAGTGAGACCCAGGTGACGGTTTGGTCGCGTTTTTTCCCGCGGTGCATCGCCGAGTAGATGCCTACACCAATGCCGATGGGGATCGACAGGATCGCGGCCAGCACCATCAGCACCAGGGAATTGACCAGCGGTTCGCCCAGGTATTCGGAGATCGGGCCTCCGGTGGAGGTGGAGGTGCCGAAATCGCCGGTGAGCATTCCGCCCAGCCACAGGAAGTAGCGTTCCCAGGCCGGCCGATCCAGGTTCATCTCGGTTTCTAGGGCGGCAATACGTTCCGGCGTGGCCTGTTGGCCCAGGATGGCGGTGGCCGGAGAACCCGGCAACAGCAGGGTGGCGCAGAAGACCACGATGGACACGGCCAAGAGAATCAGGATGCTGATTCCCAATCGTCGCACAATCAGCTTGGTCATTCGTTCACCTCTGCAATCCAGGCGCGCTGGAAGTTATAGCCCGACAGGGGTAATCCGGTGGCATTTTCTTCAAAGCCCATCACGTACTTCTGCATGGCATCGACCTGGTTGGAAAAGCCCCAGATGATGTAGCCACCCCGGTCGAAGAACTCTTCTTGTAGTTCGGCAATTTTCTGCTGGCGCTGCTGGTCGTCGGCGGTGGCTTGGGCTTGGGCGACCCGGGCCTCGAAGTCCTCGTCCTGCCAGTGTGTTTCATTGAACGGGGCCGAGTCGGTGGCGCACTGATCGACCTGGGCCAAGAAGTTGCGGGTGTACCAGAACGATTGGGCAAACGGGTAGTGCAGGTAGTTGCCTTCCCCATAGAAGGTGGTGGTATCGACCTGGTGCAGATGCACCGTGATCCCGGCTTCTTGAACCTGTTCGGCCAGCACTTGGGCGGCCCGGACCGCACCGGCCTGGATCTCACTGGTCACCAGGTCCACCTCGAGCCCGTCCGGATACCCGGCCTCGGCCAGTAGTTGTTTGGCCTGCTCGATATCCTGTTCGCGTTGTTCCAGGTGGTCGGGGTATCCCGGGTCGTAGAAGGCGAACATATCGTTGCCGAGTTGCCCGTGACCGGAGAAGACCTGGTTGACCATTTGTTCGCGGTCGATGGCCAGTCGCATGGCTTGCCGGACCCGAACATCATCGAAGGGTGCGGTATCGACCCGCATGGTGAACGGTAGCCACATCCCGGTTTCGGAGTTCAGCACCTGCAACCGTTCATCGGCGTTGACCACCCGCGTCAGTGCCGGGTTAATCTGGCCGATGGCATCCACCTGGGTCGACAGTAGCGCGTTGAGCATGGCGTCTTCCTCGTAGAAATTAACCAGCTCGACCCGATCCAGGTGGGCGACAGTGTCCCAGTAGTTCTCATTGCGCACCAGTGTGGTGATCTGACCCGGTTCGAATTCGGCCAGGGTGAAGGGACCGGCACCGATGGGCTCGCTGGGGTCGTAGTCCTCGGGAACGATACCCATTTGGTACTGGGAGAACGAGTCGTCCAGCTCCGCATCGGGGCTGGAGAGCTTGAAGATCAGGGTGCGCTCGTCGACGACCTCCATGGTGTCGATGACCGCCATCATCGACGCGCCATTCTTCGGGTCATCGGGGTCGCGGACCCGCTCGACAGTGGCGATCACATCTTCGGGGCGTACCGGTCGCCCATCGGAGAAGGTGATACCGTCGCGCAACACCAGGGTCCATTCGGTGGCGTCGTCGTTGACCTGCATGGATTCGGCCAGCCGGTATTCCAGCTCGTAGTTGTCATCGCGCCGCAGAAGCCCCTCATAGAGGTTAATCACGCGTGCGGTGTCGCCGGAGTTGACCGGGGAGTGGGCATCCAAGGAGTCGGTGGCCGACCCGCCGGCCAGCCCGACGCGCAGCGTGCCGCCCGGAGTGGGCGGGCCGGAGGTATCGAACTGGGTGGCCGGGGGTGCGCTGCAGGCTGCCAGCATACCGAGTGCCCCCAGACCTAGGGCGCCACCCAACAGCTGGCGGCGGTTGAGGTGTGGCCCAGTGGGGTGGACGTCGTTGGCCTCGGCGGCGGTGGGGGTACGGCGATGGTGTTTCATGATCGGGGGCGTTCCATAGTGGTGTGGTGATCTCTGGAGGTGTCGGTGGCAAAATGGCGTACGATCGTGCGGTCGGCAAGGTCAACGGCACGGTCTGGATCCAGTCCTCCGGTGAGCACCCGGATGCCGAACCCGTCGATGAGTGCTGCGTACAGGTCGCGGAGCTCACCCACCGGGGCGTCGACGATCAGGCCCTGGTCGTGACCGGTCTGGATCAGGGTGGTGATGGTGTCCAGCCAGCGCTGATACGCGGTGGCGTTGACTTCTTTGGCATCGGGGAATGTGGGGGCTGCCGACCAGAACTGAGCCCAGGTGGCCCACTGCAACCGGGTCTGTTCGGTGGTGGGCAACTGGGTGCGGGCCAGGGCTCGCAGGGCCTGGACCGGGTCGGGCATCTGCAGGGCTTCGGTCTGGGACTGGGCGGCTAAGTCACTGCAATATCGCAGGGTGGCTAAAAAGATCGCATTCTTATTCTCGAAGTAGTACAGCACCGCTGCCGGAGACATCGAGGTCGCGCGCGCAATATCGTCGATGGTCACGCGCGAGTATCCGCGGGAGGCAAACAGTCTCCAGGCTGCAACCACAACGCAGTGGCGACGGGTGCGTTGCCTAACGGTGGTCTGGGCACCGGCCCGGTCCGTGATGTGGTGATCGTGGTCTCTGTGGCGATCGTGCTCATTGGTGGGGTTGGATTGCCGGTTGCCGGCAAGCAGCCACTCCACGGTGACACCGGTGAGTTGGGCCAGCAACGACAGTTCAGTTGCCGAAAATTTGCGCACCCCGGCCAGTGATTTCGACAGCTTCGAGTCATCGATCCCCATCTGCTGAGCAAGGTGACGCTGACGAATCCCCGAAGCGCTGATCGCCTCGCGGGCACGCTGAGCCGTTGAGGCGGCAGGCCCGGCGGTGCGAGAGGCCGTGGTGCGAGTCACGACGTAAACGTAGCACCGGGTTGCGTGGATCGCAATACCCTGAATCACACTCAAGACCCATCGCAAGACGCGGTGTCAGGGGCCCGTAGTAGCAACGTGAGGCGGTGGGGGACGACTAGAGTGAGGCACCGTGGCTCAACTGTATTTCCGCTATGGCGCAATGAACTCCGGTAAATCTACCGCTCTGTTGCAAGCGGCCTTTAATTATGAGGAACGCGGGATGCGCGTGTTAGTGGCTAAACCCGCGGTCGATACTAAGGGGGCCGACCAGATCGTCTCCCGCTTGGGGGTGGTCCGCACCGTGGACTTTCTCGTGCTGGAGGGATCGTCACTGCGGGAGAGCTTTCAGCAACGAGCTTCGGGACGCGATCCATATTCCCTGGTGCCCGATATGGATGCGGCCAGCCAGTCGGTGTCGTGTCTGCTGATCGATGAGGCGCAATTTCTCACCGTTGAACAGGTCGACGATGCCTTACGCATTGCGGTGATTGATGACGTACCCGTGCTGGCCTACGGGATCCGCACCGATTTCCGGACTCGGTCGTTTCCGGGTGCGCGACGACTCTTCGAACTGGCTCATAATATTGAGGAACTGAAGACGATCTGCCGGTGCGGACGGAAGGCGCTGTTCAATACTCGGAAGCTGGGTGACCGGTTCGTTTTTGATGGAGACCAGGTGGCCATTGATGACGACGATGGGTCACAACATACCAACGTCACCTACGTTTCGCTGTGCGCTCGGTGCTACTTACAGGAGCGAGATGAGCACGGGGTGGCTGATCTGTCTTAGCTCCGGTTGCTCCGGAGCCTTGTATCCTCAGGTGAGGTTGCTCACCTGATAAACTGGGACGGTAGGGTTCTCAGGCCAAGGTGTCGGTCGGGAACGTTTTCTATGTTGAGGGCTCGTCCTGCGCGTCCTGATCAGGAGAGATGCAACTATGCCAGCTATCGCAATCGTCGGCGCCCAATGGGGAGACGAAGGCAAAGGCAAAGCAACCGATTTGCTCGGTGGAATTGTTGACTATGTGGTCAAGCCCAACGGTGGCAATAACGCTGGGCATACCGTGGTGGTTAACGGTGAGAAATTCGAACTCAAGCTCCTGCCGGCCGGTATTCTCTCTCCGAATGCGACCCCGGTGATCGGCAACGGGGTGGTGATCAACCTCGAAGCGCTCTTTGAGGAAATCGACGGACTTCAAGCACGTGGTCACGACTGCTCGCACCTGAAGGTCTCTGCCAACGCTCACTTGGTCGCCCCGTACCACCAGACCCTGGATAAAGTCACCGAGCGATTTTTAGGCAAACGCGCGATCGGTACCACCGGTCGCGGTATTGGGCCCACCTATCAAGACAAAGTTGCCAGACTGGGTATCCGGGTCCAGGACCTCTACGATGAATCGATTCTGCGTCAGAAAATCGAGGGCGCACTGCGGCAGAAGAATGAGCTACTTGTCAAGCTGTATAATCGCCGGGCCTTTAGTGTTGATGAGATTGTGGAATACTTCGATCGGTTCGCCGAGCGACTGCGCCCGATGGTGGTGGACTCGGTGATCCTGCTCAACGAAGCGTTGGACCATAACAAGGTCGTGCTCATGGAAGGTGGACAGGCCACCTTTCTCGACGTTGATCACGGGACCTACCCGTTTGTCACCAGCTCCAACCCCACCGCGGGAGGAGCTTCGGTGGGTGCTGGAATCGGACCCACCCGGTTCACCCGCACGCTGGGAATTATTAAGGCCTACACGACCCGTGTGGGTGCCGGACCGTTCCCGACCGAGCTGGACGACGAGATGGGGGAGCGACTACGCACCAGTGGCGGCGAGTTCGGGGTGAACACCGGTCGTCCCCGTCGGACCGGCTGGTTCGATGCGGTCATGGCCAAGCACGCCTCACTGATCAATGGGTTTACCGACTACTTCCTCACCAAGCTGGATGTGCTCACCGGCATCGACCAGATTCCGGTCTGTGTGGCCTACGAGGTCGACGGCGTTCGGCATGACTCGATGCCGATGACCCAGACGGACTTCCACCACGCGGTCCCCATTTACGAGTACTTCGAGGGCTGGCACGATGACATCTCCCAGGCACGGAGCATTTCTGATCTCCCCGAGGCTGCTCAACGCTACGTGCACGCTCTCGAAGAGCTATCGGGCACCAGGATCTCCGGTATCGGTGTGGGGCCGGGCCGCGACGAAGTGATTCAGGTCCGCGACCTGGTTTGGAACGACTAGCCACCACAACACGAAAGAGTTCTGCGAGATCCCGATGCAGTATGTTTCCACTCGTGGCGGGATGGACCCCGCCAGCTTCTCCGACATTCTCTTGGAAGGCCTGGCCCCCGACGGTGGGCTGGTGATGCCCACCGAGATTCCGGTGATCGACCAGGTCACTATCGAATCCTGGCGTGAGCTGAGCTATCCGCAACTGGCACGAGAAGTCATCGGCCGGTACTGGACCGAGATCCCCACGAAGGACCTCGAACAGATCGTCACCGCCGCCTACGGAGACCAGTTCTCCAGTGACCATGTGGTCCCCCGGACTCAGATTGGGGACAACACGTGGCTTTTGGACCTCTCTCAAGGACCCACACTGGCCTTCAAAGATATGGCGATGCAATTTCTGGGTGAGGCGATTCCATACGTACTGACCGAACGAGGTGAGACCCTCAACATCTTGGGGGCGACCTCCGGTGATACCGGCTCAGCTGCTGAGCACGCCTTTGCTGCCAAGCCGAATGTGGCGGTATTCATGCTTTCTCCTCAGGGGCGAATGTCGGCATTCCAACGTGCTCAGATGTATTCGCTGACCGATCAGAACATCCACAATATTGTGGTGGATGGAGTCTTTGATGATTGCCAGCACATGGTCAAACAACTCAACGGCGATCTCCCGTTTAAGCGTGCCAATACGCTCGGCACCGTCAACTCCATTAACCTAGGCCGGTTGGTCGCCCAGTGCGTGTACTACTTCTGGGGGTGGCTCCGCGCCAGCGATGAGCACCCCGGTAGCACCGAACCGATCGACGTCACGGTTCCTTCAGGAAACTTCGGCAATATCTTCTCTGGGCAACTCGCCCGGCTCATGGGCCTGCCTATCCGTCGATTGGTGTTGGCCACCAACGAGAACGACGTGCTGAACGAGTTCTTCCGCACTGGAGTTTATACCCCGCGTTCGGCTCAACAGACCGTGGCCACCTCCTCACCGTCCATGGATATTTCGAAGGCCTCGAATCTGGAACGATTGATCTACCTGGTCCTGGGCTCCGATCCGATTAAACTCTCTGGCGCTTTCCAGGCGCTGGATGAAGTGGGAACACTCGATCTGTCCCGCTATCAACCCCGGTTTGCCGAAGAGTTCGGGATGGTCTCCGGTGCCTCCACGCACGCCGACCGATTGACGGCCATCCGGCAGACCTGGGAGCACGCGCATGTGCTCATTGATCCGCACACCGCTGATGGTGTCACCATAGCCCAACAGTATCGCGATGACTCGGTGCCCATGCTGGTGCTAGAAACCGCCAAACCGGAAAAGTTTTCCGACACGGTCGTCGAAGCTATTGGTCAGGCACCGGAGTTGAGCGAGGACCTGCAGAACATGTTAGAACGCGAGCAACACATCATCGAGATCCGCGACAACGTTGATCAACTGCGCGACTACATTGCAGAACACGCTGTGCGGTAGAAAGGTGGCAAGGCGATGGTCACAGTAGCGGTCGCACAATTTGGGCCAACAGCCGATGTCAACGACAACCTGAGTGTGATCAAACGGCTCATCACCGAAGCATCCCAACGCGGGGCCAGACTCGTGGTCCTGCCGGAAGAAGCGATGCTGGCCTACCGCCTGGTCGAAGGATCCCTGGCCGAAGCGGTTGCCACAACCTGGCCCGTGTTTGTCGAGCAACTGTGCGGGCTAGCTCAGCAACAGGGTGTGCATGTGGTGGCCGGAGGGTTCGAGCCCTCCGCAACCGGCAAGCCCTTTAATACTCTGCTGGTCGTTAACGACCGGGGTGCGCAGGTGAGCACCTATCGGAAACTGCATCTCTATGATGCCTTTAACAATCGTGAATCAGACGAGATCTCTGCCGGTGACCGAGGGGTGGTCACCGTCGATCTCGAAGGCATCACCTGGGGTCTGCAAACCTGTTACGACATCCGATTCCCCGAGGTCGCTCGCGCGCTGACACTACGGGGCGCTCAGGCCATCATCACCCCGGCAGCATGGTTTGCTGGCGAACACAAGAAAATGCACTGGCAGTCACTGTTGACCGTCAGAGCGATGGAGAACACTGTATGGATACTCGCCGCGGACACCGTTGGGACCGACACGATCGGCTATTCCAGTATCGTCGATCCCTTGGGCGTTGCAGTAGCGGAGCTCGGTGTTGAGCCGGAAGGCGTCGTGCTGGCGGAGGTGAGCACAGATCGGGTGGCGGAAGTGCGCTCGATAGTACCAGTCTTAGCCAACCGACGCACGGATGTGACCGATCTCAAGAATTAGCGAACGCCCATGTCACCAAGGTATTTAGGGTCACCTGAGTAGAATTAACAGGAAATTGTCAGCTTAAACCCTAGACTCGCCCTGTTCGTCACCTTAGACTCAGAAGTACCTCGTCAAGGTGCGAGTGATGACATAAGCCCCCGTCCGATTATCACAGCGTTCCCCTCACGCTTCGGACGGGGGCTTTTTACTATCTTTTCTACGCTGTTCAGGTGCGATTGACTTCGAATCGGCCGGGGGCCTGTCGGTAGTGGTCTATAGCTGGTCAGTTCGGCGGGATATCTGATTGGGGTGGGTCCGGTTGTTGGGCGTTCGAAGAGATTCATCACATTGAGCACCTGCGTTGAGGGTTTGCTGTGCGTTGGCGCGGTGTTCTCTTGCGGGATGCGTGACTATTTTCGCGAAGAGAAAGAGACGTGAGAGAAAAGTCTAAAGCATCGAAGAATGCTGTTGGCTTGGTTCCTTCCTTGCATCGTCGGTCGGTGGCTGCTTTCGCGGCTTTTGCGTTGCTTGGTGGTGGTGTCGTGTGTGGCGTGGCCCAGGCGGGTGTGGCATCTGCAGACCAAAATCAGCCCTCGGACACTAGCAATACGGGGGATGAGAGTCCATTACGCCTCGTTGAATAGATCCTTTCTAGAGCTTTTCTGAGAACTTTGAATGGACTGTGCTTAAGCCCGGTGAGACTAAGGCGCTCCCGAAGTTGAGAGGTTCGGTTCCAAAGGGTGGGTGGGGTGTGGTGCGGGCACGGGGGAGTGCATGGTGGGGATCATGGTATGGGAGTGTAGCGTGAACAACACGGATCTGCGACGACAGTCCGTTCACGAGCACATGAATTCTGCGTCACCGGTCGGTGTGCTCACCGGCCCGGGCGATGCTGTGCGAGGTCTGGCCCAGCTGCAGGAGCGCGAGCACGAGGCGTGAGTACCGGTGCGTGCCGACGGCCACATACATCGCCATCCGGTCCCGGGATCCGGAGACGTCGAGATCGGAGCCGGAGATCATGTCGACGGCTGCCCCGATGAGCTGCAGGTACTCGTCGCTGACCTCCAGTCCCATCTCGGTCATCTCCGCCACCACCGAGGTGGCCGCTGCCCGGGCGGCGCTCGGTGCGTCCGGCCAGCCTTGGGCTTCCATCACCGCGGTGACCCGCGCCTCGGCGGCGGCCGTGCGGGCATCCTGTGCAGCCGGCGAGTCAGCGGAGAGCGGCGGCAGTCCGCCGCCGAGCATCTGGGCGGTCTGCATGACATCGAGCATGCTCGCCTGTGGGTCGTTGATGACGGCGGTGAGCGTGCCGATCTGCTCGATCGACAGGCCGACGAGCTGGCGGAGCGCGGCGATGAGCTCTAAGCGCTCGACGTGGGAGGCGTCGTAGACGGCGGTCGTCTGATTCCGCTTGACTCCAGGCGGCAGGAGGCCTGCGCGCAGGTAGTACTTGATCGAGGCGGTCGAGGTGCCGGTGGCCTCTGCCAGCGCGCTGAGCTTCACTTAGCTCTCCTTGGCGGTCGGATACTGAATCGGGGTGTGGCTATCCACGTTGCACACACTTGGACGGCGTCACTATCTTACCGAGTATGGAGACCATCCCGCTCGCCGTTGTCGTCCATGCCAGCGCTGCGTTCCTCGTCCTCATCATTGGGCCCATCAACATCTTCCGTCCCCGCCGCGACGCCGTGCACCGGGTGCTCGGGCGCACCTGGGTGGGGCTCATGTACCTCACCTGCGTCTCCAGCTTCTTCTTCGGTCTCGATGACGGTTTCACCTTCCTCCACGGCCTCTCGGTGTTCACCACTGTCAGCGTCACGCTCGGGGTCTGGATGACCGCGCGCGGCAACACGCGCGGGCACATCGGCAACATGGTCGGCTCCTACGTCGGCACCCTCATCGCCTTCGGCTTCGCAGCCTTCGTGCCCACCCGCCTCATTTGGACGACAGCGGTGACGAACCCGGTCGCGCTCACAGCCTTCGCTGCGGCGCTCGCGCTCATCGCAGGTGCGTGGTTCGCCGTCCTCAAGGCCCGCCTCGGCGGCGGCGATGGGCCGAAAAGCAAGAAGAGGGGCATTGCCGAGGGGGCCTCGCCACCGGTAGGCTAACAGTGTTAGCCACTGGTGACTGACGCGTCACCCCACCGAACGGAGCCCCCGCCATGACCGTCGCCCGCATCATCGCCATCTGCCTGTCCATCCCCGTCATCCTGGCCTCCGGTATCTTCGCCTACAGTCGCCTCAACCCGGTCTCGATCGTCGCCGTCACCGAACTCGACGCCTCACCCGATGAGGTGTGGGCGGTGCTGGCCGACACCGGGCGCTACAGCGAATGGAATCCCTCGATTATCGAGAGCTCCGGTACCGTCGCCGCCGGTGAGAAGCTGCATAACACCGTCATCTTCGCAGACGGCACGATGACCTTCACGCCCACGATCCTGACCGCCGAACCCGGCCGCGAACTGACGTGGATCGGGCGGATGTGGGTCCCGGGACTCGCCGACGGCGAACACTCCTTCCGGCTCGAAGCGCTGCCCGGCGGCACCCGGCTGACCCGCAGGAGACCTTCACCGGTGTCGTCGTGCCGTTCATGACGTCGATGCGTACTGACCTCGAAGCCGACTTCGCCGAGGTCAATGAGGCGATCGGGCAGCGGGCCGCCGATCTGCGGCAGACTGGTGCCCATGACTGAGATCCCGATCGAGCTGCCGACGCGTAGCCCGCGCCAGACCGAGATCCTCGTCGCCGCACGCCGCCGCGTCGAAGCCGAGGGCTGGGAGGCGCTGAGCATGCGCATGCTGGCAACCGACCTCGGGATCCGCGCCCCGTCGCTGTACAAGCACCTGCCGAACAAGGAGGCGGTGCGCACCCAGCTGCTCATCGACGCCTTCGCCCGGATGGGGCAGGCATGCTGGCGGGTGATCGAGACTGAAGCCTCGATCGACTTACTGCTGCGCGCCTACCGCGCCACCGCTGCCGCGTCACCGGAGCTCTACCGGCTGGCGACGAGCGGGCCGCTCGACCGGGCTGCGCTGCCTGAGGGTTTGGAGGAGTGGTCCGGCCGGCCGTTCTTCGTCGTCACGGGAAACCCGGTGATCGGACAAGCACTGTGGGCGGCCACCCACGGGCTCACGATCCTCGAACTCGACGGGCGACTGCCGCCCGGCAGCGACGTCGATGCCGCCTGGGAGGAACTCGCCGAAGCGTTCGAGTGAGCGGATCTGATCGAGCGGATCTGACTGTTCGGATCAGCGCGCCGCCTGCGGTGCCGGCCGAGAGCCAGCAGGACTGCCAAAGCTTCGGCTGGGATGGTGACATCAAGACCGGTGCACTCGCGGAACAGCCGCAGCCGAGGTAGACGAGCACGGTATCGATGACGCGCTCACGCTCATCAGCGGCGATGGTCGCCAGGCCAGCCTGGATCTCTGACCGCCGCTGGGGAACATCTCCGCCAGGTGCTCGTTGAGGAACGTCACCCACACCTCGCGCTCTGTCGCCCACGTCCCGGGTTCGGCGACCCGGTGCGTCAGCGGGCGCGGGTCATCGGCGGAGAGGAAGTGGGTGAGCAGCCGCTGGAGCTGGAACGCATCATCGGCCGCCAGCGCCTCGGCTTCCTTAAGGTAGGCGCGCTGTGCGTATGACGAGTACTCCTCGAGGGTCTTGAGCACCTCCTCGGCATAGGAAAACAGGCGCGGTGCATCGGCCGCATCGACGCTGCGGGTCAGCCCTGCCCACAGCACGCGAAAGTCCAGCCGGATCGCTGTGAGCATGTCATCGAGAGCGATCCGGCGGGCGGTGCGCCGGCGGCCGAGGTCCTCTGACAGGAAACGCAGCTCACCCGCGTCGGAGCGGCCGGACAGGCGCGCGTGAGGCGCGGCCGTGCACTCGACTGGCTGTGCCTCGGTAGGATCGCTGCAGGCCATCCGCTCACCGTTTCTGAAAAGAAGAGAAGCCCGGATGACCTCCGAACCATCCATTCCCGCAGGCCGTAGCGCTGGCCACCTCATGGTCGAACAGCTCGTGCGCGAAGGCGTCGAGCGCGTCTACAGCGTGTCCGGTGAGAGCTTCCTCGACATCCTCTACGACGCCCCGATCACCAACGTCGTCGCCCGCCACGAAGGTGGCTCGGGATTCATGGCCCTGGCCGAGGCGCGCCTGACCGGCAGGCCCGGCGTCGTCATGGTCACCCGCGGACCGGGTGTGGCGAACGCGATGATTGCCATCCACACCGCCTATCAGGACCAGACGCCGCTCGTGATGTTCGTCGGCCTTATCCCCATCCCCGACCGCAATCGGGAGTCCTTCCAGGAATTCGACCCGCATGCGTGGTTCGGCTCCACGGCGAAGAAGGTTCTCGTCCTCGATGACCCGGACTCCGCCGGCGGACGGCCCGAACCGGTCGTCATCGGCGGTGACGGCTGGCAAGACGGCTGTGGAGCCGAGCTGGCCGCCTGGTGCGTAGCCCACGGGGTGCCGGTGACTTCCGACTTCCGCGTCTATGATGCGATCCCGGCCTCCAGCTCGGCCGCCATCCTCCCGGCTCTGACCGCCGAGGTGCCGGCCACCTCGGAAGCGGAAGCCCGCCGCACCCGACTGGAGCGGATGCGCAGCGAGCACGAGGCCTTCTCCACCGCCCGCGTCGACCGCGGGCTGGGCCGTCCACCTGCAGCGGTGGCCGGGCCTGGGTTGTTCGGAACCACATGGGACCGGCCACCGGTGTTTAAGACCCCGCTTAGCGTTCAGGGGCAGCAATTCGGGTTCCAAGTGGCTGGCTTCTTGATCACGGTCTCAAGAGGTGCACATATGCCACTGATCTTCTGCAGGACTTGGGTTATTTGTTGTAACGAAAGATAACTAGATAGTTGTACGCCGTGGTATTCTGAGCGGTAGGTTACTCTATGGTCGGTGACAGCGGCCGCAGGGTCTATCATCACGATCACCTTCAGAGGGTTTGTCTGTGCGCGTGCACGGCCTTTTGTGGTGTGGTCACGTTTTTTCTCGACAGAAAGTGACTAGCCGTAATGACTGAGATTTCCAAAAACTCTGCCGGACAGTGGCCAGCTTGGCGGCGCGGTGCCATGGCTGCCTTTACCGCTTTTGCTTTGGTTGGTGGTGGCGTTGTCTGTGACGTGACCCAGGCCACCGTGGCGCGAGCTGATCAAGCGGACGCTCCTGCAACAGACGCTCCCGCAGCAGGAGAAGACGTCAGTGACGCCATTGTCCCCAAGAAAGTGAACCCTGAAGGTGCGACAAATCGTTACCCGCGTGCGACGAATCCGCAGGGTACTCGTCCGGCTCCGGTCGCTAGTGAAGTCACTGGCCCGGTGGATGCGGATGCGATTGCTGCTGGTCGAGTCAGCCGCTACGGTCAATTTGCTGCTGTCACCAACCGGGGGTCGTTGGGGACCTTCTCAGGTCGTTTGTACTACAGCAATGGTGCGTCTTTCGACGCCAGTAACTCTGGTGCGGCTGCGTTGAATGATGTGACTCTGTACTTCCAGTGGATGGATAAGGACTCGCCTGCTAGCCCGGTGTTCACCGCGAAGACGCACAACTTGGCCGGTACTGACGGGGCTTTCGGTTTTGGTGATCTCAACTGGGTAGATGAAAACGGCACCCTGCACGTCTACGAGCCGATGAACGCGGTCAATGACGTACGGATCAAGGTGTGGGTTGCTCCGGGTCAGGCTGGTCCTGGTGGTGGTGAGCTGAAGGCTATCCGTCAAGGACCGGGCATGATGAACGGTTTCATGAACCCCACCCGTGATGGTCTCTTCGGGTCGTTCACCACCGAACAGTTCTCCACTCAACGTGGTTCTGTGTGGGTTTATGAGAAGCCTGAAGGTGCGGATCCTGCTAGCTACCTGACGACCCCGCGTGATCAGTGGAAGGTTGATAACGAAGGTCCGGTGCCCACCCCGTCCAACACCTCCGGTACGGGTGGTAACGGGGACAATATGGTCTCCGGCCGTGTCTGGTGGGAATCGGGTGAACCTGATATTTCCATTGCTTTCCCCACCTCATCCGGTGAGAGTCCTGCTCCGGGTACTCGCGTGGTGATGTCGGTGCTGAGCGAGGAAGGTAGTTCGGCTATTCGTGGTTTGCGTAATCTGCCCACGGGTCAGCGGATTCAGCAGCAGAAAGCGCTGTTGGAAGCGAATCCGCAGTATATTAAGCAAACTGTGGTTGCCCCGGTTGGGGACAATGGTCGGTACACGGTGCGTTTCGATCAGCCTATCCCGAATGCTGACGCGTTGTATGGTTTCGTGATTAATACCGACGATGAGATTGTGGCTGGTTACACGCCGTGGACTGTCCCGGCGTTTGGTGATCCGAATGATGGTACTCACACCGCGGCCTTCTGGCAGCCGGCTCGTGGCTCCCTGTACAACGTGTACTTCGCGCTGGTGCCTGACCCGAACCGTGCTGACATTTCGCTTGATCACGACACCGGTGCCAACACCGCCGGTGTTGGTGATGTGGTGACCCCGAGCGTCAATACCGTGTTCTACCCCGGTCAGAATTACGCGATCCGTTGGGTTGATGAAAACGGTAATCAGGTCGGTCAGGACTGCAAGATTACCTCGGCTGCTGAGGCTGCCAACTGCACCTTCACGGTACCCCAAAATGCTAAGCCTGGAACCGTTTACCAGGCGCGGTTGATCATCAACGGCAACATTATGGACTCGGCAGCTTTCCGAGTCTCCGCTCGGGCAGACCAAGTCGAGCCGGCTTACCAGGAAGTGACCGGCGCTCCGAGCGAACAGGTGACTGTTCCGGCACCGACCTACAAGAACAACCAGGGTAAGGATGTTTCGGCCCCGGCTGGGGCAAAATACGCCCTGCGGGACGACGCCCCCGAGGGTGCGACCATCGATGAGAACACTGGTGAGATCACTTTCACTGTTCCGGAGGGTGCTACCCCAGGTGACACTATTGAGATCCCCGTCGTGGTGACCTACGCTGACAAATCCGTTGACCACGTGACCGCCACGGTGAACGTGGTTGAGCCTGACGCTCCGGCCTCTGCGCTATTACCTACCCGGATGTCACTGTGGGTGATGATGGGGATCGTCAGGTGTCTGTGGATCCGGTGATTACTGATGCTGAGGGTAACCCTGCTGAGAAGGGTGAGGGTGACCGGTTTGAGTTTGGTGAGTTGCCGGATGGATTCGTGAAGGATCCTTCTGATGAGTCGGGTAATACCATTATTTGGAATGGTGGCACTGAAGATCCTGCTGATGACATTACGGTGGTGATTGATCCGGAGACGGGTCAGATTACCGTGGATGCTGGTGAGGATGCTGATACTGATGGTCCGGTTCAGGTTCCGGTCCGGGTTGTTGATGAGGATGGTGAACCGACCTTTGAGGGTTCGGTGACCATCGACGTTGATCCGAAGGCTCCGGCGCAGGCTGAAACCTTCGAGCCCGCTTATGAGAATGCTTCTGGTGCGCCGGGTGAACAGGTGACTGTCCCGGCTCCGTCGTTCACCGACGCTGACGGTGCTGAGGTTGATGCTCCGGAAGGGACCTCGTTCCAGGCTGGTGAGAACGCTCCCGAGGGTGTCAGTGTTGATGAGAACACTGGTGAGATCACGTTCACCGTCCCGGAGGGTGCTACCCCTGGTGAGACCATTGAGATTCCTGTGGTCGTGACCTACCCGGATGGTTCCACCGATGAGGTCACGGTGACCGTGACGGTGGATGAGCCGGAGGTTGTTGAGCCTGGTGTTGTGTCTTACCCGGATGTGACTGTGGGTGATGATGGGGATCGTCAGGTGTCTGTGGATCCGGTGATTACTGATGCTGAGGGTAACCCTGCTGAGAAGGGTGAGGGTGACCGGTTCGAGTTCGGCGAGTTGCCGGACGGTTTCGTCAAGGATCCTTCTGATGAGTCGGGTAATACCATTATTTGGAATGGTGGCACTGAAGATCCTGCTGATGACATGACGGTGGTGATTGATCCGGAGACGGGTCAGATTACCGTGGATGCTGGTGAGGATGCTGATACTGATGGTCCGGTTGAGGTTCCGGTTCGGGTTGTGGATCAGGATGGTAACCCCACGTATGAGGGTTCGGTATCGATCGACGTTGATCCGAAGGCTCCGGCACAGGCGGAAGTCTTTGAGCCCGCTTATGAGAATGCTTCTGGTGCGCCGGGTGAGCAGGTGAGTGTCCCGGCTCCGTCGTTTACCGACGCTGACGGTGCTGAGGTTGATGCTCCGGTGGGGACCTCGTTCCAGGCTGGTGAGAACGCTCCTGAGGGTGTGACCATCGATGAGAACACTGGTGAGATCACTTTCACTGTTCCGGAGGGTGCTACTCCTGGTGAGACCATTGAGATTCCTGTGGTCGTGACTTACCCGGATGGTTCCACTGATGAGGTCACGGTGACCGTGACGGTGGATGAGCCGGAGGTTGTTGAGCCTGGTGTTGTGTCGTACCCGGATGTCACTGTGGGTGATGATGGGGATCGTCAGGTGTCTGTGGATCCGGTGATTACTGATGCTGAGGGTAATCCTGCTGAGAAGGGTGAGGGTGACCGGTTTGAGTTTGGTGAGTTGCCGGACGGTTTCGTCAAGGATCCTTCTGATGAGTCGGGTAATACCATTATTTGGGATGGTGGCACCGAGGATCCTGCTGATGACATGACGGTGGTGGTGGATCCGGAGACGGGTCAGATTACCGTGGATGCTGGTGAGGATGCTGATACTGATGGTGCGGTTGAGGTTCCGGTTCGGGTTGTTGATGAGGATGGTGAACCGACCTTTGAGGGTTCGGTGACCATTGATGTTGACCCGAAGGCTCCGGCGCAGGCTGAGACCTTCGAGCCCGCGTATGAGGATGCTTCTGGTGTTCCGGGTGAGCAGGTGAGTGTCCCGGCTCCGTCGTTTACCGACGCTGACGGTGCTGAGGTTGATGCTCCGGTGGGGACCTCGTTCCAGGCTGGTGAGAACGCTCCTGAGGGTGTGACCATCGATGAGAACACTGGTGAGATCACGTTCACTGTTCCGGAGGGTGCTACTCCTGGTGAGACCATTGAGATTCCTGTGGTCGTGACTTACCCGGATGGTTCCACTGATGAGGTCACGGTGACCGTGACGGTGGATGAGCCGGAGGTTGTTGACCCTGGTGTTGTGTCGTACCCGGATGTCACGGTGGGTGATGATGGGGATCGTCAGGTGTCTGTGGATCCGGTGATTACTGATGCTGAGGGTAATCCTGCTGAGAAGGGTGAGGGTGACCGGTTTGAGTTTGGTGAGTTGCCGGACGGTTTCGTCAAGGATCCTTCTGATGAGTCGGGTAATACCATTATTTGGGATGGTGGCACCGAGGATCCTGCTGATGACATTACGGTGGTGGTGGATCCGGAGACGGGTCAGATTACCGTGGATGCTGGTGAGGATGCTGATACTGATGGTGCGGTTGAGGTTCCGGTTCGGGTTGTTGATGAGGATGGTGAACCGACCTTTGAGGGTTCGGTGACCATTGATGTTGACCCGAAGGCTCCGGCGCAGGCTGAAACCTTCGAGCCCGCGTATGAGGATGCTTCTGGTGTTCCGGGTGAGCAGGTGAGTGTTCCGGCTCCGTCGTTCACCGACGCTGACGGTAATGAGGCCGAGGCTCCGGAGGGGACCTCGTTCCAGGCTGGTGAGAATGCTCCTGAGGGTGTCAGTGTTGATGAGAACACTGGTGAGATCACGTTCACCGTCCCGGAGGGTGCTACCCCTGGTGAGACCATTGAGATTCCTGTGGTCGTGACTTACCCGGATGGTTCCACTGATGAGGTCACGGTGACCGTGACGGTGGATGAGCCTGGCGGTGGTGGCGAGGACGACACCCAGGCTGACACCACCACTCCGACGTGGGAGAACGGTACCGTGGAGCCTGGTGGCTCGGTAGATATCCCGAATTCCGGCGACCAACTGCCGGAAGGCTCCAACGTCGAGGCCACTACCGATGCCGAAGGTTGGAAGGTGTCGGCCACCGATGACGGTACCCTGACCGTCACCGCACCTGAGGGTGCTGCTGACGGTGATAAGGCCACTATTGAGGTGACCGTGACCTACCCGGATGGTTCGCAGGACGTAGAGCGGGTCACCGTGACCGTCAACGATCCCAATGGTGGTGGCGACGATGACGAAGCCGGGACCCAGGCTGATGACATCACTCCAACGTGGGTGAACAGCCAGGTTGCCCCCGGTGAGTCCGTTGAGGTTCCGAACACGGGCGAAGAGATTCCGGAAGGTTCCACCGTTGAAGCCAGCACTGATGCCGAAGGCTGGCAAGTTTCGGCCACCAACGACGGCACTTTGACCGTGACTGCACCAGAAGGTGCCTCGCACGGTGAGAAGGCTGTGGTGACTGTCCAAGTCACCTACCCGGATGGTTCTGTTGATAACGAACAGGTCAGCGTCACTGTCGTTGACCCGGCTGTCGGTGATGACGATGACAACAACAACCAAGCTGCTGAGGTTCAGCCCAACTGGGATAACCAAGAAGTGGCGCCGGGCGAGTCGGTGACCGCGCCGAATAATGGTGATGCGTTGCCGGAAGGTTCTGAGGTCGAAGCGACTTCTTCCCAGGATGGCTGGAACGTGACCGTCGGCGATGATCACGGGATAACTGTCACTGCTCCGGAGAATGCCTCCACGGGTGATAAAACCACGATCACGGTAACTGTGACCTATCCGGACGGTTCCACTGACACCGAGACCTTCACCGTGACCGTCAACGACCCGAGTGGTGATAACGGTGGTGAAGAACCTGGCAGTGACCAAGCGAGCGAGGTAACTCCGAACTGGGACAACACCACTGCTCAACCAGGTCAGACTGTTGAGGTGCCGAATAACGGTGACGAACTGACGGAAGGCTCTCAGGTCGAAGTTGCGTCCGATCAGGACGGTTGGACCGTTGAGGTTGGCGAGGATGGCAACACTATCAAGGTGACTGCCCCAGAAGGTGCCGCCCCGGGCGACAAGACCGAAATTACCGTGACCGTGACCTACCCGGATGGCTCCACTGACACCGAGACCTTCACCGTGACCGTGACCGAGCCATCTGATGGTGGTGAGGGACCTGGTGATCAGGAGAAGCCAAACTGGGGTGACGCTGAGGGTGAGCCTGGTGAGCGGATCGAGATCCCGAATGAGGGTGGCAAGGTTCCTGAGGACACCACTGTTGAGGTGGAAGGCCCAGGACGTGCCTCGATCGACGAGGACGGCAACCTGGTTGTCGAAATCGATAAGGATGCGAAGCCTGGTGACACCATTGTGGTGGTCGTCAAGGACAAGGACGGCAACGTGATCGATGAGATCACCGTGACCGTGACCGAGCCATCTGATGATGGTGAGGGACCTGGTGATCAGGAGAAGCCAAACTGGGGTGACGCTGAGGGTGAGCCTGGTGAGCGGATCGTGATCCCGAATGAGGGTGGCAAGGTTCCTGAGGGCGCCACTGTTGAGGTGAAAGGCCCAGGACGTGCCTCGATCGACGAGGACGGCAACCTGGTTGTCGAAATCGATAAGGATGCGAAGCCTGGTGACACCATTGTGGTGGTCGTCAAGGACAAGGACGGCAACGTGATCGATGAGATCACCGTGACCGTGACCGAGCCATCTGATGATGGCGGTGCTGGTGACGGTGGCGACAAGCCTGGTGACGGTGGCGACAAGCCTGGTGACGGTTCCGGTAAGCCTGGTGATGGCGGCGCTGGTGACGGTGCTGGTGACGGTTCCGGCAAGCCTGGTGATGGCGGTGCTGGTGACGGTTCCGGCAAGCCTGGTGATGGCGGTTCTGGTGACGGTGCTGGCGATGGCGCTGGTGACGCCTCCGATGCGTCGAGTGACCACCGTGACAAGCTGGCTTCGACTGGTGCTGGCGTGCTGGGCGCGTTGGGTCTGGGTGGTCTGCTGGCTGCGGCCGGTGGCCTGTTGGCCCGTCGTCGCAAGTCTGAGGACTAAGACTCTGCGCTGCTACTAGTGGTGTAGTTACTGGCGGTGGCCGGTCCCGGGTTCTTCGGAACTACACGGGACCGGCCACTGGCGTTTTTAGGCGTCCACGACGGGCGTGGCGGTGTGGCATAAACGATGAGGGGCTTTCACATACGTGTGAAAGCCCCTCATCGTGGTCCCTTGCACGAATCTGGTTCTACCGATCTAATTCCTGACGGCGCGAAGAGACGACCCCGGTGTTGAAACCAGCGAGGTTCAGCCCGCCATGGAAGCGAGCGTGTTCAATTTTCACGCAACGGTCCATGACGATATTCATGCCATACGACTCGGCCAGGTGTGCTGCCTCTTCATTCCAGATACCCAGCTGGAGCCAGACGATCTTGGCCCCGACGTTGTGGGCTTCTTCGACAACCCCGGGAGTGTCTTCGGGTTTTCGGAAGACGTCAACGATATCGGGTACGACGGGCAGTGCCTCGAGGCTCGGATACACCTTGTGGCCCTGGATTTTCCCACCCTTCTCCGCGAGAACCGGGTTGATGAAATACACATCGAAGGTGGTGGAACTAAGCAGGTAAGTGGCGACAAAGTTGGACGCGCGAGAGGGCTTATCCGAGGCGCCCACGATGGCAATGGACTGGCTCTGGCGAAGCAGACTCAAACGTTCCGGAGCCGAGGGGCCGGTCCAGGTGCGGTCTGGCAATGCTGTGCTCATGATGGTCCTTTCCTGGAGTTAGTGGCTTGCACCATCGGTGGCGGTGGTTAACGCTTGGTCAAGATCCCAGATAATGTCGTCGACGTCTTCGATCCCCACCGAAATACGGATCAAATCATCCGGAATACCGGCAGCAGCCAGTTGTTCATCTGAGAGTTGCTGGTGCGTGGTCGAACCCGGGTGCAACACCAGCGTTTTAGCATCGCCAACATTCGCTAGATGGGATGCCAACTGAACGCTTTGGATGAAGGTATTTCCGGTGTCGCGACCTCCCTTCACCCCGAAGCTGAAGACCGAGCCGACCCCTTGTGGCAAGAGCTGTGTCCCCCGCTCGTAGTACGGGTTGTCGGGAAGCCCCGCATGGTTGACGTAGCTAATGCGCGAGTCCTCGTTCAGCCATTCGGCGACCTGTTGTGCATTAGCAATGTGCGCGTCCATGCGCTGTGGCAAGGTCTCAATCCCTAACATCAGTTGTTGGGCTGACTGTGGTGCCAAGGTCGGGCCGAAATCGCGTAGCTGCTCGTTGCGCACTTTGGTCAAGAACCCGTATTCTCCGAAGTTGCCCCACCAGCTCAGCCCGTTATAGGACTCCACCGGCTCAGTCATCGACGGGAAGTTGCCGTTATCCCAGGGGAAGGTGCCGTGCTCCACCACGACCCCACCCAAGGTGGTGCCGTGTCCGCCCAGGAACTTCGTTGCTGAATGGATGACGATATCGGCGCCGTGCTCAAACGGGCGAATCAGATAGGGGGTGGTCAACGTGGAGTCGACCACCAAAGGAACCCCGTGGTGATGGGCCACCTGTGCGAGACCGGGCAAATCCACGATCGTCGAGGAAGGATTAGAGACGATCTCGGTGTAGACCGCTTTGGTGTTGGGTTGTATCGCGGCTTCGAAGTCGGTGGCCTCAGTGGAATCCACAAAGGTCGTCTCGATACCGAAACGACGCAACGAGACATCCAGCTGGGTCACCGTGCCACCGTAGAGTCGCGATGAGGCCACAATGTGGTCCCCGGCCTGAGCCAGTGCGGCGAAAACCACGAACTCTGCGGCCATACCTGACGACGTCGCTACCCCGCCGATACCGCCCTCTAAAGATGCCATCCGTTCTTCAAACGAGGCCACTGTGGGGTTGGCAATGCGCGAATAGATATTGCCGTATTTCTGCAGGGCAAACAGGTTCGCGGCATCCTCGGTGGATTCGAAGACGAATGAGGTGCTCTGATATACCGGGAGTGCACGCGATCCATGCACCGCATCGGGAACGGTCCCGGCGTGCAAAGCACGGGTGCGGAACCCAAATTGGCGTTCAGCCATCGTCGTCCTTTCATTTCAGGTCACCATTGCAGATCACTGCATGAGGGGTCTATTTCTCTTCTCGTCTATTGTTCTCGCGCTCCGGAGAGAATGCGACCTTTATGACTCATGAGGTCACCTAGACTAGATAGAGCGTCGCCGAGGCCAACCGGATCAGTGTGTGAGGACTTGATGAGTGAAATGCAATCGACGAGCGAGCGCAAGAACTTTTGGGTCACGGGAAAAGGTGTGCTCACCATTGCGCTGATCGCTATCGGCATCACGGCCATCATCATCTTCGGCGTCGTGCGTGCGGTGGGTCCCGATGCCGAGGGTGTGGGACAAGAGGCAATCTATACCGGCGAAACCACGGATTCGATCTGTGGGCTCGGCGGTGTCGCGCGTGAAGGATCCATTGGAAGCACCCCCGACGCTGACTGGGAAAACCACCGCAATATTTTCTTCCCCGTCTCTGAGCAATACGGGCCTGGCCAGCGCAATGATGGCGGAGTGCCCAGTTGTTTTGAGCATTCGCCACGGGGCATGATGTTTGCCGCTGTGTCGTACACCGCCATGCTGACGAACCCGGACCGGTTCGACGACACCGCGCTCGCCATGCCCCTGGGGCCCGGGGACGATGCATCACAAAACAGTTCCCAGGTGATCGACGAGGTACGGGATCGCTTCACTGGCGAAGAATCCGCCATCGGTGGTTTTCGGGTGGTCCGCTACGACGGTGACGCTGGGCTGATTGAGGTCGCGGTCACCAGCTTTGACGGCACCCACACCACTCGAGCCTCGTTGTTGTTGGCGATGGAGTGGGTCGATGGTGATTGGAAAATCGCCGGTGACCTGGATGAGCAACCCGTTGAGATCAGAGACTTGCAGGACCACATTGGTTTCCAGCAATTCCGGGCCTAAGACCGCACCGCGTCCCCAACATTGGGGGAATCAGTCTCATCTTCGCATTATCAAGAAATATTCCTATAATAGATCATCTGTACCGGGCTGTCGTATTCCGGACGCGTCCTTGATTTCATCTGACGATCTAAGGAGTGACCATCGCATGTCGAATCATGATCCTTCAGACGAGCCAGACGAGCCACCCACGGCTCAGTCCGCGGGGGCGACGACCACCGAGACATCCGGTGAGGGATCGGTGCTGACCGAAGAAACCGAAGCGGAAGAAATCGATAAGACCGCCTCCTTGCCCCAGTACATGTCGCTTGGCGAGCATGATTCTGATAGCCGCATCGTGGCCAAGCTGAGACGGCAGGGTGTGAAGATCGGCCGGGGCATGATTGCCCCGCACGTGTTCTGGCCATCGACTATCATCGTCATTGCCGTGGCACTGTGCGGTATCTTTTTGCCGGACGCGACCGGTGAAGTCCTGAACGCCATCCAGACCTGGATCGTCGATACCCTGGGCTGGTACTACGTACTGTGCATTATGGTCTTCATCGGCTTTGCCCTGTTTTTTGGGCTGTCGAAATACGGCAGACTAAAGCTCGGTTCCCCTGAAGACAAGCCCGACCACGGGTTGCTGTCCTGGTTCTGTATGCTCTTCGCCGCCGGCATGGGTATCGGGTTGGTTTTCTATGGCGTCGGTGAGCCGCTGACTTTTGCCACCGTGGAACCCAAACCCGGCTGGGAAGGCAGCGAAGCCGACATCGCCAAGCAAGCCATGGCCCAAACCTTCGTGCACTGGGGCATCCACCCCTGGGCGGTCTACGCCATCATTGGCCTAGCCGTGGCCTACACCATTCACCGGCGTGGGCGTCCGGTCTCGATCCGCTGGGTTTTTGAACCTCTGCTGGGGGAGCGTGTTAAAGGCATTCTGGGTGACGTGATCGACATCCTGGCCGTGTTCGGCACCATCTTCGGTGTGGCCACTTCACTGGGCCTCGGCGTGCAACAGATCGGGACCGGTCTGGAAAAGATCGGCATCGTCGAAACCGCTGATACTGTTCTGCTGGTCATCCTCATCGTGGTCATCACGTTCATCGCCACACTCTCTGTGGTCTCCGGTGTGGGACGCGGAATGAAGTGGCTGTCGAACTTCAACCTCAGTCTGGCCGGCGTGGTCCTGATCGCACTGTTGCTGATGGGACCGACCCTGTTCATCTTCCAGAACCTCGTGGAATCGCTGGGCGTCTACCTGGCCACCTTCTTCGAAATGTCGCTGGACGTGGCCACCTATACCGGGGAAGACGGATCCGCATGGGCCTCGTCCTGGACCCTGTTCTACTGGGGCTGGTGGGTGTCTTGGGCACCCTTCGTCGGTATCTTCATCGCCCGAATCTCCCGCGGTCGCACCGTGCGCCAGTTCATTGCTGGTGTGCTCCTGGTGCCGCCGCTGGTCGGTTTCTTATGGTTCGGCGTGCTGGGCGGCACCGGGATTTTCCGCCAGCTCTTTGGGGCCGGTGACCTGGTCGAAGACGGCGAAGTCAGCCCCGAAGGGGTGCTCTTCGACGTGCTCGGCGACCTGCCTTTGGGGATGTTGTTCTCCATTGTGGGGATCCTGTTGGTCACCATCTTCTTCGTGACCTCTTCAGACTCCGGATCCCTGGTGATGGACATGCTCTCCTCGGGCGGCCACCCCAACCCGCCGATCTGGTCGCGCGTGTTGTTCTCCACCGCTGCCGGTGCGCTGGCTATCGGTCTCATGCTGGCCGGCGGATTAGAATCTTTGCAAGCCGCCGCGTTGGCCACCGCGTTGCCATTCTCTGTGGTGTTGTTGTTTATGTGCTGGTCTTTGGTGCGTTGTCTGCGCGCCGACTACGCCCGCGTGGAACGTAGCAAGCTGGATGACCGCTACCATGAGTTCGCCAGCAGAATGGCTGACGACTACGAGTGGGACTTCCCCGAACAGCTCACCAGCCACATTGACGACTGGATCGATTACCGGCTGGAGGCCACCCGCGGGATCTTCAACCAGAAGAGCAGAGACCCCGCCTCGCCGGCTCCAGGAACGCGTCCGTCCCGATTCAACCTGCCCGGAATTGGGCTACGCCGGCACGAAAAGAGCCGGGACGACAAGAACCGGGACGACCGCGAGTAGTCGCGAGCGCGACTCGTCCGGCGCGGTAGGTGTTGCACTCCACCATGGCCCGGGTTCTGATGGGCATTCTGCCCTTAGAACCCGGGCCGGTTGCTAGGATTGCGGTTTCGGTGTCCGTACAAACGGCACCAGCACCACGGTGACCACCGATAGCACCGCTCCGTACAGCAGCGCGTTGTGAATACCGGTCATCTCAGCCGTTGCAAGATCCTGGCCCAAGCGCACCCCGAGGGTGGTGGCCAGTGTCATGACCGTGATGTACAGTGAGGTGCCACCGGCAGCGGCGACCTGTTGCAGTGAATTGATCACCGCCGAGCCGTGAGAATACAGCCGTGGTGTCAGCGAGTTCAGCGCTGAGGTAAACAGTGGCCCCATCAGGGCCGCTAGCCCGATCGACATCACCACGTGGGTGGCGATCAAGCTACCGAGCCCGGTGTCGGCATCGAAGGTGGTCATCAGCCACATCGCCACCGAAACCACCACGGCGCCGGGGATTAACAGCACCCGGGCACCGACAGCGTCATAGGCCCGGCCCACCAGCCATCCCAAACCGGCCATCACCAGGCCCCCCGGGAGCATGGCCAGCCCGGTGTCCTGGGCGGAGAAGTGCAGAATGTCCTGCATGTAGATCGGCAGAATCACGATCACGCCGAACAGCCCCACCATGGCAATCAACACGCATATGGTGGACAGCGTGAAAGTGCGGACGGTGAATACCCGCAGATTCAACAGCGCGATATCCCGCAAGGAGATCTGTCGTAGTGTGAAGATCCCCAACGCCACCCCGCCGATGACCAGTGGCACCCAGGGCGGGAGGACCGCATGTCCGGTGGCAGCTTCACCGATAGAACTCAGTCCATAAATCACGCCGGCAAAACCGATCGCTGACAACACCACCGAAAAAACATCCAGCGGCACCTTGCGGGTCTCGGTCACGTTACGCAACCGCCACAGCCCCAACAGCACCACCAACACTCCGATCGGCAGAATGATCAAAAACATCCACCGCCAGCTCAACGCATGCAGGATCAGACCGCCGGCGGTCGGCCCGACCGCCGGAGCGACCGCGATGATGATCGACACCACTCCCATGGTGCGCCCGCGTAAGTGCAACGGCACTACGTTGAGCACCGTGGTCATCAACAACGGCAACATGATCGCGGTGCCCGCGGCCTGGATGACGCGACCGGTGACGAGTAGTCCGAAGACAGGTGCCGTCGCGGCCACCAGTGTGCCGAGGACGAAGAACCCGGTGGAGATGACAAACACCACCCGGATCGGCAACCGGGTCAGTAGCCAGCCGGTGGTGGGGATGACCACGGCCATGGTGAGCATGAACGCGGTGGTGAGCCACTGGACGGTGGCCGGGGTGAGCTGAAATTCGTCCATCAGCACCGGCAAGGCCACCGACATGATGGTCTCGTTGAGGATCATCACGAACGAGCCCAGCGCCAACATGGCCAGCACCCCCACAGCGCCCGGTGGTAAGGATGCTCCTGGGGTCTGGGTGGTTTCGGAGTGCTGTGATGACATGCTGGCCGTACTCCTAACGCGTCGCGGTGTAGATCTCGTCAATGCGTTCGCTGGCCGACTCGGCCCAGGCATCGAATGCTATCCCGTCCTGAGGATCGGTGGCTGAAGGATACACCGACCGGTACCGAAGCCAGGTGCCACCGGTTTCCAGCTCAGCGGTCCGGGCCGTAAGGAAATCCGAGACGACCACCTCTCGGATGGAAACCTCACCGGCCTCGGCGGAGACGGTGTCGTCCTCGATCTCGGTCATCTCCTCATTCACACAGTCGGTCTCTCGAGCTTCTTCGAGCTCGACCCGTTCACGGCGATCCGCATCGGTGCTGAACTCGACCAGATCGAGTTCTTCGACCGAGGCCGTCTCATCAAGCTGAGTCTCGCCGTCAACCTGGGCATAGACTGCAGGATCCGTTGAGTCCATAGCACCCTCGAGCTGTGAGAGTGTTGCCTGCTGACACTGGTCTGGGTCCGACACCTCCCGGAGTGAATCGACCACGAGCCACCGGTCGCCCCAGATTTCTTCGCCGGTATAGACCATCGCCTCCTGCAGGGTCTCATCGACCTGGTTCGCCAGGGCAATCGATTCCTCGCGGGGTTCCGGTGCTTGATCGGAGGGAATCGCTGTGGCGGGATCTTGGGCCTGCCCGGATCCCGGGTCGTCCTCGCCACCACAACCGGTCAACCCCAGGGCGCTGAGGCTGACCAGGGTGGCGAGCGCCACCGAGCGGTACCGCGCGGCGAGCGCGGGCGTGGAGAAAAGCATCGGGAATCATCCTGTCAATAGACGTCGTGCCGGGGAGATTCTTCTAGGCTACTCACTGCGGGGGCCTTTCGCCTGTCTCTGGTCCCGGCCGCGGTTTCGTGGTTTTCGACCCCCCCAGGTATTGTGATCTGCCACACTCGCGCCGTAGGTTAGGGGTATGACGACTTATGCAGTGACTAACCCCGCTACCGGCGCTGTTGAAAAGACCTACCCCACCGCAACCGACGAACAAATTACCGAAGCAGTAAACCTAGCTGCCGAGACTTTCACAAGTTATGCGAACACCAGCTTTGAGCAACGCGCCCAGTGGATGCACCGCGTTGCCGATCTCTACGAAGAGCGTCTCGACCAGCTATGCTCGATCATCACCCGGGAGATGGGTAAACCGGTCCGCCAAGCCGAGTTTGAAGTCAAAATTTCGGTCTCGATCTACCGCTACTACGCCGATCACGCCGCGGAGTTCCTCGCCGATGAAGAACTCCCAGTTGCTCGCGGTGGTCAGGCGAAAGTGCAATACGACCCGGTGGGTGTGCTGTTGGGCATCATGCCCTGGAATTTCCCTTACTACCAGGTCGCCCGTTTTGCTGGGCCGAACCTGATGGCCGGAAATACCATCGTGCTCAAGCACGCTCCGCAGTGTCCGGAATCGGCCGAAGTGATGGAGCAGATCTTCCACGAGGCCGGATTCCCCGCGGGCGCCTACGTCAATATTTACGCCTCCAACGAGCAGATCGCCGAGCGAGTTATTCCCGACCCGCGGGTCCAGGGTGTGTCTCTGACCGGCTCTGACCGGGCGGGGGCAGCGGTGGCCGAGACCGCCGGTAAACACCTGAAAAAAGTGGTGCTTGAGCTGGGTGGTAACGACCCCTTCATCGTGCTTGACCGCGACATCGTGCCCCAGGCCGTCGAGCTGGCTGCCACCTCGCGGTTTGGTAACGCCGGCCAGGCCTGCAACGCGGCTAAACGCCTCATTGTGCTCGAGGAGTTCTACGACGACTTTGTGGAACAACTGAAAACCGCCGTGGAACAAGTCCGGTTGGGCGACCCCACCCAACCGGAGACGGCCATGGGACCGATGTCTTCCCAGCAAGCGTTGGAGAATCTCGACGCTCAGGTCCGCGACGCCATCGACCACGGTGCGACCGCACACGTGGGAGGGGCGCCCGAAGACCGCGAGGGGGCCTGGTACCCGGCCACTCTGCTCACCGGGCTCACCCCCGAGATGCGGGCCTATTCCGAAGAGCTCTTTGGCCCGGTGGCCATGGTCTACTCGGTGGCAAGTGAAGAAGAAGCCATCAAGCTCGCCAACGACACGCCCTACGGTTTGACCGCTACCGTCCACTCCTCCGACCCGGCGCGCGCGGCTGAGGTGGGAAATCAGATCCACACCGGCCAGGTGTTCATCAATGAAACCTCCACCACCGCCGCAGAGTTGCCCTTCGGCGGTGTCAAGCGCTCCGGTTTCGGGCGTGAGCTGGGACCGTACGGCATCAAAGAGTTCGTCAACGTCCGGTTGGTGAAATACAGCAAGAACTAACCCTGCACCAGTCCTGGCAGGGCGAGTAGTTCACGTCACATTTCTCAATGACCTGTGATGTGACATGGTCACTGACTACAGTGAGGCCCAGACCATCCAGAGTGGCTGAGAGAGCTGGCTCGATGACGCCACAGCAACCAGGGGTGCCGTTCA
Organism: Auritidibacter sp. NML100628; assembly: GCF_003185985.1. Classification (NCBI taxonomy): domain Bacteria; kingdom Bacillati; phylum Actinomycetota; class Actinomycetes; order Micrococcales; family Micrococcaceae; genus Auritidibacter; species Auritidibacter sp. NML100628. The sequence continues at coordinate 73,008 of NZ_QHLP01000007.1, forward strand.
GGCCACCCAGGTGCTAATGCCAGTTCCGATGGAAAGGACCTTCGCTGTGTCGCCTTCTGCCCGGACATTTCACGACGACGTCGCAATCTCGGCCACCCCCGTGGCCCCGCATGTTCCGACCGTCTCGGACTATCACAGCCTGAAAGACTATTTCGCCCCACTGTTTGACTCGATCGCCGTTGGTGCTAGCCAGCGGGAACAGCAACGCATTTTGCCCTTCGCCGAGATCCGCGAGCTCAACCAGGCCGGCTTCAGTGTGTTGCGGGTCCCCACCGCATACGGCGGCCCCGGGGTGAGCATCGAAACCTTCACGCGGTTGCTGATTGATCTGGCCACCGCCGATGCGAATATCGCCCACCAATACCGCTCCCACGCCGGATTCACCGAATCCCTGTATTTTCTGCCTGAACCGCAACGAGCAGCGTGGTTTCAGCGACTGCTGTCCGGGGTCACCGTCGGGAACGCCTCCACCGAAATCGGCGGGAACACCCTGGGCACGCTCAACACCTCGCTCTCGTTACACCCCGACGGTAGCGGGATCCTGAACGGCACGAAGTACTACGCCACCGGGTCGGCTTTCGCCAGTCACACCCGGGTGTCGGCAACCCTCTACAATCCCGACGGATCTGCCCAAGAAGGTCGCGGATTCGCGGTGGTCGGGGTCAATGATCCCGGGGTAGAGCTCCTCGATGACTGGGACGGGTTCGGTCAACGCCTGACCTCCACCGGTACCGCACGATTCACCGACATCACTGTTCCGGCCACCCACGTCTTACCACGTGTCCCCGGTTCGCCCGAGGCACACCATGAAGCGACCTTCTTCCAGTTGGTGCTACTGGCCGTCTCCGCCGGCATCGGGGCTGCTGCAGTCCACGACGCCACTTCTGGGGTCCGGCACCGCAAACGCACCTTCAACACCGGTCTGGGCGTGCCCTACCGTGACGATCCGCTCATCCTCGAAACCGTCGGGCGCCTCAGTGCCGGGGCTTTCACCGCCCGCGCCACCGTGATCGAAGCCGCCAGATCCCTAGACAGCGCCCTGGAGGCGTTGGCCGCGAGAAGCCAGATGCACAACGCCCATGCCGAGGTCCCCGAGGAATTTATCACCGCCCAGATTGCCGTGGCCAATGCGCACGTCACGGTCCCCGAGATCGTGATCAAGACCTGTTCCGATCTGTTCCTGACCGGTGGCGCCTCGAACACATTGCGCTCTAAGAACCTCGACCGGCACTGGCGCAACGCCCAAACCGTGGCCACTCATAACCCCATCGTCTTCCGTGCCCGGGCGATCGGGGACTGGCTGGTCAATGGCACCGCCCCCGAAGGGCTCAACGCCATCGGTGATGCCCCCACCGGCAACTCCTCGCAGACGCAGACACCCCAGGAGCACGCGTGATGAAACCCCTGCTATTCAACGCTTTCGAGATGATGGTCCCGGTCCACCAATCCCCGGGCCTGTGGCGCCACCCCGAGTCCCGGATCGTGGCCTTTGACACCCTGGAGTACTGGACGCAACTGGCCGAAACCCTGGAACGAGGCCGATTCTCCGCCCTATTTTTGGCCGACGTGCTCGGTGTCTATGACGTCTACGGGGCATCGGCCGAGACCTCCTATCGCGGTGGCCTGCAGTACCCGTTGCTGGACCCGCTGTCGGCAGTCTCGGCCATGGCCGACCACACCCGTCACCTTGGTTTCGGGGTGACCGCCTCGGTCTCCTATGAGCACCCGTTCCTGCTGGCCCGCCGACTGAGCTCCCTGGACCACCTCACCGCAGGACGTTTGGCCTGGAATATCGTCACCTCCTACCAGGACTCCTCGGCCAAAAACATGGGACTCGCCCAGCAGATCCCGCACGATCAACGCTATGATCGCGCCGATGAATACATGGAGGTGATGTACCGGCTGTTTGAATCCTCCGTCGAGCCCGGCGCAGTGGTCAACGACGCTCACGCCGGCGTGGTCGTCGACCCGCAGAAAATCCACCCGGCCGAGCACCGGGGCGAATTCTTCACGGTTCCCGGCCCGGCCTTGACCCACCCCGGACCGCAACGCACCCCGTTGTTGTTCCAAGCTGGCGCCTCCCCGCGAGGCAGAGCATTCGCCCTCGACCATGCCGAAGCCGTCTTCCTCATCGGCGCCACACCCGAATTGGTCCGCCACTGGGTCGATGAGCTACGTGACGGACTCCAAGCCCGTGATCGTGACCGTAACGCGGTGAAGATTTTCGCCATGGCCACCGTGGTCACCGGCGCCACCGATGCGGACGCCATCGCCCGCTGGGAGTCCTATCGGGACTACGTCGATACCGAAGGGGCCCTGGCACTCTTCGGGGGCTGGACCGGTGTGGACCTGGCTCAGGCAGACCCCGACGACACGCTGGAATACGTCACCACCGAGGCCAACCGTTCCGCCCTGGAGGCGATGACCACGCTGGCCGAAGCCACCGGTGGCAGTGCCTATACGGTCAAGGACCTCGCCGAATTCGTCGCCCTGGGCGGGCGTGGCCCGGTGTTAGTCGGATCCGCAGAGACTGTCGCCGACCAGCTAGAGCACTGGGCCACGGTGGCTGACATCGACGGGTTCAATATCTCCGGTGCGGTGCGACCGGCAGATCTGGAGCGCTTCGCCGCCTACGTCTCCCCGGTGCTAGCTCAGCGAGGACAGCTAGCCTCCCCAGCACCCGAGGACACCCCGCGCACCCTACGCGAACAGTTCTTCAACGCCGGTCCGCACACCGCCGCCGATCACCGAGCCACCAGCTACCGGCACTCCGTGCGCTAGTGAAGGGTAACCTACCCAGGTTAGGGTAGTGGTATGTCTGAAAAAGCCCGGCCAGCGCGCACGAAAAAACCGACCCACCTGATGGAAATCGTCGGCACCGAACGACTCTCCGCACACTTCATCCGACTGACCTTCGGTGGGGGAGACTTCGAGCAGTTTCTGGCCCACGATTCCCACTCCGCAGATCGCTACATCAAACTGCTCTTACCGCCGGATCCCTCCCTGGGGTTGAAGCCACCCTTTGATCTGGACGCATTACGCGCTGAGCTACCCAAGCACCAACTCCCGGTGCGACGGACCTACTCGGTGCACTCCATCGACCCGGTCGCCCAGACCTTTCAGGTCGATCTTGTCTTGCATGGTGATGCCGGAGTGGCCGGCCCCTGGGCCACACGCGCTGCGGTCGGGGACCCCGTTCAGTTCAGTGGCCCCGGCGGACAATACACTCCTAACCCGCAGACCGAGTGGCACCTTTGGGCCGGAGACGAAGCCGCCCTACCAGCCATCGCGGCGTCTCTGGCCGAACTGGCTGAGACCAATCCGGCCGCCTGCGGAGTCGCGTTGCTGGAGGTCGCCGGCGCCGATGATGAATTTGCCATCGTGGCACCGCAGGGTGTTCAAGTACGCTACCTGCACCGGGGCGGTCCCTTCACACCCCAGACCGCGATGCTGACCGAGGCAGTCCGCGATGTGGCCTGGCCGAAGAAGCTCACGGCCGACTACCTGCGCAACGCCCCACACAGTATTCAGGCCTTCGTGCACGGCGAGCGCGAAGTGATCAAGCAGCTCCGCGCGTATTTGATGGACGAGCGCGGGCTATCCCGGGCACAACTGTCGCTGTCGGCCTACTGGGCCTACGGTCGGGTCGAAGACGCGTTCCAGGCGGAAAAACGCGAGCCGATTGGGCAGATTTACCCGGCCGAACAGCAGTAGCCCGTCTCGTCGGACGGTCAGCGACCCTCCATGGCGCAGTGCCGCACCGGATGTGCCTGGGTGTAGTCGAAGAGGTCCTCAAAGATTGCTTGGTTGAACTGAAACCCGCGCCGGGTCTCGTCGATAAAAGCCTCGCGGTCCTGCTGATCCAGCTTGAGGGCATCCAGGTTGGCACGGTAGTGATCCTTATAGACCTTCGGTTTTGGAATAGCGGCGAAGGTATACATGTGTAGTTGATCGTCACGAGCCTGATAGTGCCGACGGACCAGCGAGGCGATGGCCAACCCGCCGGATAAATCGCCCAGGTATCGCAAGTAATGGTGAGCCGCGAGTCGGACCGGATCATCGCAGACCCGAACAATCCGGGCCACATAATCGGTGGTCGCTGTCATAGCAGCCGGCGCGTCCCAGTCAGTCAGGGGCAACAAGGACTCCAGATCTGCTGCCAAGGCATCGCGTCGATCCAGGTTCGGATCGAACAGGGCCCGGAACGCTTCGTTGCCCGCGGATTCCCGGCATGCCTCTACCGCGGTATCCAGGGCGCCATAGATGTAAAAGTACTGACACACCAGCAGTGCGTAGTCGCGCAATGAGCGTTTTCCTGACATTAGCTCGGTGATGAACGCCGAATTTTCTGCCTGCGAGTGGTCCTCGCGAGTCAGCTGGCGGACTCTGGTGGAGAGCACATCGTCAGCAGATGTCGTCGCGGCGTGGATGTCCATAGCAGCGGCCTCTTTTCGCAAGATCGGGAGCGGGGTGCTAAGGAAGGCTACCCTTTGTGAGTGAAGTAATAGGGACGAGACTATCGGGTTCTGCTGACATTTTCATCACCGGGTCTGACAAAAATGAAGTCGTTTCCCTGGAAAATTGGCCATCTTAACCAGATGTGACATAAATTACCACTGTACGGCGTTAGTAATTCAGTCAGGGTAAGCTAATCTGTTAGACGTTGGCACGCGGTGAGACGCCCCTCATGCTCATCGCACGGCTCTCCCGCAGACCCGGGTCCCAAGGTGGGGTGGACCCGTCGCCGAGAGTTCTCGGCACACAACAGTGGCGGAGAATTCCTCAGGATTCTCCGCCACTGGTTTGTTAATCGAGATGGTCCGTGGATACCTCGACGGCAGCTGTGGCCCACCCGAGGTATCAACGGAGGCGTTTTAGACCTTATTCAAATCAATGCCACGGGTTTCGGGCAACAGACGCACAGCAAACAGGGTCACCACGCAGAGGACGATGATGTAGAAGCTCGACAGCCAGGACATGTCAATGGAGATGAACAGCTGGTTGAGGTAGGGAGCTGATCCACCAAAGACGGCCACCGAAATCGAGTAGGCCAGACCGATATTGCGGGTACGGAATTTGGTCGGGAAGACTTCAGACATCATGCAGGACAGCAACGCACCGGCTGCTCCGACGATCAACAACGCGATCGTGGCCGCAATGAATAAACTCCAGGGGTTATCCGAGATCATGCTCTTCAGCGGAATCTGGGTGATGATCATCAGCACGGCGAACGTTGCCATAATCGGCCGGCGACCGATGCGGTCGGAGAGGCGTCCCCAGAATGGCAACGAGAACAGAGCGATCAACTGCGCGCCGACGCTGGCCGTATAGGCCAGGGTGGGCTCCATGCTTTGTTCCACGATGGCGTAGGTTGAAACGTAGGAGCTCCACGTGTAGTGGGCGGCGGTAGCGCCACTGACCATACCGATAATGAGCAGAATAGCTTTGGTCTGGGAGAATTTGCGCGGGGTGAGCTGCATCGTGGTTGGCGCGCTGGCCTGTGCCGGGGCAACAGGTGTCTCGTCTGTTTCGTGATGCGCCTGCTCGTGGACGGCGGATTCAGCCATGTTCCGACGCAACAGCAGAGCGACAACGGCCAGGATTGCACCCAAGACGAACGGAATGCGCCATCCCCATGCTGCCAGAGCAGTTTCGTCCACTACCGCCGAGATACCGCCACCGACGCTATATGCCAGCACGGAGCCACCGAAGATGGTGACAAATACGAGCGAGGACCACTGTCCGCGTTTGTGGGCGGGAGCGATTTCAGCAACGTAGGAGTTAGCCGCTGCTGACTCACCGCCGTGGGCCAAGCCCTGGGCGATGCGTAGGAGCAAAAGACCGGCCGAGGCCCACACGCCAATGGTTTCGTAGGTGGGCAAGACGCCGATGAGCACCGAGGCGGTGGCCATAGTCAGCATGGTCATAATCAGGACCGCTTTGCGGCCTTTGCGGTCGGCCATGGCACCGAACAGGATGCCACCCAGCGGGCGGACGAGGAATCCGACCGCGAAAACAGCCAGGGTGGCCAAGAGTGCAGACACCGGATCGCTGTCATCGAACATAGCCCCGGCAATAAAGGGCGCGAAGACCGCGTAGGCGCTCCATTCGTACCATTCCAAAAGCTGGCCGGAGGTGGAAGCAATCAGAGATTTCTTCGGGGCTGCTTGGGTGGGTTGGGTGGGTGAGGGTTCTTTGGGCAGGGTGGTGGTCGTCGTCATGACGGTTACCGACTTTCTCGAAAAGTCAGGACCTATGCGGTGGTGAATTGATGGGCGGATTCCAACAGGGCGGGCACTCCGTGCTTCAGACCCGCAGCGAAGCTCGGATCGTCGGGTGCTTCGCCGTTGAGGAATCGGGTGTAGATCGCTTCACAGAAGATAGCGGATTTCCACAGAGCTAGTACCTGGTACCAGTTCAGCTGGGAAAGGTCGAGAGAGGACTCTCGGTTATAGTGGGCCACGAGTTCATCGCGGCTGGGGAAACCGGGTTGACGGGTGACCGGTGTGAGTTCCATGACGGTGGGAGTATCACTGCCACTGGCATAGGTGGCAGCGAAGTAGCCGAGATCAGCAAGCGGATCTCCGAGGGTAGCCATTTCCCAGTCCAGCACCGCCTGGATCTCAGGTGTAGTGCTGGGTGAATACATCAGGTTGCCAATGCGATAGTCGCCGTGGATGACGCTGTGCCGTTGAGTGGTGGGCACATGCCGGCCAAGCCACTGCGATAGCTCATCGACCAGCGGAATATCTCGTTGTGTTTGCTGGGGCCACAGGTGCGTGAAGCGCTCGATCTGGCGTTGTAAATAGCCCTCGGGCCGTCCCAAAGATGCCAGCGGTTCGGTCGAGACATCGAGGCTGTGCAGTTGGTGCAGAGCATCCACTGCGGCAAATCCGATCTGGCGCCGGGCGTCGTCGGATTCGAAGCGTTCGGGTAGCTCTGAGGTGATGACATCACCATCGAGGGTGTCCATGATGTAGAACGGTACGCCCAACAGATCGCCGGTTTCTTCCACCGCGCGGATCGTGGGCACCGCAAATCCGCGGGTGGCCAAGGCTGATTGCACGCGGGCTTCCCGAATCATGTCGTGGGTTGAGCGCGGGATCGGCGGTCGCGGTCCGCGACGCAAGATCACATCGGCGCCGTCACGCTGAATCCGGAAGGTGGCGTTAGATTGGCCTTCGCCGATCCGTGTGATCTGCAGGCCGCCCTGGCCAATATCGTGCTGATCCAAGAAACTCTCCACGGTGGAGCGAATCAACAGTGGTGGCTCGGGCAGATCGCGGGCCTGTTGCGGAGTCTGAACAACATCAATAAGGGGGGTAGTGTTGGTCATCAGTGTCCCTTGGTCTGGTGGCAGGTGAGGTGTTAGCTGGTGGTGGGCTCAGCGGTGTACTGCGTGCGCAACACACGACGCTGAATCTTGCCGGTCGGGGTCTTGGGCAGGTCGTTGAGGAGGTGTATCTCTTTGGGGGCCTTGAAAGCCGCTAGCTTCTGGCGGACCGTGGCCCGTACGTCCTCGGGGTCGAGGGCTTGACCCTCCTGAACGGAGATGAAGGCGATGACTTTCTCTCCGGAGTACGGGTCTGCAACGCCCACGACCGCAGCTTCTTTAACGCCGGGGTAGTCGTAGATGGCGTCCTCGACCTCGCGCGGCCAGACCTTATAGCCGGAGACATTGATCTGGTCCTTGCGCCGGTCGACAATGTAGATCCAGCCCTCGTCGTCGAGGATGCCGATGTCACCGGTGTATAACCAGCCGTTTTGAATGGTGCTGGCGGTGGCTTCGGGATTGTTTAAATAGTGGTCAATGCACGAGGGGCCCTGGAGTACCAATTCCCCGGGTGTGCCGTTGGGGGCCTGTTGGCCGTCGTCGCCGATAATGCGAGCTGCCACATCCGGCATCGTCTTACCGATGGACAGGCTGGCGGTTTCTTCATGAATCGGGGCCCGCTCACCGAGCGGGACACCGATCACCGCCGAGCTGGTCTCGGTCATGCCGTAGACGTTGTGAATGTAGTGGCCGAAACGATCCTCGAACTGACGCAAGGTCGCCGGAGGCACCGGGGCACCACCGGTATAGGTCGACTTGAGCGTAGCGAAATCCTCTTCGGTCACGCCCGGGGCATCCAGTAGCGCGTTGTAGACGGTAATGGAGCCCACCATGTGGTTGACATCGCCACGCCGCAGCGCATCCAGCACCACCTCGGTACGGGTCCGGCCACGCAGAATCAGCTTTCCACGACCTGCGGTGAGCGTCGCGGTGGCACTGCCGACCGCACCGGTGATGTGAAACAGCGGGGCCACGGCCAGCACACCGTCGCCGGGCTGTTGGTGGATCAGCTGCGGGAAGGTCAGTGCGACCGCCACGAGGTTGCGGTGGGTCGCCAGGGCCCCCTTGGGTGGTCCGGTCGTTCCGGAGGTATAGGTCAGTAGCGCTGCACTGTCCGTGGTGATCTCCGGCGCGGTGGGGGTTGTGCCCAGGAAAGTCTCCAATTCCTGCCACAGGTCGGGGTCGCTGGGGTCAGTGAGATCAGCGGCAACGACCCACGGTGTGGTGCCGGCCAACCCCCAGGTGGCGGTCTCGGCACCGGTGGTCTCCGAGGACACCAGCCCCACGGCCTGAGAGTCTTGGAGAATGCCGGCCAATTCGTGTTGACCGTACATGGTGTTCAGGATCAGCGGGGTGGCCCCGATCTTCCACAGCGCGAGCATGCACAGCGGAAAACTCACGGTGTTCTGCAACTGGATGCCCACCCGTTGCCCGGTCTCGACACCTCGAGATTGAAAATAGCTTCCCAGAGCGTTCGTCAGGTCCTCGGTGCGTTCAACGGTGTAATCGTTGGTGTGATCGGTCAGTGCGATCGCTTGTGGTTCGTCCGCGACGCGCTGGCGCCACAGCTGCGTCAACGTGGTGTTGATATCCATGTGTGTGTTGTCCCTCCAACAGGTCCGACCGATCGTTCGCTCGGTCGTGCATAATGTAATTTATATCACGTTTAGCTACCAGGAGGGTACTCATGGACAAAGATGAGGTGGTCACAATTCATCCGCGCATGTTGCCGCTACAACTTCCGCTACATCCCATTGCCCAAGCAGCGCTGAGCTGCTTTGCGGTGAGCGGGTATCACGGCACCAGTATTCGCAAGATCGCCCAAACGGCTGGGCTTTCGGTGCCCGGGATCTATCACCATTTCGGCTCAAAACACGAGATTTTGGTCGAGATCTGTAACGTGGCGATGCATGAGCTGATCGATGCGTCACAGCGGGCTGTTGACCATGCTGGTCCTGACCCGCTGGACCGTTATGATGCGCTGGTGGAATGCCTCGTGCAGTTCCACGCCGACTTTGCCGCGGTAGCCTTCGTGTCGTTTACCGAGATTCGTGCGCTGAACGGCGATGCCCGTGACCATCACATTGCCCAGCGCCGTCGCGAACAGGATCTCGTGCGCCGGGTGGTTGATGAGGGCATCGCCGCCGGGGTATTCACCACCCGAGACCCCGGGGATGTGGCCCGAGCTGTGGTCAGCATTTGCCTGGGCATTTCGCGCTGGTACCGCCAAGACGGTCCGCTGAGTTTGGATCAGGTCTGCGCAATTCACGTGCGTATCGCCCGCGCCACCGCCGGATGCATCCAGGCACCGGAAGAGTTACCCACCGATCGGCGGTGTGTGAGCGTCTAGCGGGTGGCCAGGACCTCGGCAATACTGGCCACGGCCGGCTCGTTTTGCAGGCTGGTGGTATCACCGAGGGTGTCCCCGGTGTAGAGCTGCGTGAGTAGCCGTCGCATGATCTTGCCCGAACGCGTCTTGGGTACGTCCGGGACGACCACGATGTCCTTGGGTTTGGCCACCGGGCCGATCGCCTGCGAAACCAGCTCACGTAACTCGGCCACCGCATCCTCGCCGGCAAATCCGTCCCGCGTGACCACAAAAGCGATCGCAGCGTGACCGGTTTTGGCATCCGGTACCGGGGTGACGCCGGCTTCAACCACCTGCGGGTGTGTCACCAAGGCGGACTCGATCTCGATGGTGGATAACCGGTGACCGGAAATGTTGATCACATCGTCAATCCGGCCCAGAATCCAGGTGTCCCCGTCGGCATCCACCTTCGCCCCGTCACCGGCCACAAACCAGCCACGGGAGTCTTCCGCATCGGCGTAGTCCTTCCAGTACGAGTTAAAGAACCGCGCCGGATTGCCCCACACGGTCCGTGCCATCGCTGGTCCGGGTCGGGTGATCACCACCACGCCCTGCTGACCGGCTGGGGTCGGGTGCCCGTTGTCATCGACCACCGCGGTGTGGACCCCGGGCAACGGCCGGGAGCCACACCCGGGTTTGAACTCCGTGTCATCCTGTCGCGGTGAGAGCACCGTCGCACCGGTTTCGGACTGCCACCAGGTATCGACCATCGGGACCTGGCCACCACCGAGCTGGGTGCGCGCCCACCGCCAGGCCTCAGGGTTGACTGCCTCACCCACGGTCCCGAGTAGCCGAATACTGCTCAAATCATAGCCGGGCTCCACCCCGTCGGGGTGCCAGCCCATCAGCGACCGGATCAGCGTCGGGGCGGTGTAATAGCTGGTCACCCCGTAACGCTGGATTACCTCAAAGTGCCGGCCCGGATGTGGCTGGTTGGGCACCCCCTCATAAATCACCTGCGTGACCCCATTCGATAGGGGGCCGTAGAGTTCGTAGGTATGGGCGGTGACCCACGCTAGATCGGCGGTGCACCAATGCACGTCCTGGTCCCGGGCCGCGATATCCAGATTCGAGAACAGGTAGTCATAGGACCACGACGCCTGGGTGAGATAGCCGGCCGAGGTATGCACTAGTCCTTTCGGCTGACCGGTGGTGCCCGAGGTGTACATGATGAACAGCGGGTGCTCGGCGTCAAAAAACTCCGGGGTGTGGGTCGCAGGCTGCCGATCCACGATCTCGTGCCACCACACGTCTCGACCCGGCACCCAGGTGATCTCCTCCTGATGACCGGTGCGGTTGAGCACCAGCACGTGCTCAATGTTGTTTTCCCCGGCTACCGCGGCATCGGCCGCGTCTTTGACCGGTACGGCTTTGCCCCGCCGGAACTGCCCATCGGAGGTGACCAGCAACTTCGCCGCGGTATTCTCCACCCGGAACTTCAGGGCTTCGGCCGAAAAACCGCCGAAGACCAGTGAGTGCACCGCCCCAATGCGGGCACACGCCAGTGCGATCACCACGGTCTCGACCAGCACCGGCAGATAGACCACCACGCGATCGCCGGGGCCAATGCCCAGCTCGGTTAGCGCATGGGCGGTCTGAGAGACCTCGGCGAGCAACTGCCGGTAGGTCACCGCCCGCCGATCGCCGGGCTCGCCCTCAAAATACAGGGCCACCTTCTCGCCCAGACCGTTGTCCACGTGCCGATCCAGGCAATTCACCGCCACATTGAGCTTGCCACCGGAAAACCACCGCATCACCGGGCCACGTTCGGCGGCTGGTGAAGGATTGGTCCAGGTGTGTACCGTGTCGAATGGCTCGTGCCAGTCCAACCGTTGGGCGGCAGCCTCCCAGAAGGCGATCCGCGCCCGCTCGTCCACTGGCTGTCCATCGCCGCGACCGCCGTGTAAGAGCTCGGGATCTCGACCGGGATGCACATCCGGATCGGCGGCGTCCACGATCTCGGCGGGCAACGGTCCGGGCACGATGCCTGGCAGTCCGGTCTGCTCCGGGGTGAGTGGCTGGTACTCAGAGGTCAAAAGCTGTGTGGCCAACCCGGCCGGATACCGCTGATCAACCTGGTCGGGCTCGGCGATCAGGGACTGAAAGATCTCCCGATCAGAGGGGTGGGACGCGGAATGCTCAGTGGGTGTTGCGGACACGATAAATCGATCCTTCCTTCCATCGCTTCTGGCATGAGCACCTGCCGAATCGACAATGCAGTCGGTGGTTGCTGCGGCGTCATCGAGCCAGATCTCTGCTACCGCTCTGGATGGTCGTACTGCCCTCTAGTCTAGGTCGTCGATCAAGCGGTCAACACCGAGGTGTCGCAGACCGACATCTTGTGAGATCAGCAACAACACCGACCCGTCGCGGGCCGGCTTGTGGTCGGCGAGAACGCCCTAGAAGCTGATATCTGCGCTAAAAGTAGGAAAGACTTAGCATTTGTACATACAGTCGCTATATTTGCCAAAAAAAGATAGGTGAGGCTAAGCTTGCCGTGAGCTTTGAGTATTCACCATCAACCCGCCGGATACGATCCCGTCGAGAAGAGGTCACCTACCGTGCAGACCGTCGAACACGCACCGAGAACATCACGCAGTGGCCAGCGCGCCACACTGGCAGCCCTGCTAGCCACCCTGCTGTTTGTTATCACCGGTTGTGGCGGTCAGGCTAGTGGCACCGTTGATGTTGGCCAGGCCCTGGACAACGCTCAGTTCATCGACAACCCCAAGGATTACGAAGGCCCCACCACCGCGCATTTGGCCAATTCGGCGATCGACCCGATCGCCACCAACCCACAATCCCAGTTGCCGGTTACCGTCACCGACGCCCAAGGCACCCAAGTCACCGTGACCGACACCTCCCGGATTCTGGCGGTGGACCTCTACGGCACCGCCTCTCGGACCGTCTATGAGCTCGGCCTCGGCGATCATGTGGTTGGCCGCGATATCTCTTCGGGTTTTGCCGAGATCGCCGAAAAACCGTTGGTAACCGAAAACGGGCACGATCTCAACGCCGAAGCCATCCTCGAGCTGGCTCCGACCGTGATCATCACCGACACCTCCCTCGGACCCTGGGACGTGATGTTGCAGATGCGCGATGCCGGTATTCCGGTGGTTGCTATCGACTCCAAGCGCGATGTCGACACCGTTGACGAACTCACCATGCAGATCGCCGAAGCCCTGGGCGTACCCGAAGAAGGCCAAAAGCTCGCCGAACGCATCCAAGCCGACACCGATCAGATGCTGGCAGAAATCCAGCAGTACGTGCCCGAATCCGACGACGAGAAGTTACGCATGATGTTCCTTTACGTCCGTGGCCAGGCTGGGGTCTACTACATCTTCGGGCCCGGCTCCGGCACCGATTCGTTGATCAAAGGTGTCGGTGGGATCGACGTGGCCGATGAGATCGGCTGGGAGGGCATGATGCCGATGACCGACGAAGCGATCGTGGAAGCCCAACCCGATCTGGTGTTGATGATGACCAAGGGGCTCGAATCGGTCGACGGAGTCGATGGGTTGATGACTGCCGTGCCCGCTCTCGCACACACTCCCGCCGGCAAAAAGCGCCGGATTGTCGACATGTCCGACTACGAAGTGCTCTCCTTTGGCCCCAACACCGCCGGCATCCTCGAAGCGCTCGCCGTGGCCATCTACGCACCCGACTCCGCAGGTACCTCCACCGACGAATCAGGTACCTCCACCGAAGAGTAGAGCCTGCCCATGAAGACCCCGGCTACCCAGACGACTCCGGCAACTCCGCTGTACTTCGCCCCGTATCAGACCGTGGGCGATAACGTCGACACCGGCCTGCTCAGCTCCGCTGCCACCCGCACAGTGTTGCAGAGCCAGTCCCACGGACGCGCCCGCTGGCTCTTCGTGGTGCTCACGGCCTTGCTTATCGCCCTGATCCTGCTCTCAGCCGGGATCGGTCAGATGCAGATCGCACCGCTAGAAGTCATCTCCTCGGTGCTTCGAGGGATCGGGATCGAAACCGGCATCGAATCCGAGCACACCTACTACGAAGCCGCCCTATGGGATGTGCGCTTCCCGCGGGTGGCACTCGCCGTGATCGTCGGCGCCGGACTGGCCACCGGCGGGGTACTGATGCAGGGCGTGTTCGGCAATCCCCTGGCCGAACCTGGCATCGTCGGGGTCTCCGCCGGTGCGGCTGCCTTCGCCTCGGTGGTCATCGCCCTGGGCCTGAGTGTCTTCGGTGCCTGGACTTTGGTGTGTGGCGCCTTCATCGGCGGGCTGCTCGCCACCACCCTGGTGTATCTCACCGCCCGCAAAAACGGTCGTACCGAAGTGGTCACCCTGATCCTCACCGGCGTTGCGGTCAACGCGGTGGCCGGAGCCCTCACCGCGGTGATGACCTTCATCGGCGACACCTCCGCCCGCGAAGAAATCGTCTTCTGGCAACTGGGTTCGCTGAACGGCACGCGCTGGCAAGACATCTCCGTCGCCGCCCCGGTGATGCTGATCGGTATCGGGGCCTGCCTGTTCTACACCCGCCAGCTCGACTTACTGGCCCTGGGTGAACGCCAGGCCCGCCACCTGGGAGTCGATGTGGAATCGCTACGCCGACAGATCATCATTCTCGTGGCAGTCATCACCTCCGCGGCTGTTGCCTTCTCCGGCATCATTGCCTTCGTGGGCCTGGTGGTACCCCACATCATCCGCATGATCGTCGGCCCCGGCCACCGCGTGCTACTCCCCGCCTCGATCATCGGGGGAGCGGTGCTCCTGCTGGCAGCCGATTCTGCTGCGCGCACGATCATTCCCTACGCGGATCTACCGATCGGAATTCTGACCGCTCTGGCCGGTGGACCGTTCTTCTTCTACTTGATTCGTCGCACCCGACGTGGCGCCGGGGGGTGGAACTAATGACCCACACTGCTCACGGTGCCCCCATCCGGAACTCCCGGCCCAACCATCGCGCCCCGGTGCTGGTTGCCGACAACGTGTCCGTGACGATCGGGGAGCAGTACCTGATTGACCACCTGGACTTGGAGGTCTACCCCGGTGAAGTCGTCGCACTAGCCGGTCCCAACGGTGCCGGAAAATCGACGTTCTTGGCCACGCTCACCGGCGATACCACCCCGAGCGCCGGCACCGTGACGCTCTACGGAACCGAGCTGTCCGAGCTGCGCCCCGCCCAGATGGCCCGATTGCGCGCGGTGCAACTCCAAGAAAATCGGGTCGCCTTTGCCTTTACTGCCAGTGAGGTCGTGCGATTGGGTCGAGCCGCCTGGGCCGGCACCGGTGAAGAAGCCCGTGACGATGCCGTGGTCTACGAGGTCATGCACGCCACCGAGGTCACCCCACTGGCCCAGCGCGCCTATCCGCAACTGTCTGGAGGCGAAAAAGCTCGCACCACCTTCGCCCGCACCCTGGCCCAAGAGACTCGGATGCTGCTCCTCGACGAGCCCACCGCCGCGATGGATATCCGCCACCAAGAACACGTGCTATCCCACGTCCGCCAACGCGCGAACGCCGGAGCAGCCGTGGTGGTGGTCATTCACGATCTGTCGGTGGCCGCAGCCTACGCCGACCGGATCATGATGATCAGCAATGGTCGCCACATCCGCACCGGAACCCCGAAGCAGGTGCTGACCGCACAGCTGATCACCGAGGTCTACGGTCATCCGGTCGATGTGTTGCAACACCCCACCAACGGGGAGCTGATCATCGCCCCGGTCCGTGACCGCCCCCGACGCTCAGCACTATCACCCACACCATCACCTACGACATCTGGAAGTCGCACTCATGAAAACTCATTGTTTCACTGAACCTCGCACGCTGGCCCACGCTGGGCGTACCGTGCGTACTAGCCTGCCGGCTCACCTGCTGGCGGGCCTGCTCGCTGTGGTCATCGCTGTGGCCTGCCTGGCTGGAGTCATCGGCCACCAGCTACTGACAGCCTCCAGTGCCTCTGCCGCCCCGCAGGTGGCGATCTCCGGACTGGACGGCCAAGCCAAGGTGCGCGCTAGTGGCATCACCGATATCACCGTCAGTGGCCGGGGCTTCCAGTCACTGCAGGGCGGGTTCGGCGGCATCTACGTGGCCTTCGGCTGGGTGGATGATCCCCGCGGTGGCTCGTGGAAACCCTCTCAGGGTGGAAAGACCGGCGTGAACTACATGTACGTCCCCGATACCGAGGCCAAGGATAATAACGGCTACCTGCGCTTTGTGACCTTCCCCGGCTCATCCACCGCTTCGGCCGCTAACGGCGGAACCCTGGCCGCCGACGGGACGTGGAAGCTCACCATGCGTACCCCGGGCGCGAAGTTCAACGCCGTGGACCGTCAGGGCAACCAAAAAACCGTGGACTGCACCAAAGTCACCTGTGGGATCATCACCATCGGCGCCCACGGCGTGCACAACCCGTCCAATGAATCCTTCACTCCGGTCGAGATCGTCGGTGCTGCCGGCGACACCGTCTCGGTGAGTGTCGATGACTCCGCTGCAGCCGCCAACCGCAGTGCTGCGGGTCACCACACTGGCGGTGGCGGCCAGGCCGGAACCGTGGAGAACCCTCAGCAGGCCGCCGTCGATGCGGCTGCGGCTGATCTGGCCAACGGACAGCCAGCTGAACAGGATGAGGCCGGCGACTCCGCCGGCGCTGTAGACGCCGGACAGGCAGAAGAACTGACCGACAACACCGCTGAGGCCAACGCCGCCTTTGCCACCGTCGGGCTACAACAAGAGGCCATCCAGGCCGGTCACGTGCTGGGCTTCACCGGGCAAGGTTTCCAACCGGGCGAGCAAGTGGTCGTCACCCTGGGCGATGGTTCTTCTGGAGCCGGCCCGTTGACCGCCGGTGCAACAGGAGAAGTAGCCGGAGCGATCCCGATCCCCGACGATGCCAGTCCGGGCACCCACACGCTACGACTCACCGGCGCCTCCTCGGAACAAACCGTTGAAGCCCAATTCACGGTCGCGGCCAACGCCACCGCGACCTCGGCCGAGAACTCCAGCTGGTGGTCCCCGGCCTTCATCACGGTCTTGTGTCTGGCCGCGGCCATCCTGATCTTTGTCATCGTCTGCGTCATCGTCTCCTTGGTCAAACGCCGTCGGGCCCGAGCAACTGTCTCCGAGCAGCGTGACCAATCTGACCCATACGACGAATACGACCAGCAGCACGATGTCGATCCAGAACCCGAACTGGAGGAATATGATGACGCCACCCAGATGACCGAGGAGATCTCGGCCAGCCAAGACCCTTACGCCACCGTGCCAGCCGCCTCGCCAGCAGCGGCGCCGGCTGAGCGTCTCTCGGGCGGTGGACGCCACCGCCACCTCAGCTCCTCGGACCGGTGGTGAGCCATGGCTAACACCACCCCAACCCGGCAAGCCACTCGGCGCTGTCTGCGCAGACTCGGTGCACCACGACGCGCGTCGGCGGTGACTGCATTGTTGACGGCACTGCTGTTGGTCCTAACCGCATTGCTCAGCGTCCCGCTGGCCGCCAGCCCCGCCATCGCCTCACTCGATGACTCATCGGACGCCCAGGGGTCCTCACGTCGCCAGGTCGATATTGGCGTCGAGATTCCCGAGGGCCTCAACGCCCGGGTCACCCCCGACCAACAAGGCAATCTCACCATCGACAACGCCCAGTTACGGTGGGGGATCAACGTCGAATCCAACGCCGGTGCCTTCTTCGGCGGCTGCAATTGGCTGCAAGCCGGAAAGGCCGGCAACTGGGGCCGGTCCGAGGTCTGGAGCAACGACAGGTTGTTCAAGGTCAAAGAGGGCAATGTCCGGATCGAAAAACGGCTCGGCGCCACACAGTGGACCACCCCCACCTGGAAGAACAAATGCCAGGATCTCACCGGTTCGACACCCCGCACGGTGCTGACCAACCCCGCAGAAACCGGCACCCAGGCCGAAGTCGTGATCGATGGTGGTCAAGGCCACTACGATGCCACCACCGATACTCTCCGGATCAAGTGGAAGGGGAGCTTTACGGTGGTGTTCTACGGCGGGATGACCTACTGGTGGGCCACCGACCCGGTGCTAGAGCTCACCAACGGCCAGGGCACGCTCACCGCGGACCTGGGTGGGTACGGCGCGGACATGTACGACCTGTCCAAATGGACGGTGCTGGAAACCCACAAAAAGGTGCCCATGGCCACCATCAACTCCGTGTCAATGAAAACCGACCCACAGACCAAACAACTCAACGGGTTGACCACTACCCCTCGCTACCGCGGGGTGAAAGTTGATGTTGCCGCGGTGGGTCCCTCCAATCCGCAAAACCGCAACGAACCCAACTGGGGTTCTTTCCCCCAACAGTTCGTGGACTTCCAGGTCCTGACCGGTCAAGCCGGCTACTGGTACACCACAGGTGGGCTGCGTGACCCGGCCAAACCCCCGACTCCGATCACTGTCTCCTTCGACGCCACCCGCCCGATCTCGTCCGGCAGCGCCACCGAGGTCCCCCCACAGCTGACGGAACCCAGTGAGGCGACCCAGCCGCCCGCGCCCCAGGCACCGTTGCAGACCGTCAGGAACCCGGCCGGTAGCGCTCGGGTCCCCTCAGCCGGCTGGGCCTCTCCCACCGGGCCCTCGACCACCGCCAGTTACGAACCGCTGGATCTCAGTGCGCTGCTGGCCGCCATGGGTCACCCGGCCGCGCCAGAAGCCACTGGACTCGCCGATGCCAACGCGGCCGCTCAAGCCGCCGAGGAAGCCAAAACTTCCTACGGGCAGCCCGTAGCCGCCCAAGACATTGACTGGCTGGGAGGCAACTTGATCCCCGACGACGTCGCGCAATTCATGCAGGATCACCGCGAAGCCTTCCTGTGGGCGCTGGCCGGACTGCTGGTGATCGGCGCCGGCACCGGTCTAGCCTTCTGGCGCGGCTGGCTCGTACTGCCCTGGAAAAACTGACCCTGCCACCACCACAGTCCCCTTTCCTGCCAACCCTTCAACCGATCAATCCATCAACTCACCACGCAAGGAGAGACATGCAGAACAAGATCACACGCCTGTTGGGCGGTGTCGCCGGTATCGCGCTATTGGCCGGTGGCCTGACCGCCACCGACGCCAACGCCGATCAGAACCTCCCGGTCAGCGACGTGCAGTTTAGCTGGGCCGTCAACGAAGAAGCCGGTGGCGGTGCCTTCTTCGGTGGCGCCAACTGGCTGGTGGCCGGCGAGGTCGGCAATGTGCACGGCGATCAGAACCGCGGTGCCACCGTTTGGGATGAAAAGAAGGACGCCAAGTACTTCACGAATCGCGACGGCAACGTCACCATCACCCGCCCGGATGCCCAGGGAAACCAGGTGCCAGCCACCTGGGCGGCCCGGAATTTTGAATCCATCACCGCCGATGGTGAGCCTGCCGGAAACCGTTTGAAAACAGCCCCGGGCTCCTCTTCCTGGAATCAGGCTAATATTGCCGCCGGTTCCGGCACCGTTGATCCCGAAGGCGAGAACGCCGAGATCTCCTGGGACGGTTCCTTCACCACCGTGTTCTATGGCGGGATGACCTACTGGAGCATCAACGATCCGAAGCTGACCGTCACCAACGGCAAGGGCGAACTGACCGCGACCCTGACCGGTTACGGCGCTGATATGTACGATCTGTCCAAGTGGGTCAAGCTCGATCCGATGTACAACGCTACCGTGGCCACCTTCTCCGATGTCGACGTGACCGAGACCGGGATCGAGATCAAGCCCGATTACCTGGGCGTTGCGGTTGAGGTTGAAGCCAACGGCCCCTCCAACCCGCAGAAGCGGGAGGGCAAACACTGGGGTTCCTTCCCCCAGGATACAGTGGACTTCAACGTCGGCACTGGCCAGGCCGGGTACTGGTACTCCACCGGCGGCCAGGTCGACCCCAAGAAACCGGCCGCCCCGATCTCGGTGTCCTACCCCAAGGTGGAAGCCCCGGCCCAGCCGACCCCCGAGCATGAAGATTGCACCACCGCCGGGGCAGCTGACGGTGAGAACACCGAATGTGTCGATACCGATGTGACCATCCCCGATGCTGATCAGAACCAACCTGGCCCTGGCAACCCCGGCGGACCCGATGAAGGCCCCGGCGATGGTGACGGTGATGACACCCCCACCGGCGCGTTCAAGTTGACCATCGAGAAGAACCAGACCTCCCTGGGCCAGGGTGAAGTGGATCAGGCTGGTGGGGTGGTGGCCTCCGGTCGCCTGCCCGAGGCCACCGTGCTCGATACCCGCTCGAACTCTCAGGGCTGGAACGTGACCGGACAGGCCTCGGCCTTCCAGAACGCCGCGGGAACTGAATCCTTCGGCGCAGCCGCCCTGGGCTGGGTGCCGCGGGTGACCCAAACCGGTCAGACAGCACGAGCCGGTGCCGAGGTGAAGCCCAATGTGGAGAACGGTTTGGCCGCCAACCGCACGCTGGCTACCGCCACCGGCGCCACCGGTGAAAAGACCACCCTGGGTGCGGAACTGAACCTCAACGTGTTGCAACAGAATATCCCCTCCGGTGGGAACTACCGCTCGGTGCTGACCGTGACCGCCATCGCGAAGTAGCCCAGCAGAGTATTACACCACCCGACAGCCTCGGTGAGGTGTTGTGCCCCACGGGGTCGCACCTCACCGAGGCCTCGGATCCTTTTTCACCACCCGGAGCACCATGACCACCCGCCTGACTGTCCCCGCAGCCGTGATCACCACCCTGTTATCAGCGCTGCTGTGCTTGATCCCGTACACCCCCACCGTTGCCACCGCTGCCACGCCTGAAACCCCTGCCTCGGCTGAGATCCCTGCTACCGACCAGAGCCTTTCCCCGGATCAGACCGAGACCTGGGGGATCGCCCCGGCAGATAACGACTACGGCACCGGTCGCAGCTCGTTTGCCTACCAGGTCTCTGCCGGTGAGACCATTGAAGACCAGATGGTCGTGGTCAATTACGGCGCCGAAGAGCTCACCCTCAACACCACCATCGCCGATGCCGAAACTTCCGTGGATGGCACACTGTCCCTGAAAGAACCCGCCCAAGAGCCCACCGGCCTGGAAATCTGGGGCACCGTGGAGACCGAGTCCATCACCGTCGCCCCCGGCGAATCCAAGACCGTGGCCTTCACGATCGAGGTCCCCGCTGATGCCACACCCGGAGACCACCTGGGCGGAGTGGTCACCTCCCGGCTCTCGGAAGGCGACGGCCAGGTCGCAGTCAACCACCGGCTGGCCTCCCAAATCAGGATCACCGTCGACGGCGAGATCGTCCCGGCGCTGGAGATCAACGAGATCAGCATTGTCGATGCCCCGGTGGCCTGGATACCCTTCGCACCTGTGGAAGCCACTGTGCGGTATGAAGTCACCAATACCGGCAATGCGCTCACCCGGATCAACCCCGACAACTCGGTCTGGCTGGGCGCCGTCCATGAATCCGATGCCACCGATCAAGACTCCAGTACCGTGCTGGAACTGATGCCCTCCGGCACCGGGATCGTGGAAGAACGAGCCACCATCTGGCCGATCGGCTACCATCACGCCACCGTCAAGCTCACCCCAGAAGCCGTCTCAGGTGCCCTGGGCGAACCCGTTGAAGCCAACGGATCCGGGATCATCATCCCGTGGGGTACCCTGGTGGTGCTTCTCGTCGTGAGCGGAGGGATTATTGCCTACGTGGTGATCACCCGCCGACGCCACACCCAGCAAGCCGATCCAGCCAAGCCTCAGTCACCCCGCCAGTAAGGACTCCACCGTATGGCCTCTTCCCAGCGTTCAACCACCGTGCGGGATCTGCTCTTCGGATCCCTCGCGGTGCTGATTCTGCTGATCATCGTGGCCTTCGGTGTGCTGGCTTTCCGCCCCGATTGGGCCACGAAACTCGGCATCGGCCCCACCACCGGCCAGGATCCGGTCGCGGAGATGACCGACGCTGACAAAGCCCAGGCTTCGGCAACCATCGCCCCGATGGCCGCCGTCGATGCCCCGGGTGCCGAGTCCACTGCTCGCGATGCGACTCAGACACCAGACAAGATTGACCCCGACTGGCTACACGCCGTCTCCGAGGCCACCGGGATCCCGCCCCGGGCCCTGTCGGCCTATGCAAGCGCCGATCGACGGGTCCGCGAGGAACAACAGTGCGCGGTGGGCTGGAACACCCTGGCCGGTATTGGCTGGATCGAGTCCCAGCACGGCACTCTGCAGGGTGGCTCGGTGGCCGACGATGGCCGTGTCACCCCCAAGATCTACGGCGTCCCCCTGGACGGCACTGGCCATACCGCTCACGTCCCCGACACTGACGGGGGAGAACTCGATCAAAACGAGGTGTACGATCGCGCTGTCGGCCCGATGCAGTTCATCCCCGAGACCTGGGCCCGTTGGGGTGCAGACGGTTCGGGCGACGGCGTGGCCGACCCTCATCAGATCGATGATGCCGCCTATACCGCCGCCCGCTATCTGTGTCACTCTCGCGCCGGGCTCGAAGGCTCTCAAGAGTGGATCGCAGCGATCCGGTCCTACAACAATTCGGTGCACTACCAAGCCGACGTGGCCGCCACCGCCGAACGGTACAGGGTAGCAGCCGCCGAGATCACCGCCAGCTAGTTCTCCACACACGTGGGACACTCGCCGGCTTTCTCCACCGTTGCCGCGCTACGGCTACCCTGGCTGGCAACGATCTCCTACCGTCATCGGTATGACAGCTCAGTTCCCTCCACCAACCCAGCCGGCTCATCCAGTCCAGCCGGATCACTCGGCACCTGCGGATCAGGATACCGTCACGCCCGCCGCTGAGTTGCTCGATGCCTTCCACAACACGGGCGATCAACTCCGCGACCAGCTCGTCACCCTGTCGCTGACCGACCAGGCTGATGCCATTGATTTGCTGGCTGCTGCCGAAGATCTCACCCGCACTCTGGACGGGATCAAAGCCACACTCACCGCCCAGCTGTCCGCCCTGCGTATCGAGGCCGAAACCGCCGACAACATCCCGGCCTTACGCCGTGGCTCCGGGCTCGGCGCCGAAATTGCGCTCGCCCGTCGCGTGGACCACCGTACCGGAGCCAAGCTACTGCGTGCCGCCCGGACACTGGCCGATTCTCTGCCCGAGGCCTTGCACTCCATGACCAACGGGGGACTGTCAGAAGCCGCCGCCCTGACCTTGGTCCGTGACACCCAAGGAGTCGATGCTGACCACCGTCGCACCATCGATCAGCACCTGGCCGGCGACTACGCGACGCTGACCCCAGCCGAACTGGGACAGCGCGCTCAAGCCCATGCCCAGCGCCTCGATCCCGAGACCATGGATCGCCAGGCCTCCACCAACCGCACCAAACGCAATGTGAAAACCGGCCCCGCTGGTCCGGGATGGGAACGCTCAACGCTTATCTTCCCGCCGAACAAGCCGCCGCCTGCCACGCCACGCTCCAACGCGACGCCCGCCGGATGATCCGTACCGGCGAGGACACCCGCAGCGAAGAACAACTTATCGCCGACCTGCTGGTCGAACGTCTCACCGGCCAATCCTCCGCCCCGGCCATCCCCGTCCAGGTCAAACTCGTGATGACCGACCGTACGCTCTTTGGCACCGATGACACCGTGGCCCGTATCCCCGGGGTCGGCACTCTGCCGGCCTACATCGCTCGGCAGTGGGTTGCGAACCCCGAGGCCAACGTCCTGCTCAACCGGTTGTTTACCGCCCCTCAGACCGGCCATTTGGTCGCGATGGAATCCTCCGCCCGACTCTTTCCTCCCGGGCTGAAAGAACTCATTCGCCTGCGCGACGATCTCTGCCGCACCCCGGGTTGCGAGAACCCCATCCACGAACTCGATCACGCCACACGCTTTGCCGACGGTGGCCCGACCTCCTTCGCCAACGGCCAGGGACTGTGTCGGGTGTGCAATCAGACCAAAGAAAAGAAACACTGGAAACACCACTCCACCGTCGCCGACATGACCGTCGAAACCCCGACGGGCCACCGTTACCGACGCCCTACCCCGCCAGTGCTACCCGGCCTCGACCTCTCCGATCCCGATCCGCCAGCTCCCGATCCGCCAGCTCCCGATACCCTGATCCCGCTGGAGGCAATCGAACATGGACCGGATGACGTCCCGGACCCTTTTAGCACCGACGGCCCGCCACCGTTCTAGGCCCACCGCTTGATGGCCCACTTCTCCAACAGACCCAGTAACGCATCGGTGATTTTGCCAATCACCGCCAGCAGAATGATCGCCAGAATCAGTCGGTCGGTCCGACCGTTGTTCTGCGAATCCGTGAGCAAGAAGCCCAGCCCCATCGAGGAGGCAATCAGCTCGGCAGCCACGACGAACAACCACGCCTGTGCCAAGGCAAGGCGTAGCCCGGAAAAGATCGACGGCACCACGGCCGGCAACTGGACGGTGCCTAAGAGTCGCAACCCGTGATAGCCGAAGGCTCTGCCGGCCTCCACCAGCTGTGGGTTCACGTGTTTCAGAGCCGAAAAGACCGTGGTGAACACGGGAAAGAATGCCCCAATGGCGATCAGCGTGACCTTGGAATTCTCCCCGATCTGCAACCACAGGATCAACAGGGGCACCCACGCCAGTGACGGCACCGCCCGGAGCGCGCCCAGGATCGGGGACAGCATCGCCTCAGCCCATCGGTTTAAACCCAGCACGGCCCCGAATACCAGCCCCAATGCGGCACCGATGCCGAAACCAAGGAGCACCCGCTGCAACGAGATCAGGATGTGAAACCCGAGATCGCCACGTTCTGCCAGCACCACACCGGCATCGATGACCTGGAACGGAGAAGGCAGCTGTACCGGGTTGAAGACCTCGGCGGCGGTGACACCCCACCACATCAGCAACAGCCCGACGGGCACGATCAGCCCGAGCACAACCCGCCCCGCGGTGGTGCCCAACCACCAGGAGCGCCCGCCTCGTTGATCCCGTGGCTTTTCTGCGTGACCCGACCGAACCCTGGCCCCTGCTCCCGAACGGTCAACGCTGAGGGTCTGACCAGCCTGACCAGCGGTTTCAGGGGTGCCGGCGCTACCAGAGCGACCGGAGGCCGATGCTGACGATGTTGATGTCGTGACAGTTTTTGTGCTGTGAGTGCTCATCAGTGATCAGTGCTCTTCTCAGTGGGTGCAGTCTCCCCGGTGTGCTGATAGTTGCCAGCATGCTGCGCCTGCTCGGCAAACCGGGGCTCAAAAATCTCGTCCAAAGCGGTCTGAATATGTTCGGGCCGATCAACATCTGCGGTTTCGACGAAGATGGGGCCGATGGTGCGCAACACCGACAGCTGATCCGGGCCAGGCACCGGTGAAATATCCAGGTTCGAACGTTCAAAGATCACCGTTTCGGCCACCTCGATCTCGATGCCGGCCTCCTCGGCCAGAATTTCCGCGGTTTCCTGGGGATGCTCCAGGGCCCACTGTCGGGCCCGCTCATAGGTATCGACCACCAGTTGCGCCCGGTCAGGATGGTCCTGAACAAACTCCTCGGTGGCGTTGAGGAAGTTGTAGGTGTTCAGCGCCACGTCCCGATACATCAGCTGTGCCCCCTCGGCTTCGGCCCCAGCCATGATCGGATCCAACCCGGCCCAGGCATCCACCGACCCTTGCTCCATGGCCTGCCGGCCATCGGCGTGTTGCAGATTCTGGATTTCCACGCTTGCTGGGTCCACGCCGTGCTCTTGCAGAGCTTGAATCAAGAAGAAGAACGGATCGGTGCCACGGGTGGCTGCCACGGTGCCCCCGGCAAGGTCTGCTACCGAGCTGATGTCGGCATCCGCTGCAGTCACCAGCGCCGACCATTCCGGTTGATTGGTGATGGCAATGGTCTTGACCGGAGCCCCATTGGCACGGTTGAGCAAAGAGGCCGATCCCGCAGCCGACCCGATATCGATGGCTTCGGCTCGCAGGTTCTCGTTGGCCTTATTCGAACCGGCTGAATAGACCCACTCCACTGAGATCCCCTGATCGGTCAGTTCATCTTCGAGCCAGCCCTGATCTTTGATGATCAAGCTCAGCGGAGAATACGTCGCGTAGTCCAGGGTCAGCGTGTCGTCAGGATTATCGATGGACCCCGATCCTTCACCGACCAGACAGCCGGACAGGGTCACCGACAGCGCAAGAACGCTCGCAGTGGCCACACCACCGCGGAGAAACTGGAATGTCATCGTCCTGCCCCCGCTGTGTCGGTGGTAGCGCTCGATTCGGTCACGCCCAGCCCTTCGTACAGATGCCGGGCGAGGTCGACGAGTTCTGGGGTGGAGAGATCCCGTGGCCGGGCACCGGGAACCTGGCAGATCTCCTGCACTGTCGCTCCGGGCTGCCCAGACTGGTCCGAGCCCAGCAACATGATGTGATCGGATAAGTGTAGGGCCTCATCCACGTCGTGGGTGACCAACAAGATCGTGGTGTTGGTGGCAGCATGCACATCCAGTAATAGCTGTTGCATGTTGATCCTGGTCAGCGCGTCCAAGGCGCCGAAAGGCTCGTCCAGTAGCAACACTTCCGGGCTCCGTGCCAGCGCCCGGGCCAGAGAAGCGCGCTGGGCCATACCTCCGGAAATTTCTCGAGGCCGGTGCTTGGCCACCTGCCCGAGCCCGACCAGCTCAAGGAGTTCGGCCACGCGCTCGCGACCGGCCCGCCGACCGGTGCCACGGGGTAGCCCGAGCGCTACATTGGCGGCAATGCTACGCCACGGCAACAGTCGGGGCTCTTGGAATCCGACAGCGGTTCGGGGGTCATAGGCTACTACCGTGTCGCCACCGATCAGCACGTGCCCGGTGTTTTCGGTATCCAGGCCCCCCACGATGCGAAGCAACGTGGATTTTCCCGATCCGGAGGCTCCGATGATCGATAAGATCTCCCCGGGAGCAACCGTGAACGACATATCGCGCAGAATGGTGCGTGTCCCGGCGTCGGTGGTAAAGCTACGCCCGACGTGGTCGAAGGTGACCGATAGTTGTGAACCGGACGCGAGTTGACCGTAGGTACTGGAAAGGGGTTGACCGGAGGCACCGGCGCCGGGGGTGGACGAAGCAACAGAAGGCACGTACATCACTCTCCATCGTTCCTGGCGTTAGCACCCTGCTGATTCACGTCAATGTGCCAGTCGAAGCAACAGACAATTGTGTCTAACGTGTCGGGGTTGCTGCGGTGTCAAAGAGCCAGATCTCTCAACCGCTCTGGATGGTTACGTGCTTATCTAATCTTTTCGTTTCTCCGCTTGTCAAAATCGGGTGTCATAAAAGACCCCGAGCAAACGCGGTCTGGGATCTCATCGTGGTGAAACCGCGTTCGTCGGGGTCTTGATCGGGGAGTTCAAAGCTCGGGAAATTCCAGAGCGTTTAGGCGTCGTCTCGGTGACGCCACCGCACCAGCAGGATGCCCACCAGCAACACGATCGCGCCACCCACGCCAGCCCAGAGCAACGAGGAGGTACTGCCGGTCTTGGCCAGTTCATCGTCAGCTACCTGGGAGTTGTGCTCACCGTTGTTGCTGTCTGGCTCGGCCTGGTCAGTGTCATCCACCTCTGCCGGGGCATTGACCGGCTTGGCGACATCCGAGGTCGCGGGGCTAGATTCGGTGTCTGCGGGCTCTTCACTGGTCTGGGCAGGGGATTCTTCCGGTTCGTGTGTGGGGGTTTCTGCGGGGGTTGGGGGCTGCTGGGGCGTGGCTTCGGGCGACGTCTCAGAGTCTGCCGGCTCCTCGGCTGGGGAACTGGACGCTACGGCCGGCTGAGTCTCGGTCCGGAAACTCAGCTCCACCTGGTCTTCGTGCCCGTGTTGCCGGGCGGTGACGAGCAAGATCGCCTGAGAGCGACGGTGTGACTCGGGGTGTACCGGCAGAGTGACGAACCGGTGTTGGGAGACGTGGGATTGTTCCAGTGTCCAAGTCACGGTGTCTTCGTCAGGAGAATCCGCAGTGTGCGCTAGGTAAATCTCGTCGCCGTGCGCCACGCGTTGTAGGTCGAGCGGTTCGCCGTCTTCATTGGTGTAGGTGTACTCCAGGCCGGAGTCTGACTCAGCCGACAGGGCCAGATGGCCTGATGCGGCGTCGATGGTCACCGGCCCCAGCAAGGTCTGGTCTGACGCATCACGGTCGGCAGGAATGAGAAACTCTTCGGCGTCCACCTGCAGGCTCCCCGGGGCCGCCGCGGTACTCTGATGCGCCTGAAGATCAAGTCCCGAGGCCTCTTCGATGAGATAGTCGTAGACTGCCCGCACGTGATCCACCGAGTTCTCACCCAAATCGGCGCTACGGTTTGAGGCCGAGACGGTCTTGTCTTCCAGCGTGATCTCGTCGGTATAGTGCCAGATTGCCGCCTGGGTGGCAGCAATGGCCTCGTCGCTGGCCAACTGGCTGACTCCGGGTACGTTGGCCGCCAGCTCCTCCAGTTCCAGGGCCGGGTAGGAATTCTGCACGATCCACCCCACCCGCAAAGAGGTGGAGGCATCCCGCGTGTGCTCCGGGCCCGGGGAGGTTTTGGCGAAATCGTCCCACCGATCTACGGTGCCGATAGAATCGATCAAGGTCGCTTGCGAGATCTCCAAACAGTAGGCCGGAATTGTCTCGCCGTTGATCTCAACCTGGAACAGGCCGGTGGCCACCGTCCGGGGGTTGCTCCCGTCGGCCTCAGTGGTGTGCACGCGGTAGCCGGGTTCACCGTGGCCGGTCAGTGTGGTGGAATCACCCACATCAAAGTCCGGGACCGAATGCCATGAGGCCGTCTCGTGTGAGCCGGTATCC
Source organism: Auritidibacter sp. NML100628 (assembly GCF_003185985.1). Taxonomy (NCBI): domain Bacteria; kingdom Bacillati; phylum Actinomycetota; class Actinomycetes; order Micrococcales; family Micrococcaceae; genus Auritidibacter; species Auritidibacter sp. NML100628. The sequence goes on from NZ_QHLP01000007.1 coordinate 101,388, forward strand.
CGCCAGACGCCGGTGAATCGTGTCTGCGTGATCTGGTGGTCGGTGACAGTGGCGTGGGCGAGATCCGGGGAAGCGGTCATCGCCACGGCCACACCCAGCGTGGCCCCGGTGGTCAGCAACCGGGTAGGAATCAGAGGTGTTGAGCGTGCGTTCACAGCGAGTTTCCCTTCAGCAGAGATGTATCGGACGGTGTTTACGCTAGGAGCCGGTGGGTTACCCCGGGCCGGGACCGAACTAATCTGTGGATACAGCCTGCGCTGTGGATGAGGCTTCGCATGGATCGAGCCCGATATGCTATGCGAGCCCTGATGCAGCCGATCGGCAGGTCACGTCGCTGATTGGCGCCTGAGCGATCATCGGTTACAGTGGATGCATCAATCGTTCAGAGCGCCCGAGAAACCTCGCTCGTTGACGCCGCAGTAATCGCCTGTTCTTTCGGGAGCGGGCGCTCATGCCAACAATGATGGAGGCATTACCGGCTGTGAGTTACGCACATTTTTCCCGTCAGTTTCGGCAGCTCTTTGACGAGATCGGCCGTGGTGATCGCGCGCGAGAAGCCGGGCGACATCTTCCGATCATTCCGCTCGAGCAGTTGCGCGATGCCGGGCTCGGGGCCGTTACGGTGCCCCGACAGGATCCGCAGCAACCGGTCGCGAGCTTCGAGACGGTGCTGCGCCTGATGATGGATCTCGCCACCGAAGATGTGAACGTCGCCCATATGTGGCGATCGCATGTGGTGTTTATTGAGTATTTGCGCGCGGTGACCACCTCGTCCGAGATGCAGCAGTGGTGGCATCGGATTGACCAGGGCGAGTGGGGCGGTTCGGCGTTGTCAGCCACGATGGATCAGGTCTCCCAGCCCACCACAGTCAGCGCCGATGAGGTGGGCAACCTCACCGTGTCGGGCACCAAGTACTACTCCACGGGCACGCTGGCCTCGACCTGGACGATGGTGGGCGTGGATCGTGACCATGATTTGGCGCTGAAACGAGCCCGTCAGCGACGCCGTCATGGCGAATCGGGGGTGCGCGTTGAGGATTGTCTGTCCGCGGTGGCCGTGGTTGCGGTGAAACAGCCCCGCGTGCGAGTCCGTGATGACTGGGACGGTTTTGGGCAACGGCTGACTGCGACCGGATCGCTGATCATGAAAGACGCTTTGGCCGAGGCGGTCTATGACCGGCCGGGTGATTCCCGGCGGGGTATTCTCAACGTGATGCTTGAGGTCACGTTGCTGGCCCTGCAGGCCGGTATTGCCCGGGCGGCGTTGCGCGATGGGATGGCCGCGTTGCAACAGCGCACCCGCGTTTTCAACACCTCGACCGGGTCCACCCCGCGCGAAGACGATCAACTGTTGGGGATTGTGGGAGAACTCTCCGCCAAATCAGCGCTGTGTGAGCAAGCGGTGCGCGCGATCGGTGCGCAACTGGATGAGGCCGTGGTAGCCCAAGAGGCCACCGACGCTGGTCGTCAAGAGACTCAGCCCGGTTCCGGGTGGATCGAGACGCTGGTGGCCTCCCAGCGGGCAGCGATTACGGTCCCGTCACTGGCGTTGGAGGTCTGCACCGGTATTTTTGACGTGCTCGGGGCCTCGGCGACCTCCACCGGTTTGGCCCTGGACCGGCACTGGCGCAACGCCCGGACCCTGGCCACCCATGATCCATCAGTATTCAAGGCCAGGATGGTCGGTGACTGGGAAGTCAACGGAACCGTGCCCAGCACCTATTTGGCGCAGAACCGATAGCCCCAGCAGCACGCCCCGGTAGCAACCGGTCTCCACTCGCACGGCGGTTTGCCTCAGCCACATTCTGTCGAAAAGCCCCAGGTTAGGTGATGGTCTCGTCCCATCCAGAGTGGCTGAGAGACTTGGCTCGTTGACGCCGCAGCAACCCGTGGTCCACGGTCCGTGCCCGGGTGCTAATGCCAAGACCGATGGAAGGAGTATCTTTCGATGTCGACCACCCCTGAAACCGGCCAGAACGGCGAGTGCGAGATTTTCTTCAACGCTTTCGACATGAATTGCGTGGTGCACCAGTCCCCGGGGCTGTGGCGCCACCCGGAGGATCACGCCCGGGAATACAACACGATCGGCTACTGGACCAAGCTGGCCCAGATCTTGGAAAAGGGCCTGTTCGATGGGCTATTTATTGCCGATGTGCTCGGTCCCTACGACGTCTTTGAGGACTCACCCCGGGCAGCGCTGAATTCCGGGGCCCAAGTGCCGGTCAACGACCCGTTCTTGCTGGTCTCGGCGATGGCCGCGGTGACCGAGAACCTCTCCTTTGGGGTCACCGCCGGTACCGCCTATGAGCACCCCTACCCCTTCGCTCGGCGACTGGCGACCTTGGATCATCTCACCGACGGCCGGATCGGGTGGAACGTGGTCACCGGGTATCTGCCCTCCGCGGCCCGCAATATGGGCAATGTCGATCAGATGGAACACGACGAGCGCTACGATCACGCCGATGAGTACATGGACGTGGTCTATAAGTTACTCAATGGCTCCTGGGAGCTCGATGCGGTGGTCGAGGATCGTGGCACCGGGGTGTTCACCGATCCGACCAAGGTGCATAATATCAACCACCAGGGTCGGTACTTCTCCGTTCCCGGCACCGCGGTCACCGAGCCCTCCCCGCAACGGGTGCCATTGATTTTCCAGGCTGGTGCCTCCACCCGAGGTCGGGCGTTTGCCGGTAAGCACGCTGAAGCCTCCTTCATTAACTCGCCCACCCCACAGCTGATGAGCGCGACTGTGGAAAAGCTACGCCAGGCGGCAGTGGATGCCGGCCGTGACCCCTATGATCTGCGGATCTTCGCGATGCTGACGGTGATCACCGCAGCCACCGATGACGAGGCCCAGGCGAAGTTTGAAGACTACGCCAGCTACGCCGATGTGGAAGGCGCCCTGGTGCTGATGTCAGGCTGGATGGGCTTGGACCTGTCCACGTTCGATCTGGACGAGCCGCTGGGTGAGGTGGAATCAAACGCGATCCAGTCCACGGTGGAGACCTTCAAGCAGGCGTCGGGAGATGACGGGGAGTGGACCGTGCGCAAAATGGCCGAATGGGTCGGTGTGGGCGGCTTCGGCCCGGTCATCGTCGGCTCCGGCGAGACCGTGGCCCGGAAGATGATCCAGTGGCAGGATGAGACCGATATCGACGGGTTCAATTTAGCCTATGCGGTCACCCCAGGCACCTTCGAGGACATCGTCGAGTACGTGGTGCCACAGCTGCAGAAGCTGGGGCGGTACAAGACCGGCTACGCTCCGGGCACGTTGCGTCAGAAGCTGTTTGGTCAGGGCGATCACCTCAATGAACGCCACCACGGTTCCCAGTTCACGCCGGGATCTTTGCAGCGCTAGGACCGCCAGACAGCAAACCGGCAGGGCCTCTCCCGCTGAGGGAGAAACCCTGCCGGTTTTCTCATGCCGTGTGGGACTCAGCGAGCCCCGGCCCAGACTGGCCCTTACTAATCAGGGCCCTTACTGGTTGCGGTCCTTCTTGGGCACCTTGGGTAGCGGGGCCGAGCTAGTGCGGGCAGCCAGGGTACCGTGCTTGGCCCTGGGCTCGATCGTTTCCAGATCCAGGTACGGATCGCGCATGACCGGAGCCGGTTCTTCGGCCTCGGGCTCGACGACCACATCATCGGTGTTGAAGTCATCGTCGGCGTCACGACGGGCGTATTCCTCCGGTGGCAGGACTTTCTTCCACTCGCGAGTCCGGATCTGGGGCAACTCACCGGCGTCCTCACGCAGGGCGCGGTAGAGCGCGTACATCTGGAAGTAGCCCATCACGAAGAATGGCAGACCGACCAAGATAATGGTCTGTTCCAGTGCAGTCAGACCGCCCTCAGCGGAGAAGACCAGCAGGGTGGCGGTGATCAGACCGATGGCCACCGCCCAGAAGATGCGCTGGCCCAGCGGGTTGTAGTCCTCGTGACCGTTGGCCATGGTGTCGGTGACCAGTGCGGCCGAGTCGACCGAGGTAATGAAGAAGATCACCACGAGGATGATGGCCAGGATCGACATCGGGTAGGACCACGGGTGGTGTTCCAGGAAGGCGAAGAGCGCGCCGGGGATGTCTCCCTCGTCGACCACGCGCTCGACCAGGCCACCGTCGCCATTGAGCTCGATATCGAAGGAACCGTAGCCGAAGATACCGAACCACAGGATGGAGAAGGCCGATGGAATAGCCAGCACACCGAGCACGAACTGACGCACGGTGCGACCCTTGGAAATGCGGGCGATAAAGATTCCGACGAACGGCGACCAGGTGATGGTCCAGGCCCAGTAGAACACGGTCCAGGTGTTCTGCCAGCCGGTATTAGCGAAGGTGTCGTTCCACAGCGCCATTTCGGGCAGGTTGTGCAGGTAGCTTCCCAGGGACTCGAAGGTACCGCGCAACATGAACAGGGTCGAACCGGTGATGAGCACGAAGATCAGCAGACCGATGGCCATCACGATGTTGATGTTGGAGAGCACTTTAATGCCCTTATCCAGCCCCAGCGACACCGAGAGCAGAGCCACACCGGTGACCACACCGATAATGATCAGCTGCCAGCCAGCCGAGTTCGGCACACCGAAGCGCTGACCCAGACCACCGTTGATCTGCAGGGTACCCAGACCGATGGAAACTGCAACACCGAAGACGGTACCAACGATGGCCACCACGTCGATGAACTTACCGATCGGACCGTGGATTCTTTCACCCAGAATGGGCTGGAAGATCGAGGACACCCGTGGGGGCAGGTTGCGTTTGTGAATGAAGTAGGCGAAGCACAGTGCCGGCAGGGTGAAGATGGTCCAGGTGTGCAACGTGAAGTGATAGAAGGTGAAGTTCATCGCCTCCACGGCGGCCTCGTCGGTACCTGCCTCAATGCCCAGCGAGGGGCCACGTGGCGGATCACCGAAGTGGCTGACCGGTTCGGCCACACCCCAGAACATCAGAATCGAACCGATACCGGCCGCGAACAGCATCGCGAACCAGGCTAGACCGGAGTGCTCGGGCTTTTCGTCATTGGGGCCGAGCTTGACGCGACCGAACCGGCCAAGCGCGATGTAGATCAAGAACCCCAGGAAGACGGTCACACCTAGGACGTAGAACCAACCCAGGTTGGTCAGCAACCAATCGGAGGCGGTGGAGACTGCCCCGCCCAGTGGCTCGGTGAAGGCGATGGTGGCAATCACGAACAGAATGATGATCCCGGCGGAGGAAAAGAAAATCACCGGGGATGTTTTCAACTTTAACGCGTCGTGCAATTTGGTCAACATCGGTGCCTAAGCACTCCTGACAAGGTTGAGTAGATGATGAACCGAGCCATCGGCCACGACCCAAGGGCGGGTATTCGTCGTCTCAGGCACGTTCAGGCCCTGGTTTTCAGGGCTGAGCTATACGATACAGAAGTAGGTGTTAAATGCAAGTGAATTAGGTGATATTGATGGTGACTCATAGATGAACAACGGCGTGACGGAGCCGTTATGACGACGTAACACGGGAGGTCTCAGGTTCTGGTGTGCTGTTGCTCTCGAGCATCACAACCGAGCCCGAACCCCCGCTCATTGAGGGATCCAGGCCCGGATATGACGGTGTATGACACGGCGGGTGAACGCCGGTGGTCATCATGAGTTGGCGTGTGCACCGCCGGACGGCTTGGTGGTCTTGGAGGTGGAGTTCGACGTCGAGTTGGACGTGGTGTCGGAATCAGCGGATGTGCCGGTGTTCTCGGACTGGGCGGTCTCGGAGGTGTAACCGGTGGAGCTGTCGACGATGCCGGCGGCGGTTTCAGCAGCGTCGCCCAGAGCCGGAGACTTTTCCTTGACCACACTGGTCACCTTGGAGGTCACATCGTGTACCTGTTGCTGGGTCTTGGGGTCGGTCCAGAATTCCTGGGCCTGGCGGGCGATCTCCTCGGCCTGCTTGCGCCCCTCGCGGGAGCCCAAAAAGTACCCCGCGGCAGCACCGGCACCGAAGGTCAAGATGTTACGAAAGCTGAAAAGACCCATGTCATTCTCCTTTTTCTTCACCCGAGGTGGGGGTGATACGAAATGGTGGACACCCGATTTTCAAGCGAGGGTGCTCTCACTTCGATTCTTCCCTACGGCTGTAGCAAGGTCAATGTTCGACGTCTTCCCAGGACACGCAGGGCCGAACTTAGTGCCTCAAGGCCTGCTCGAGCCACCAAGCGCCACCATCTGAGGCGATCTTGGCATCCACGATCAGCGGGGTGCCGGTCAGACGACCGTGCTCATCGGCGCTCACGGCGGTCTCGAGCCAATCGGTGACCTGGCTGAGGTCCTCGGCGACACGCACGGTGATCCCCCGGGCCCCGTAACCGATAGCGATCCGGGCGAAGTCGGTGTCGGGGAAGGTCACCGTGTTCCGGGCACTATCTTGCCCCGGTTGCAGGCCGAAGTGATGGAGCTCGGCCCCATAGGCGGCATCGTTATAGATGATCACGACCGCTGGGATGCGCAACCGAACCAGGGTCTCCAGTTCGGAGATGCCCATGGCGAATCCGCCATCGCCGGTGCCGAGGACCGGCATGCGGGTCGGTTCGGCGAAGGCAGCACCGACCAGCGTGCCCAGTCCCAGCCCGATGGACTGAAAGGCCTGGGTGAAACAGAATCCGCGCACGTCCGGAACGCGCAGATAGGCCACCGGGTAGCCCATGAAGTTTCCCGAATCGGTGGTCACCACGCGCTGTTCGGGCAACAGCCGGTTGAGTTTGGTAGAGAGCACGCGGGGGTCAATACGGTCCTCGGTGCTCAGATCGCCACCGGCAAGGGGGACCTCGTTGAAGTATTTTGCCGAGAGCTTGGTACGCACGTGATCGGTGCGGTACCCGGTCACCGACGGTGTCTCGGAATGTTCCGCAGCGTCGTGGTGTAGGCGAGTTAGCTCGGCGTTGACGGCCTCCGCCACCGCAGCGGAATCAGCCACCAGGGTTTGGGAGACCTCTCGGAATTTCCCGATCGCCCACGGGGAATGGTCCACCTGGATCAGGGTGGCCTCGTCGTTAATCAGCTCCCCGTGGCGGGTGGTCCAGTCGTTCAGGGCACAACCAAAGGACAGCACCAGATCGGCTTGGGAGATGAGCTCGGCGGTCACCGGAGAGGAGAATCCACCGGAGATGCCCAGGTTCCACGGGTGTCCCTCGAAGAGTCCGTTGGCCACCGCGGAGGTGGTCAGCAGTGCCCCGGCGGTTTCGGCCAGAGCGATGATCTCGGTGCGGGCGTGCAACGCGCCCCGACCAGCCAGTACCACCGGGCGCTGGGCGTGAAATAAGGATTTGGCTGCTCGGGTCACCTGGGAAAGTTGCGGGATGGTGCCGGTGCGCGGGCCCCGGTGGGGGACTTGACGTTCGGCGGTGACCGGTTGGGTCTGCAGATCGATCGGTAAGTTCAGCACCACGGTATGACGTCGGGCGAGATGTTGGAAGACCTCGTCAAGTACTGTCGCCACTTCATTGGGGTCACTGATGCGTAGCGGGGTGGCACCCACGGCTTCCACCAGGCTGAACTGGTCGATCTTGAAATTCGAGCCCACCGACTCCTGGGGTGTTTCAGCGGTGAGCACCAGCATGCCGGTGCCGGATTTGGCGGCTTCGGTCAGTCCGGTCAGGGTATTGGTCAGCCCGCACCCTTGGTGGACGCTGACCGCAGCGAACCCGGTGGGGTTCAGCTCGGGACGGACCTGTCGGGTTTCGGGGGAATCGAGGCTGGCCAATCGGGTGTAGGCGTCGGCCATCGACGCGGCTGCTCCCTCGTGGCGGGCTGCGGTGAACTCGATCCCGGCGGCGATCAGCTGGTTGGTGAGATGAAAGTTCCCCGAGCCGACCACACCGAAGACGTGGGTCAGGCCGTGCTCGGCTAAGATCTCGGCCACACGTTGGACCAGAGTCGGCTGGGCGGGTGAGTCGTGCGGGGCGGGTTGGGGTTGTTGAGCTGGTTGTTCGGTCATCGGCGATCACCGTCTGAGCTGGAAGGACTGGCGGGGTGCTGGCCGGCCACGGCACCGGGGCGTTCAACGATCGCGAAGACGCGCGCCGGGGCGGCGGTGCCGTTTTTGATCGGCAATGGGGCGACGACGATCAACGCGCCGGTGGGTGGTAGCTGATCGAGGTTTTGGAGGGAGGTGACCCCATATTTATCGGCCCCGAGCAGGTAGTGGTGCACCGGGAAGGCCGGCTCGAATCCGGCAGCCAAGCCGGCATCGATGCCGACGGTTTCAACTCCGAAACCGGAGACCTCCTCACGCTGGGAGAGCCATTCGGCGGCTGCGGGCGACACCCCGGGGGTGTGGGGGCCATGCTGGTCAGCGTTGAGAGATTTTTCGGGATCGCGGGCGTAGGCATCCCAGCCGGTGCGTAGTAACACCCAGCAGTTTGGCGGTAAGGGGCCGTGGGTGCGCTCCCACTGCTGAACGTCGGCAATCTCCAGGCACCAGTCGGGATCAGCCCGCGCCTCGGCGACGAAATCGAGGACCACGGCCGGACCAATCAGTCGGGTTGGGGCCAGCTCGTGGATGTGCTTGCCATCGCGACCGGTGATCCAGTGGGCGGGGGCATCGACGTGAGTGCCCACGTGTTCACCCATCCGGAAATTATGATGCGCCCACAACGGGGCCCGCTCATCGAAGGCGGCCACCGGCTCGAGGGAGAAGTCGTGCAAATTGATGTAGGGGGCGGGCAGGCGCAACACCGCAATATCGGCTGAGAGCTCGTTGGTGAGATCGATGATCTCCACCGTGCCTGTTGCCTGGGCCCGCACCAGGGCGTCGATCAGTGAGCCCTGGACCGGGGGTCGTTGGGAGTCGTTCACAACTTGACCCTACTACGGCTGACGTGAGTGTGTCAGGACCTGTCAGGGTTGTGCCGGTCCACGGTGGTGCGCCAACAGTCGCGCACGCCTCAGGCAGCCGGCCGACAGAGCCTCAACCCCACGCGGCGATGAGTTGTTTGTCGACGGCGAGCCGGTCGGCGGGGTCGAAGATGCCACCGGTGACTAGCACCTCATCGGCCTGGTAAAATTCGGCCAGCTCACGCACCCGGGCGGCCACGGTCTCGGGGGTGCCGGCCAGGCCTTGAGCGAGGTGCTCATCGGTGTGCGCACGTTCGCGGGCGGTGGCGTGATCCAGGGCGTGGCGGACCTCTGTGGGATCATCCAAGGGCGGGAAGGCGCCCACGTTCCGGGAGCGGGCCATCGCCCAGGCCTCGGAGAGCAACAGGTCGTGGGCGTGGGCTTCCGTCTCGGCTACTGCCACGTTGAGGGATAAAATCACCCGGGGTTGCTGGTTGCGGTGCGGATCGGGGACAAACTCATCCCGATAGGCGGCCAGTTCGTCGCGGTGGGCTACGGAGAACTGGGGGAGGGCCGGTCCGCCGATCACCACACCGGCCCCCACCTCGGCGGCAGTGGCCACCGAACGCTTTGAGGCGAGCACAAACAACGGGGTGGCTGCCTCATTCGGTGGTTGCAGGGTGATCTCAGCAGTCCCGTTCAACAAAGCGATGATCTCGCGCAGTTGCTCAGGGAAATGGTAGCGGTCGGCATGTTGTTGGTGGAGTGCGCGACGGATTGGGGCCGTGAAGCCGACCGAGGAGCCCAGCCCGATATCGATCCGGGAGGAGAACAGGGCCTCCAGGGTGCTGATGTACTCGGCGGCCACGAGGGGCTGATGGCTAGGAGTCATGATCCCACCGGAGCCGATCCGGATGGTCTGGGTAGCTTGGGCGATGGCGGCCATCAGCACGGCGGGGGTGGATCCGGCGATGCCGGGGACCGCGTGGTGTTCGGCGACCCAAAACCGGTGGTACCCCAGAGTTTCGGCGTGTTGGGCGCGGGTGATGACGTCATGCAGGACCGCACCGGCTGAGGAGCCAGTTCGCGTATTGGCCCGATCCAGGATGGACAGAGGCAGGGATGTCTGCCTCGGTGGGGATATTGGCTCTGCACAGGTCATCTCTCTAGCCTATCCCGCCGGGAGTGCTTCGGGCTGATGTGCGCACAACCAGCGGTTGTGCACTCGGTAGACCAGTTCGAGCCCGAGCGATCCGGCAACCGCAATCCCGATCGAGGCCAGCAGGATCGGGGTGGGGGGCAGGATGAACTGGTGGTACCACTGCGAGAAGGGCACGGCGACCACCAGCACGAGGCCGGCGTACATGATCGCCAGGATCCCGATCTTCTGCCAATTCAGCGGACGGGAGATGACATTCAGCAGCCACAACCCGGTCAGGGTCAAGGTGATCATGGTAGCGGTTTGGAGTTGTTCCATGGTCAACGCAGCACCGGCGACGTGCTCTGCGGCGGCGACGTACCCATCCCAAGAGGCCGGGGAGCCCAGCGCGTCGAGGGGGTCGTCGAAGAAGGGGAGCTCGCCGGCGAAGGATCTGGCATAGCACCGGCCTACCAGGTTGATCGCCACCAGTGCGAGGACGATGACCGCCCCGGAGGGGATGGCGAAACGCAGTGCGCGGTGGAGAAAACCGGGCACATAGCGACGCGGGTTGGGCATCAGGGCGAGGAGGAAGGACGCGATGCCGATGAACAGTGCGTCGGCGGTGGAGGCTTGGCGGGGCAGGAGCGGGTATTGCCAGAACAGCAGAGAGAAGATCAGCACGAAGCCGAATGCGTAGGCGGTTTTGGCCAAGAACAGATGCGCTAGGCGCTCGACGTTGGCGATAACTTTGCGACCCTCGGCCAGTACTGAGGGGAGGCGGTCGAATTTTGAATCCAGTAGCACCATCCGGGAGACGGCCTTGGTGGCCGGGGCAGCGTTGCCCATAGCGATCCCCAAATCTGCGGGCTTCAGCGCCAGGGCGTCATTGATGCCATCTCCGGTCATGGCCACCGTGTGACCGGAGGCGCGCAGGGCCTCGACCATGCGTTTCTTCTGGTCCGGGGAGACGCGGCCGAAGACGGAATATTCGTCCATGATGCCGGCCAGTTCGGCGTCATTTTCGGGTAAATTGCGGGCGTCGAAGGCGAGGCTGGGGGCCGTACTCTGGGTGCGCTCGCTAGCTGGGGCGTCGTGCTCCCAGCCCACGGCACGGGCCACGGCTGCCACGGTGTGGGGAGAGTCCCCGGAGATGACCTTGAGCTGTACGCCTTGGGAACGGAAATAGTTCAGGGTCTCTGCGGCGTCGTCACGCACGTTCTCTCCGAAGGTCAGCACCAGCTCGGGTACTAAGCGATCGGGCAGGTCAGCGCTGTCACCGAACCAGGGGTGCTCGGCGGTAGCATGAGCAGCACCGGCGTGGGCTCGGGCCAGCACCATGGTGCGCAGACCGTTGGTGGCCAGGGCGGTGGTGTGTTGCTGAATGACCGGTGCCAGCGTGGGATCCAGCTGGGAAATCAGGGCCTCCGGGGCGCCCAGAAACCAGCCACCGGTCACCTCGTCTGCTGCCGGGTCCCCGGTAGTGGGGGTGCCGAAGCCAAAGGCTGACCAGCGCCGTTCGGAGGCGAAGACCACGTGATCGGTCAGTGGCTGATCGGGTTGCTGGGTGAAGTGTTCCCGCAACGCGATCGCGGTGGGGTTGGCGTTGGGGTCGGCGCCAATGGTGGCCAGTACCTGTTGCCAGGCGGGTGGCTGGGCCGTGGAGTCAGTGGCTGATGTGGTGGGGGTCGTTAGTGTGGTGAGATCACCGCTCGTCGGGTCGATCCGGTAGGCGGCGTCGAACAGGATGCCACCTTCGGTCAGAGTGCCGGTTTTATCCAGACAGACCGTATCGACACGGGCCAGGATTTCCACGGCGGGTTGTTCTTGGATCAACACTTTTTTGCCGGTGAGCGACAGTGCGGCCATAGCGAAGCTGATCGTGGTCATCAGGGCCAGGCCCTGCGGGATCATGGTGGTAATACCGGCGATGGTCGAGATCAGCGGGGTCTCCAGACTGCCGTGGCCTAAGACCTGGTCCCATCCGCCCACGGCCATCACCTGGCCGAAAAGGGTGATGGCGATCAGCGGGATGAGTGAGACCGTGATCCAGCCGGCGACTTTTTCCAGCCCGGCGCGTAGCTCGGAGTGCACGGTGGTGAATTCGCGGGCTTTCAAGGTGAGCTGGGCGGCGTGGGAATCGTGCCCCACCCCGGTGATACGCATCAGGGCGGTTCCGGAGACAACTGAGGTGGCTGACAGCACGGTGTGCTGGACTTTTTTCGCCACCGGGTCGGCTTCACCGGTGACCAGAGATTCATCGACCTCGAAATCCTGGGAGGAGATCACCACCCCGTCGGCCGGGACTTGATCGCCACGACGCAGCACCACGACATCGTCGAGCACCGCGTCGGTGAGGCCGATCGAGGTGGGGGTACCGTGGCGCATCACCACAATGTCGTCCTGATTCAGCAACGCGATGCGATCGAGTTTCTTTTTCGCCGAGTACTCCTGGATCACGCCGATGATCACGTTGGACAGCGCGGCCAAGGAGAACAACAGGTCCAGCCAGCGGCCTAAGAGGATAATGCCCAGCGCGCAGAGTCCAATCACCAGATTGAACATGGTGAATAAGTGGGTGGACAGGATCGCCCACAGCGTGCGGGAGGTGCCCGCAGGTTGGGTATTGATCAGCCCGCGGTCGATGCGGGCCTGTACCTGCTCGCCCGTGAGGCCCTGGGTGCCGGTGACCAGGCCGGGGTCGTTGACATCCCGCTCGCGGAGGAATTTTGCGCGAGCGTCGGGGGATGGGTCAACCTCGGTGGAGGGTTGAGAGCGTTTCCGGATCTTGCGGGTACGCTGGCTACTCTCCGGGTCAGTCACCGTGGTGTTCCTCCCTGGGCTGTGTGATGTGGTCTGGGGACGGGCCGGGTGTCGGTCCGGGCCTTACTTTAGCCGGTGTGGGGTGTGGGTGGGGTCCTCCTGGAGGATGATGTCGCTCATCGAGACTCACAGTAAGTTTCCAGCTGGTTCCCGGCCAGCTTTCATCGCGGCTTCTTAGACTAGATAGTGCCTCTTCAAGGTGTGAGTGATGAGAATAGGTGCATGGCCCCGGTCGCAGTCAGCGGCCGGGGCCATGTGCTGTTTCGGGTCAGTCACTGCTGGTGGTCACTGCTGGCGTGCTCGCCGCGGCGGTAGGTTCCGCCACGTTCGGTCAGCGAGTACAGTACCGGCACAATGATCAGCGTGACCACGGTGGAGAACGCCAGCCCGCCGATCACCGCGATCGCCATCGGGGCGGAGACGAAACTGGATTGCCCCGACAGACCCAGGGCTGGGGGAATCATCGCGCCGATGGTGGCCGCAGCGGTCATCAGGATCGGACGGATGCGGTGCCCGCCACCGTAGAGTAGGGCGTCGTTGATCGACATCTTCCGATCACGGTACTGGTTCACCAGATCGATCAGCACGATCGCGTTGGTGACCACAATGCCGATCAACATCAGCTGGCCGATCATCGCCGGGGCGCCGATGGGCGTGCCGGTCAGCAACAACGCCAAGATCATCCCGCTGATGCCGAAGGGGATCGACATCAGCAACACCAGTGGTTGGATCAGGGATTTGAACAGCCAGACCAGCACGACATAGATCAGCAAGACCGCGGCGACCATGGCCAGCATCAGCTGGTAGAAGGTGGTGTCAATGTCGCTGGCCAGACCACCGATCTCCGCGGTGACGCCTTCGGGTAGATCGGTGTCGTCCATAACCTGGGTGATCTCGTCGGTCAGAGTACCGATATCGTCGGGGTTGGTCGGAGTGGCCGAAAGGGTCACGGTACGCACCGCATTGGAGCTATTGATTTGTGGGGCGATGGAAATCCGCTCGATGTCGGCCACATCGGTCAGTGGGATCCCGCCTAAATCGAGGTCTTCCAATTCCTGGATGGTGTCAATATCGGCGGCCGGGGTGAGGTGGACGTCCAGATCGGCCCCGTCGATACTGACATTGGCCACCGGATAGTCGGTGGTGTAGGAGGTGATCAGCCCGGTGACCTCGTTCAGGGTCATTCCTGCCTCGGCGGCGGCCTGTGGATCGATGGTGATTGACACCGAGGGCTGGCTACCGGCCAGATCGGAATCGACGCGTTCGACCGAGTCGAGCTGTTCGATCTGATCGACCAGCAGGTCGTTGGCCTGAGTACGGGAATCATCGTCAAGGGATTCCAGCACCACATCGACGGTGGAGGAGCCCAGGATGGATGAGGCATCGGTGAGCTGTATCTCACCGGCCTCAGGATGCTCTTCGCGATAGGCGGTCACGGTCTGCTCGATGGTGGCGGCGGCCTCGGCTTGATCGGCCTCGGGGTCGGTAATCAGCGTGTAGTTCGCGATATTGCTGGCCAGAGCTCCGGTTGTGGCATCGGCGCCAATATCGACCTGGACCACATCGACCACCTCGAGTTGTTGTAGTTGCTCCGAAAGGCCCTCGGTCAGCTCGGTGGTGCGTTGCAGGCTCGTGCCTTCAGGGGCGGTTTGGTCTACGGTGTGCATGTTCATACCTGAGTCGCCGAGCAAGTTGACCTTCAGCAACGGGGTCAGCGCCAGGGAGCCGAGGAAGACCGCGATGGCCAGGGCAACGGTGATCCAGCGGTGTGACAGGGCCAAAGACAGCACGGGGCGGTAGCCGCGGGCCAAGACGCCGGTGGGTTCGTGAATCTCGGGCTGGGTAGCAGTCTTGAGGTCAGCCTCAAGGTCATGATCGAGGTCAGAGTCCTCGTCGGTGCTGGCAGTGTCGGTGGACGTTTTCGGAGCCCGCATAAACCAGTAGGCCAACACCGGCACAATGGTCAGTGCCACCAACACGGAGCCCAACAGCGCCAGCACCACGGTGATCGCAAACGGTCGGAAGAGCTCACCGGCCAGTCCGGAGACGAAGAACACCGGGGCGAAGACCAGCATCGCCACGACGGTGGAGGACACCACCGCGGAGGCGACTTCAGCGGTGGCCCGGTAGATGGTGGCGCGTCGTTGGGCGCGCGTGACCGGTCGCGTGGTTTTCAGGTGGCGGACGATATTTTCGATCACCACAATGGAGTCATCGACCATCCGGCCGATGGTGATCATCAAACCCGCCACCGACATCATATTCAGCGTCGTGTCGGTGATCAGCATGCCGCCGAAGGCAAATAAGACCGACAAGGGGATCGAAAGACCGGAGATGATCGTCGGCCGCACGGCGAAGAGGAACCCGAAGATCACCACCACGGCCAGCGCGAGACCGATCAGGCCTTCTTGGGCCAGCCCAGAGAGGGATTCCTCAATAAAAGGGGCCTGGTCAAAGATGACGGTGAACTGAGTGCCATGGCCGAGCTGTTCTTCAGACTCGTCGAGCACCTGGGTGATCTGGTCGGAAAGCTCGATGAAGTTGGCATCGGCGGCCGGGATGACTAGCAGAGACACACCATCCTGGCCGTTGGTGCGCGAGACGGTGGTGGGCTCAGGCTGTTCAGCCTGCACCTGGGCAAGATCACCGAGCGGGACGGGGTTCTCATCGGTGCTGATCAGTAATTGTTCGAGATCTTCGACGGCGGTGAGCTCATTGCCGATGGCTACGTCCATCTCGCTGCTGGGATCATCTTCGTCGTTGACGGTGCCCCCGGGGAGCACTACCCCGGCGTCTTCCAACGCATCGACGAGCTCGGTGCGTGAGGTACCCGCTGTGGCCATCGCCTCATCATCCGGGGTGATGCGCACGATGCGCTGGTCCCCACCGAACTGTTGGACCGAGGCCACCCCGTCAATCGTTTGCAGATCCGGAATGGTGGCCAACTCGAGATCGGCGATCAGCTCCGCGGAGTCCCGGTCCGAGGACGCAGAAAGCACCATCGCCGGGATATCACCGGTGCCACCGCTCAACACGGTCGTCGTGGTGCCCTCGGGCAACTGATCGTCGAGGTAGTTGGTGATGACTTCCGCCTGCGAGGCTGCCCGATACGTGTCGGTGCCGTATTCCAGCTCGACGGTGACCATGGAGAAGTTGGAGCTGGAGATGGCCGAGGTTTGTTTCAGCCCGTCGAGGGTGCGTAACTCACGCTCGAGCGGTTCGGCCACCAGATCGGCCATCTGCTCTGAGCTGGCGCCGGGATTCACGGCGGAGATGGCGACCGCCGGAAGCTCCACCGGTGGGATCAGCTCGCGTCGCAAGAGAAACATCGACAGGGAGCCCAGTAGCGTGATCACGATCGAGACCAACGCGATAAAGGCGCGGTTTCTCAGCGACAAGCGAGGCAAGAATGACATGGTTTAGCTCTCTTTGTCAGGACCTGGGGCAACAGGCGCCGTGATCTCAACGGCCTCGGTGCTGGCATCAACGACGCCGATCCGGCCTCCGGAAATCCCGCGGGCGGAGATGAGCCCGCGGATCCGGACTTCTTCGGACAACGGGACCGAGACCACTGCGGTGTTGGGATGATCGGGCCCTGGTCCGGGCTGGGGCGCGGGGTCGTCACCCGAGGGAGTGGGAAGGGTAGCTCGCAATCCCACGTGGTGGGGCGCCGCCATTGACTGTAGGGTAGCTTTGATCGGGCCGGTGCCCACCGCGTCAATCATCAAGGATCGTGATGCGGCGATGACGATCGATTCCAGGGTGGTCGGATCAGTGGGGCCCAGAAGATAAAGGGCCGAACCGTCATGCTCGGGACGTAATGGAATATCAGTAATCACCAGTGCTCCTCAGAGATGAGCATGAGCGCTCCTCACGGTGCAGAGTCTGCGTGGATCGGACCACAC
Organism: Auritidibacter sp. NML100628; assembly: GCF_003185985.1. NCBI lineage: Bacteria > Bacillati > Actinomycetota > Actinomycetes > Micrococcales > Micrococcaceae > Auritidibacter > Auritidibacter sp. NML100628. The sequence goes on from NZ_QHLP01000007.1 coordinate 118,048, forward strand.
ACATGTTACCCGCCCGCGTGCGGGGGCGCGAGAATTGTCAGCTGAAGCCTCGGTGTAGCGTGGGTGGCACGACCTTCGGTTTCAGGCCTCATATGGCGGTGGCCTGGCCGAGCCGTGAACAGCGTGTTGCGCGCGATCGACCGCAGAGTTCGGCCCATTCTGTTGCGACGGAGATCTCAAACATGGTGTCGTGACATACGGTGATACCACCAGCTGCTCCTCGCCCGCGGGTTCCTGCTCGTAACGGTCCTCTATCACCGCTTTCACCAAGCATTCCCGAAGTATTCCAGGGGTTGGTTCCGAAGGCGGTAACGCATCGAGCTGGACGACGAGCATTGTTGGGCTTCGTCTGTCGAGGGAGAGTTCGGCCGATGTGAGAACGTCATCAGTGTGGTTGGTGCGTGCCGATGCTCGGGCATACTCCAGCAGGTGTTCAAGAGAAGAGTTGCTACAGCGGCTCGTCATGGATCGGCGCTTCTGAAAGAGAAAGGTGCTCCCGCTGCTGGGTTGCTGGTGAGCGGGAGTGTAGAAGAAGGGCTGCGGAATGCCGAAAATGCGAACGTCAGGCCGAGGTGTGCCAACCCGGAATATAAGGCACCACGACGCTTTCGGAAAACTGGCCCGAGAGCGCCGTGGTGCGAGTGAGGGCGTTGAGGGTTGAGATGTGGCTACCGATTAACGGGAACCTTCTGCTGTTGCTGGGCGGGGTAGCGGATCGACTCCACCATCTCCTGAACTTCCTGGCTGGGAGGTCTGGTGAGTTTTGAGACCACAATGGTAATCAGGAAGTTCAGCAACGCGCCGACGGGCCCGATGCCTTCCGGCGAGATACCCAGGATGGGCTCATTGGCAGGGGTGCCGAATAGCTCCAGGGTGTAGACCATGTAGCCGCCGCTGAAGACCAAACCGGTGAGCATGCCGACCGCTGCACCGATGGCGTTGGCATTCTTCCAGAAGATCCCCAAGATCAGGATCGGGAAGAACGTTGCGGCCGCCAGTCCGAAGGCGAAGGCCACTACCTGGGCCACAAACGCCGGAGGATTCAGTCCGGCAATGATTGCGATGACTACCGCAACTGCCATGGCCAGGCGTCCGACCAACATCTGCCGACTCTCGGAGGCTCTTTCCTTCGAAATCATCCGGTAGTAAATATCGTGGGAGGTCGCCGAGGAGATCACCAACAGCAGGCCAGCTGCCGTGGAAAGCGCTGCCGCCATTCCACCAGCTGCCATCAACCCGACGATGGGGGTGGGAAGGCCTCCAATTTCGGGGGAGGCGAGCACCAAAATGTCGTTGGAGACTACGAGATCCGCCGTTCCGGACACATTCGACACCGAATTAATGTCACCGGTGGTGTTCACCTCAACGAGTCCGGTTTCTTGCCATGGTGTGATCCATCCCGGAAGGCCGTCCTCGTCGGAACCCTGGGCGCCCCGGAGCAGATTGAGCTTGGTAAAGGCGCCCATCGCCGGAGCGGTCAGGTACAACAATGAGATGAAGAACAGTGCCCAGAAGGCGGAGAAGCGAGCGCCACGAACTGTTTTGGTGGTGTAGAACCGGATGATCACGTGTGGCAGACCAGCGGTGCCCAGCATGAGCGAGAGAGTGACTAGAAACACATCCAGCTGGCCCCCCTCACGACCGGCGAATGCATCGGTGAACTCATGCAGACCGAAATCCGTACGGAGCATGTTGAGTTCTTCTAAGATCTGCCCGTAAGTGATCTGGGGGATTGGAAAGTTACCGAGATACTGCGAGATGGCCACCGCGGGGATTAAGTAAGCGATGATGAGTACCACGTACTGCGCCACCTGAGTATAGGTGATGCCTTTCATCCCGCCCAGCACCGCGTAGAAGAAAATCACGGCCGCACAGGCCACCACGGCCCACTGCGGGTCCAGACCGAGGAACCGCGAGAAGACGACACCCCCACCGGTCATCTGACCGACGACGTAGGTGAAGGAAACGATGATGGCGCAGATAGCTGCCACGAGCCGGACCGTGTCGTTGTAGCGTTCGCCCACGAATTCCGGGACAGTGAACTTGCCCCATTTACGCAGGTACGGGGCCAACAACAGGGCTAGCAGAACATAGCCGCCGGTCCACCCCATCAAGTAGACCGACCCATCGGAGCCGAGGAAAGCGATCATGCCCGCCATACCGATGAAGGAAGCCGCTGACATCCAGTCTGCGGCTACCGCTGCACCGTTGGCTATCGTTGGCACCCCACGAGAAGCGACGTAGAATTCCTTGGTCTCTTTAACTCGGGAGCGCCAGGCGATGACGATATAGATACCGAAGGTCAGGATCAGGAAGAAGAATGTCCAGAATTCCAAGGAACTCATGACGAGTGACCTCCCTGCTGAGCGTCGCGCTGGTCAACTTCAGAGACGCCGAACTCTCTATCGAGCCGGTCCATCCACAGCGCATAGACCAGAATCAGGAGCACGAAGGTGTAGATCGAACCCTGCTGGGCAAACCACATGCCCAAGGGGAATCCAAGAATCACGATGTTATTCAGAGGCTCGATCAACAGAATCCCGAAACCAAATGAAACGGTAAACCAGATGATCAGTAGCACAATCATCAGTCGAAGGTTCTTCTTCCAATAGCGTTGCCGCCAGCCGTTATCCGGAGGCGGAGCGTGTGAAGAAGGGTTTTCTTGTGCCTTGTCAGACATGTGATGCTCCTTTGTCGTCGATCGTGGGCACGGGCCCAGTAGATTCAGGAATGCGGCAAAAACGCTTGAAAGGAGACTACCTGAGTGTGCGCTACGTCACAATAGAAAATAAGAAGAGATCTACTGGTCATCATTGACTGATGGGTCACGTAAGCTTTCCACCCCAGTGCTAGGTTATGGTTGGACACTGTGATATGTGTCACTGTAGAGTGCCGGGTATGAGCACCTCCGCACGAGAGCAGACTGCACCGACTGGCGCCGACGACCAGGGCTTATCTGGGATCGTCGCGCGATTGAAAGCACGCAAGGCGCACGGGTGGGGAATCTTTCACCTGGGGAGCTGGCCGATGATGCTCGGCGGAATGATGTTCATTATCTCCGCTTTTCTCCCGTGGGTGTCATTGCCCTGGGTGGAGGACCTCACCGGTGAGACGTTCCATCTTCGTGGGACCGACGGCCCAGGGGTTCTCACGTTGGCGGTTGGATGCCTGGCGTTTGCGGGAGCTTTCGTGCCCCGTCGCAAACTGGCTATCGGTCATGCGGCAGGTCCGGGAGGTATCGTCGCGCTCATCGTGATACTTCAATGCTGGAGTATCGTCTCCCACTCGATTCAGCTGAATGCGTGGGGTGCTTTCGTGCCCGGAATGGGCCTGGTGCTGGCCGCTGGTGGTGCGGTTCTCCTGATGAAAGCTGGGTGGACTATGTACCGCCACTGGCCACAACGCGATTCAGCGTCTTCACGCGGTTCGATCCGGTCTTCGTGAATCAACCACATGGAGGTGGTGGGTGCTGCCAAAAACTCGGATCGATATCGTCGCCGGAGCACACGAGGGGTCGGCAGTCACGCAGCAGGGCAGACCAGAAAATATTGTGTCCCCCAAAAGTCTCAACAGATGATCTGAATCATGGTCGGTGCGCACTCTGGTCACGTGTTTGCTAGTCTGCCAGAAATGACAACACACTGACTTGAGTGCATCGATCATCTCGACCACGATGCGCGCAGTGATCGGTCTCATTCTCCCTGACCGAGCCCTGGCGAATCCCAAGAGCTACCCATCTGTCAGGGACGTCGTCCCCGGCGGATGAGTAGCTCTTGCGGTATCTCAGTGGGTGGTATTGCCACCGAGCCTTAGGAGGCCAAGGCTTCCCGGAACTTGACGGCTTTGCCGATTTTCAGCACGGAGTTCTGGTAGATCCGGGTGGCCAAGGCCAATACCAACGCGGTGGTGAGAATTAACAGCCCCAGTGACCCCAGCACTTCCCACAGCGCCGCCTCGCCGGTGAAGACCCGAATCGGCATGGCAACGACTGCTGAGAAGGGAATCCAGCTCATCGCCGTGACGAGCGCGGTATTGGTGGGGTACATGACAATCAGCAGGTAGGGGACCAAGATCAGGAGCACGATGGGCGTGGAGATGGAACCAAGGTCTTCATTGCGCGAAACCATCGAGGCGGCCGCGGCGTACATCCCGGCCACCATGACAAACGAAATGGCGAAGAACAGTACGAACCACAGGGTCGGAGCGATCATTTGTTCACTGAGCAACGGCATCTGCTCGTCGTCGCCATTAACCAGAATGCCGATGACCGCGGCCAGTGCCATCAGCGCGATCTGGGCGAAAGCGACAATGGAGTTGCCCAGTACCTTGCCGAACAAGATGGCTCGAGCCGGGACAGCAGCCAACAGAATCTCGATGATCCGGGATTGTTTTTCTTCGACCACGGAGCTGGCCATGGTCTGACCGAAGAGGATGGCCGCCATAAAGTAAACCAGACCGAAAATCATGCCCAGCAGGTACATGATGGCGAAATTCTGGGCATCGGAATCCTCCAGGATGGTGATTTCCGGGGCGATCGACAGGGCGTCGATGAGCGCGCTGGGGGGTTCGCCCAGGGAGAGGACTTCAATACCCATGGGGTTGGTGTCGGTCACTTCGGTCAGGATCAGCCCGGCATCGGCCTCGCCGGAGGTCACCTGGTCTGTGACGGTCTCGGCGTCTTCGACGGTGGTGGCCTCAAGCCCGGGGACCGCATCGAGTCCGGCGTGGGGTTCGGCGGTGTTGCTGGCGTCCACGACGTCTTGGGAGATGGCTACGGTGGTGTCCGAGGAACCACCGGAGGTCAAGGATTCGGCTACGCGAGGTCCGAAGAGCGTACCGAGCAGCACCAGGGCGATCAAGATGATCCCGGTAATCACAAAGGCTTTGGACCGCAGGCGGGTTTTGATTTCACGTCCGGCCACAACGCTGGCCGCGCTCAAGCTGGTCATGGGTGGTCTCCTGGGGTGGTGTCAGCGGTATCGGATTGGTCGGTGACGACGTCGTGGAAGATCTCGTGCAAACTCCGGTGGATCGGACCGAACTCGAAGACGGTGCCACGGGTGATGGCCTGGGCCAGTAACTGATGGGCGGTCTGGGGGTTTTCGGCGGTGAAGCGTAGATCGCCGCCGTCGAATTCGGTGACCGTGATGCCGGGGACCTCTCGGGCCCACCCGGTGCCGGCATCGGTGCGCAACCTCCAGTCCTTAATGTCGGCCTGCTCGAGTAGCTGATCGCGGGTGCCGTTGGCGGCCACCTGCCCGTCGGCGAGGATGACCAGCTCGTCGCAGAGTCGTTCGACCAGATCGAGTTGATGAGAGGAGAACAGCACCGGGGCACCCCGGCTGGCGACATCTTGCAGGACCTCCAGGATGGTCTCGACCGCTTGCGGGTCGAGTCCGGAGAACGGCTCATCGAGCACGAGTGCGGCCGGCTCGTGGACCAGCGCGGCGGCGACTTGGACGCGCTGTTGGTTACCCAGGGAGAGATCTTCCAGATCATCTTTTGCCCGAGAGGCGAGGCCGAGACGCTCTAGGATCTCCTCGGAACGGTGGGAGGCAGCAGCGGAGTCGACGCCGTGGAGTTTGGCCAGGTAGACCAGCTGTTCTTTGACCGGCATCTTCGGGTACAGCCCGCGTTCTTCGGGCATGTAGCCGATGTGAGAGCGGTACCGGGCATCGATGGGGGAACCATTGACGGTGATGGTGCCGCCATCGTGGTCGAGTACACCCATCAAGATGCGCATGGTGGTCGTTTTACCGGCACCGTTACCTCCCACGAAACCGGTCATCAGGCCCGGTTTGATGGAGAAGGAGAGCTCTTTGAGCACTTGGCGGGTGCCGTAGGACTTGATCAGGTTGTCGATGACGATTCCGGACTCAGCCGAGGCCCCAGAGGCCGGCGGGGGAGCATTGTCGTGATGTCTCATATCACCAATGTAGAAAACGGGTGGCCGGGGCGTCCTCCCCCTATTGGGTGAAATTTGACCACTTGCGGCCGGGCGCCAGAAGACTGAGAGGAGTGAGAGGAGTGAGATGGGCTAGATGTGGTGCTCGTAGGCCCAAATCACTGCGTGGACCCGATCCTTGACCCGCAGTTTCATCAGCAGATGCGACACGTGAGTCTTGACGGTGGCAGCACCGACGACCAGGTGTTCGGCGATTTCGGGGTTGGAATAGCCCTGGATGAGCATGTGGAAGATCTCGGTTTCTCGCCCGGTGAGCTCGTTGAGGACTTCCGGTCCGGCGGCTTCGAGCAGGGCAGCCGGTTTCGGGCGAGTAATGGGGGCCGGCTGGTCAGGCTGGTCTGCGGTGGGGGTCTGGCCGGCGAAACGCTGCAGGACCCGTCCGGTAACTTCCGGGGCCAGTAGTGCGTCCCCATCACCCAGGGTGATGATTGCGTCGATAATGTCCTCGGCCCCGGCGGTCTTGAGCAAGAATCCGGAGGCGCCGGCCTCGAGGGTTTCGAACAAGAAATCGTCGCGATCGAACGTGGTCAGGATCAGCACCGAGCTGGTCGTGGAGAGCCGGGCGATCTCCCGGGTGGCTTCGATTCCATCCATCACCGGCATGCGGACGTCCATACACACCACATCGGGGCGCTGTGCCCGGACCAGCTCGATGGCTTCGACGCCGTTGGCTGCTTCACCCACCAGCTGTAATCGGGGCTCAGTCGCGATCATCGCGGCCAGTCCGGTACGGATCATGGGCTGGTCATCGACCAGCACGACGCTCAAGGTCTCATCGAGTTCATCGGGGGTGTTCATGCCAGCTGGGTCCTGGACGGTGGTGGATCGTCGAACGGTTCGGTTGCTTCGGTGCAGATCGTGGATGCCGCGGACGAATCCGCGGGTGTCTCGGTGAGCGGGATGTTGGCTCGAATCAGCCAGCCACCGGAAGATTTCGGTCCGGCGGTGAAGGTCCCATCCAGCGCGGTGACGCGTTCGGTGAGCCCTTGCAGCCCGGACCCGGTGCCCTCAGCGAGGCCGGTATGCTGAGAAGCCCGACGCATCGAGCTGGGGGAATGGTTATGATCGGAGACTTCCAGTTCGATCGCATCAGCCAGATAACGCAACCGGACCACCACGGTGGCGGTGGCCCCGGCATGTTTGCGGGCGTTATTGATGCCTTCCTGGGCGATCCGGTACAGCGTCAGCTGCACCGAGGAGGGGACCTCGGGGCGGGCGACACCGGGCTGGCTGGGTTCAATAATTTCTAGTCGGACGGTTTGGGAGGTGGCATGAGCCGTTCGCACCAGATCGGGAAGCTGACTGAGGTCCGGTAGCTGCGCGGTGTGTTCTGGCTGGTCGCGCAGTGTGTAGACCAGGGCCCGCAACTCGGCGATGGTCTGCTGTGCGGCGGTCTCGATGGCACGCAATTGCTCGACTCCAGCGACATTGCCGGTGCTGTCGGTACTGCCCTTGGCTGATGTGTCCAGGCTACGCCGGGCCGCGGAGGCATGAATGCCCATCACGGTCACGTGGTGGGCGACGACGTCGTGTAGTTCACGGGCAATGTGCATCCGTTCGGCGTGCACGGCCGAGGCCGCCAGTTGTTGTTGCGCCTCGTGAAGCTCGCGGTGGGCCGTCGAGAGCTTCTGATGGGCGAGATGGAGCTGGTTGTGGGCGATTGCGCCCTGCCAGGAGGAGTTCCCGAAGATCCAGGCCAAGAAATAGAAGATTGCGTTGACCAACCATTGGGATCCCAGCGCGGTGAGGGTCTGATAGAGGTCCGCACCCGTGGCTTGGGCCTGGGTGATGGCCTGGATCGAGGTCGCGATCAGCCACGCGAGGATCAGTCCGATAATCCCAACCCGGACCCACAGGGCGCGCCGGCGATCATTCGACCAGGCACCGACCCCGTAGAAACTCACAAAGAGCACGATCTGGTACGAGTACACCTCCACGCCGATGGTGTGATTGAACACGATGGCCGCCACCGCCAGGTAGCTGGCTACCGTGCAGGGGAAGCGCCGGTAGAGGATCATGGGTAAAGCCAGCAACGGCACGCTGAGATAGGTGCCCCAGGTGGTGAATCCCATGGTCTCGAGCAGTCCCGAGCGATGCGATAACGCGGTAAAGATTAGCCCGATGATCACTAAGCCGGCACCGATCAGTGCGTCGGTGCGTAGCCAGTGGGGCGGAAGGTCGCGGCGGTGCTCGGCGGATTCGGTCACAGCGTGCTCCAGGGGGTCAGTACCTCGAGCAGACGGGCACGCAGCACCTGAGCGCGCTCGGAAAACTCTTTCTGCAAGCGGGTGTATTCGGCTTTGCCGTCCCGGGTCTCGATGCGGATGGGATCCAGACCCCAGTCGGAGAGGTCATAGGGCGAGGCGCGCATATCCATCACCCGGATCTGCCAGGCCAGCTCGAACGTCTCGGCCATCAGATCCGAATCCACCAGTGGCACCATCTTGTAGCTGTGACGGTAGAGATCCATATTGGCGTGCAGACAGCCGGGCTGTTCTAGTTCGGGTGCGCGCTTGCGGGTGGGCCTGAACTGGTTGAGCGGTTTGGCGGCTCTTCGTAATTGAGGGTGTGGATCAGTGATTCCAGGACACGGCGTGGCGCTGCCCGGATAGACGTCGAGGTCTTCCGATGATGGAAGTTCTTACACAGTCCATCCGAAAGACCTCGACGTGTCC
>NZ_QHLP01000008.1:0-104787 GCF_003185985.1 Auritidibacter sp. NML100628
GACACGTCGAGGTCTTTCGGATGGACTGTGTAAGAACTTCCATCATCGGAAGACCTCGACGTCTATCCGGGCAGCGCCACGCCGTGTCCTGGAATCACTGATCCACACCCTCAATTACGAAGAGCCGTATTGTTCCCCGGTGCTATTAAAAATTGTCGAAGCAGTCGTTAAGTACATTTCCGGTCGAGTATCTAAAGAAGCACGGCTCGAACAGAGAATTGACAAGCTCAAAGCTGAGAATAAGAGCCTTGAGCAACAGGTGCGACGGGCGGAAGAGAGAGTCCACACCTTAAGAGTGGGACTGATCAGGAACGGTATCAGCCCGAATGATATAGATCCTTTGCCGCGCACTAACCATTTTGAATAACGGTCAGGATTTGAGTGCCCTCGCATGGTGCGGGGGCACCGGTGTTTAAGAGGTGGAGAATGGTCTTCTTAACTGGACTCGCGCAGGTCGCTAGAGACGCAGGACTCGTAGTACGGGAAACGAAATACTGGAAAACCCGAACCGCGCACCGAGGAGGTATCAGAGAAGTACGCGGGGTGCTGTGGCATCATACGGCCACGAACGCGGCCGCGGTAAAAGCCCGCAACAATCCGACATTGAATTACGTGATCCGTGGGCTCGGATACCCGCTTTGTAACCTTTTGCTGGCCTGGGATGGCTCCTTGGACGTGATAGCAGCGGGTACCGGGGCGCACGCTGGTAAGGGCCAGTATCCGCCTCGGATCCCGCGGGATCAGGGGAATCAGTTTCTCATAGGTATCGAGGTGGAGGGAACCACGGGGCTGAGGTGGTCCGATGCGCAACTGGAGACCGCTGCACGGCTTGGGGCCCAGTTAGATAAAGAGTTTGGCCGGATCATTCATATTGGCCACAACGAGTACGCCCCAGGTCGTAAGACTGATCCGACGGGGATACCTGGGGGCATGCCAGCGCTACGGAAAGCGATTAACCGTGGTTATTGGGAGAAACCCGGTAAGCAAACGACTAATAAGAATACTATTCAGGGGAAGGACTGGTTCGACATGGCCACTGAGAAACAACTGCGTAAGATCGTCAGAGAAGAAACCCGGCTCGCCCGGTGGACCTACAAAGGCAAGAATGAGGATTGGGATGCCTACGCCTACCAGAGGGAAACCTACCGGCTACTCGAAGAACTAGCAAACAAAGTCGGCTGGAAAGTCTGGTCGTATAAGAATCAGAACACTAAATCGGATTCCTACGCCTATATGCGCGCCACGCACAAAGCGGCGCTCGCAGTCCAGGGCGAACTCGAAGGCGTCCTGAAAGCGCTCGAGGCTCTCACCCAGGGTAGGAAGGTGAACCTGGAAGAGGTGCGCAGGGCGGCACAGCAAGGGGTGTCTGAGGCCATCAAATCGCTGGACGCGGACGTCACCCTAGAAGTCGCCACCGACAACACCAAGGAGGGCGAGTAATGCAGAAACGCAAGATCGGGCCAGTGACCGGTGCAACCACCGTCGGCGGCGCCCTAGGAGCATCCATCGCCCAAATCATTATTCACTTCGTACCCTCACTACAACCGCTGGAATCGGCGGTGACAGTGATCATCACCGTCATCCTGGCAGTGACCGCGGGGTGGCTGGTACCACCACAGGCACCGACCGTGCTACACGCCGGGCTTGATGTGGACTCATCGGACATTATCGGGCAGACGGAATCCACCGGTGATGACCTCGACGACCCCATCAACGATGACGAGACCGACCCTGACGGGCACGTACCTGGACACGAAGCCACCGTACGGCGCGGACCATCGGCACTTGGTGTAGACACTGAAGAAGAGAAAGAGTTCCTAGGAACCTGGTAGAACGAGAGTATCCTTTTTGGATTACGCCTGCCCCGCTCGCCGGCTCATTGCTGGCGGGCGGGGCATTTTTTGCATGCCCAAAGAACGGCCGGAGAACCTGGGTGTTCGCGCCACCCACGGCTGGTAATTTCGAAAAATCGGCTCAGAACAAGATGAACTCGGAACCGCTAAACCATGCGGAAATACTGCACATGCGCAGAAATATGAACGCGCACAAACACACAGCGTTAGCCGTTCGAGTCCCCTTACCTCCACCAAAGAACCGCACGATGGTGCGGTTCTTTTTTTATGTGGGTGACATGACTAGGTTTTCAGGCGTGCGAACCTCGTTATGATCACTGAGGTCATCAAAAACCCACGAGCCTTGCCTCAAGTCCGAAACGACCTCGCACAGGATCCGGTCGCTGAGCTCCAGTCGCAAGAAGCGGCCCTCTCGGGAGCCCTCTCCGACTCCGTGCCAGGTCGACTCCCGAACAAATCTTCAGCTCTCGTCTCTGTCACCGGCAATGCTGATGTCCTGCACGACGAGCACGGATTGAGCATTGACCAGCTCTTCCGAACGGCATCCTGATCGAAAGCATTCTGATGATGACGAGATGATTGAATCAAGCGTTTATTCGCACCCGTGATCTAGATGCTGTCATCATCATTGGTGCAGTTCTCACGCTCGTCATGGCAATATGACGAACACACCGATCCTGGAACTGCCACCGTCGACTCAAATCATGGTGGCTCAGTGCTCACGACGGCGGTGGACAAGGTAGCAACCCTATCCGCCGCCGTCGTTGGAGTTTGCTCTGTGGCTTATTTCTTATGTGCCACCTCTTTGACGATTTCGACAAAACGCTTTACGTAGTCTTGAAGAAATTCAACGGTGGAGTCTTGGACAAATTGGTCATTGTCATCAATCAGAGTCGGTGACTGCGGCAAGAAGACCTCGGGCTGGCCGGGGGTGGGCATGTCAAAGTAAGACAGGGCCAACCGAAGATTCTTCTGTGAGCTATAGCCACCCATACGTCCCACCGAGTGGCTGATGATGCCGGTGGGAAGACCTTTCCACACGACATCATTATTCGGCTTGGAACCGATATCAACAGCATTCTTCAAGCAGGCCGGAATGGTGCGGTTATTTTCTGCGGTGACGAACAAGACACCGTCGGAATTTTTAATGGTATTCCGGAAGTTCGTGTACTGCTCAGGGGTCGGTTTATCGGTGACCGCTGGGTCATCGTAGTCGAAATCGTAGAGGGGCAGATCCCGGATCTCCACGATTTGAGCGTTATAGCCGTCGGGGAAGTAGTCAAGCACATTGCGGGCGATCTTGCGGGCATAAGAGCCACGACGCAGACTACCGACAAGCACGGAAATGTTTTTGGTCATCAGAATTCCTTTCGTGTACTCATCTTGTACTCATTGGCTAACAGGTTGGGGGTCGAACTTAGAAGTCCCAGTCGTCATCGCTGGTATCCTCGGCTGTGCCGATCACGTAGGAGGAACCAGACCCGGAGAAGAAATCGTGATTTTCGTCCGCCCCGGGAGCCAAAGCGGCCAGGATTTCGGGATTGACCTCGGTTTCTTCTGACGAGAAGCGCGGCGGATACCCCAGGTTCATCAGTGCTTTATTGGCGTTATACCGCACGAAGACGGCAACGTCATCCATCAGTCCCAGAGGCTCATAGAGTTCACCCGAATATTGCAGCTCTAGCTCGTAGAGATCGTCCAGCAGGTTGAGGGTGAACTCTCGCATTTCCTTCTGTTGACTAGCCGTGCGGGCTTCCAGGCCCCGTTGGTACTTATAGCCGGAGTAGTACCCGTGGACTGCCTTATCACGCAGGATCAGCCGAATCATATCGGCAGTATTGGTCAGCGTGGCGTGGACCGAGAAATGCAACGGCAGATAGAAACCCGCATAAAGCAACAGTGACGACAACAGGGTCGAGGACACCTTGCGTTTCAGTGGGTCGTCGCCATAATAGTGAGCCAACACCTTCTTGCACCGTTGTTGTAGCAGGTCATTGTTGACCGCCCACCGATAGGCATTGTCGATCTCCGGTGTTGAGGTCAGAGTCGTGAATACCGATGAATAGGAGCGCGCGTGTACGGACTGCATGAACGCGATATTGGTATAGATCGCCTCTTCATGCTCGGTGCGTGCATCCTGAATCTGACAAATCTCCCCGACGGTGGCCTGGACGGTATCGAGCATCGTGAGCCCCGTGAAGACGCGCATGGTCAAGGTGCGTTCTTCTTCGGTGAGCTTCTGCCAGGCGGGAATGTCATGGGAGAGGGGCACTTTTTCTGGTAGCCAGAAATTTGCCGTGAGTCGATTCCAGACCTCGAGATCTTTCTCATCGTCGACGCGGTTCCAGTTGATCGGGCGCAACCGGGCAGTGGGGTCGTGGCGGTAGGACGGTGGGGTCACGGAGATTTCGGTGAGTGGACGGTTGGAATGGGTCGCAGTCATCGTTCTTCTTTCGACAGATAGGGTGGTCAGTGGTTACAGGGCGCAGGAGACACAGTTCTCGATTTCTGTGCCTCCCAGGGCCGGCTGGCGCAATCGGATGTAGTAGAGAGTCTTGATACCAGAACGCCAGGCATAAATCTGAGCCTTATTAATGTCCCGGGTAGTGGCGGTATCTCGGAAGAACAGCGTCAACGACAGCCCCTGATCCACGTGCTGTGTCGCGGCGGCGTAGGTGTCGATGATCTTTTCGTATCCAATCTCGTAGGCATCTTGGTAGAACTCCAGATTGTCGTGGGTCATATGCGGTGCCGGGTAATAGACTCGGCCGAGCTTTCCCTCCTTACGGATCTCGATCTTGGCCGCCACCGGATGGATCGAGGCGGTGGAGTTGTTGACATACGAGATGGAACCCGTGGGCGGGATGGCCTGCAGATAGGCGTTATAGATCCCGTGTTCTGTCACCGAGTCACGCAGCTTCTCCCAGTCTTCGCGCGACGGGATGGCGACCCCAGCGCTCGCGAACAGATCCCGGACTCGTTGGGTGGCTGGCTGCCACTCTTTCTCGGTGTACTTGTCGAAATAGCTACCGTCGGCATAGGACGAGGTTTCAAAACCCTCGAAGGCCTTCCCACGTTCAATCGCCAGCCGATTGGAGGCACGCAAGGCATGATAGGTGACAGTCAGGAAGTAGATGTCGGTGAAATCAATGCCCTCCTCGGAACCATAATGGATGCGTTGAGAGGCCAGGTAGCCGTGCAGGTTCATCTGGCCTAGCCCGATGGCGTGTGAGGCTTCGTTACCGGCAGCTACTGACGGAACAGCATCCACGTTGGTCTGATCTGAGACACTGGTGAGTGCCCGAACGGCCGTCTCCACCGTGGCACCGAAATCCGGAGAGGCCATCGCCGCGACGATATTTAGTGAACCCAGATTGCACGAAATATCACGACCGACTTCCTGGTAGCCGATGGCGCCATCGTAGCGAGATGGTGTATTTACCTGCAGAATTTCGCTGCACAGGTTGGACATGTTAATCCGGCCCTGTAGTGGATTAGCGCGGTTGACCGTGTCTTCAAACAGTACGTAGGGGTAACCGGACTCGAACTGTAGCTCAGCCAGGGTTTTGAAGAACTCACGGGCCTTGATGGTGGACTTGCGGATCCGTGGATTGGCGACCAGCTCGTCATAGTGATCGTTGACTGACAGGTCTGATAGTGGGGTCCCGTATTCGCGCTCAACGTCGTAGGGACTGAACAAGTTCATGTCCTTATTAGCCTTGGCAAGATGGAACGTCACATCCGGGATGACGACACCAAGAGAAAGCGTCTTGATGCGGATTTTCTCGTCGGCGTTCTCACGCTTGGTGTCGAGAAACCGCAGAATATCGGGATGGTGGGCGTGTAGATACACCGCACCTGCGCCTTGGCGTGCCCCTAGCTGGTTGGCGTAGGAAAATGAGTCTTCCAGGATCTTCATCACGGGAACAACTCCGGAAGCCTGGTTTTCGATCTTCTTGATCGGCGCCCCCGCCTCACGAAGGTTTGATAGCAGTAGCGCTACTCCGCCGCCCCGTTTAGACAGTTGTAGCGCAGAGTTGACACTGCGACCAATGGATTCCAGATTGTCTTCCATCCTCAGCAAAAAGCACGAAACTAGTTCACCGCGTTGGGCTTTTCCAGCGTTGAGGAAGGTGGGTGTAGCCGGTTGAAAACGGCCAGACATCATCTCATCAACCAGTTGGGTAGCCAATACTTCGTCCCCGTGACCCAGGTATAGAGCCGTGGTAGCGACTCGCTGGGCGTACCCCTCCAAATACTGGGATCCGTCAAAGGTTTTCAGAGCGTACGCGGTAAAGAACTTGAAGGCGCCCAAGAAGGTCTGGAAACGGTGACCGGCGTTCTCGGCACGCTCGTATACAGCGGTGACGAATTCTTCTGAGTACGCGGCGAGGAAATCTTTCTCGTAGTAGTCGTTGTCCACCAACCAGTGCAGTCTTTCCCACACTGAATCAAAGCGTTTGGTGTTGGGGGCCACGTGCTGATCCAGGTACGCCTGGGTTGCTTGGCGATCCTTATCAAACTGGATCGAGCCGTCAGCAGCAAACAGGTTCAGCTGGGCGTTGAGTGCGTGGTAGTCCCTGCGCTCACCGATTCCGGTGACCTCAGGAGCATCCGTGGTGGGTATCGTCATACCGTTTCCTTTCGACTTAGCTTGGAGTGGAGGTAAAGGTTTGGGAGTCGGCTTGGTCCCAGAAGCGAGTCAGTCCGGTGTCCACCAGCTCGATGTCGCGCCGCGTTCCTAAGAGTTCAAAGCGATACAGCTCCGGTACCTTGCATTTGGCGGAGATGATCGGTCCGGCCAGACAGTAGTGCTGACCGAAATTGGTGTTTCCCGCCGTGATCACACCGCGGATCAAAGACCGATTGATCGGGTCGTTGAGGAATTTGATCACCTGCTTGGGTACCGCACCAGAGCGCTCCCCACCCCCGTAGGTGGGGACAACGAGCACGAAAGGGCGTGAGACACGGATATACCCTTCACTTCTCGGGCGCAGCGGAATTCGTATGGCCGGTCGGTTCAGCTGCTCCACGAAGCGACGGGTGTTCTCCGAAACGCTGGAAAAATACACCAGATCCGGGGACTCTTTGACTGGTATTTCTCGAACCGGGAGTGCATCCGGGGGTTTCTTCGCTGGAGTATGCACAGCGATCTCTCCTCACTCATTGACTGAAGTGGACATCATAAAAACACAATATCTTGTGTGTTGATGAACTAATTAGGCGCATATCTAGTAGTATCACACGATAGGTTCCGTGTCTACGCGCTAACTGTGTTTGTAACTACGGCATGGCGAACATATGATGGAGCGTAGCGAGGTACTCACACCAAACAGTCAGTAGCCAGATCGGAGTAGACGTGACAGTAGAGACGTGGCGCGATGGCATTTGGTTGGAATCAATTGGCTTGTTTCAGCAAGCGCGGGCGGGCAATCACCAGGCTGCGATGCGACTTTTGGAGACTTCAGCGGACCCAGCCACCACGGTGCATGGACTGTTGCGTATGTTGGTGGTGTTTCTGCGAGACGAAGATCCTGAGAAGATGGAGCGATTCCTTGACGCGTCCCTCCGCGCCGGTGCGCCACCGTTGGGTTCACCATTTGTTCGTGATAGCGCGGCATTTGCCGAAGGATTCGCGGGGCGACTGCGTGGTGGTTTTCGCTTGACGGGGCACATGCGAGCTCTGCTTGAGACGGACATTCCGGTGCTGGCTACGGCTACACCGGAAGGGGCTCCTGCGGTTGGACCAACGAGTTCGCTTCGTATTTGGGATGAACGCACACTCTTTTATTACGAACCGCCAACCGGTCGGCACCTGGCAAATTTCCGCGCTGGATCGGTCGCCACGGTTGCCGTAATTGATCAGGACAACTTTACGGGTTATCGGTTTGTGGGACTACCCGAGGTTCATCACAACGGAGACGTGTTCGAGGCAGCCGTGACTTTCGCTCGTGCGCAGGACGTAAGCCCACCCGCTGCAGCGGTCTTGATCCACCTGCACGAGGCGGAGATGTTGGACGTCAGCGCGTAGGCAACGATGAACTCTAGCGTTCCTGACAATAACCTGAAAAACTGCTGTTGGACTTTGCACGACGATCAGCAGAAGAAAACAAAGGCTTCGTCGCCTGCCTGTTTGATCTGTCGTTCGATAGTTTCGTGACGGTCAAGTTCACGAAGATCATCTATATTTTGATCCTCGTTCTGGTCGGCATCTCCCTGATCATTGGTTGGCTAGTGCCGGCATTTACCATCATGGCGACAGGTGTCGCGCTGATTGGCGTACTGTGGTTGCTGATTGGATGGATCATTCCCGTTGTTCTGCTGGTGCTCTTACGTGTGACGATGGAGCAATTCATTGCGACCATTCGCACCGCACAGAATACTGCTGCTACACGTCAAGAAGTTCAGAAATTGCGTGACGAAGTGGGGCAGCGAGGCTAATTTGTACAGCTGGTCCGGCTGTTTCAAAGCGACGATCACCCGTGTGGGGGATGCGGTGTGCTATTCCTCTCCGCAGATTGCGATTGAGAGCATTCATCCCGATCAACTGGTTGCGGGGGAATGGGTCCACCCAGGCGAGATTCCGGCTGGCGATGGCCCTGCATAACGACATGATCCGCACGGTGGCGATGGCTTTCTGGGGATCATCTATGACAATCCTTCATCGGCTGAAACAACCAATCCGCTGAGCACGATCTATTGATTAATAATGACGCAATAAATACTGAGTGAAATTGAAGCATTATCGATTATAAATATGTTGCGAAACAGCTTAGGAAAAGATGTGTGGATAATCAGAAAACTACAGATGACGGTAGAGTACCGTATGCGAAATGGTATAAGCACCGGGGCGAGACGTTAGAGAGACTTCGTGAACAGTATCCTGACGGGTTCACTTATGGTAAGAAGATCCCGCCTAGGAATCCGGAGAATCCTCCGGAACTAAGGCCTGAAGGATTTGAGCCTCTCAATTCGAAGCAGTGGAACCACATCCTCTACGGAGAACGGCGTAACAGTTCGACGCCAGAAGCACCTAGAGGTCGTGGAGGCCATGGGGCCGGGTACGGGTGGATTTTTGAGTTAGCTGAAGGTGTTCCTAGGACCGAGTTCCCACGCGATTGGTCTCACGAAGATATTGTGCATGCGATTGATGACACGATCGCCCGGGGTAAGCCAGTACCGTCTAGGCATGGCCTTACCTATGAGCACACGGTGGATGGGGTGCCGTGCAAGGTGGCGACTGGTCGGAGAAAACACGGCGGGCTACGCTACATTCTTAGTGCTTATCCGGATCTTGACCCCAGGAAGTAGAATAAGATCATGTGGAGCTCCTACGAAGTTTTTAAGTCTTTGTACAGCGTGGTTGTTGACGCTGTTGGAGAGTCGAATCCAGTACTAGAAGAAGCGGTGAATGCGTCTCAGCACCGAGAGCTCGGTATTGCTGTGTTGTTTTGTCTTGACGTGGCCGTAGAAGAGTCAATAAAAATACCAGAGGAATTGCTCGTTCAAGCTAGTGAGGTGTTTGACGAGGAAGACGTTGATGATGAGCCTGCTTTCGATGATATCGCGCTTCTCCGTGAGTTGAACGAGCAACAGGTGGCCTAAGGCCCCAGTTTTTATTGCCCCGTACCAGTAACTGGTGCGGGGTTTTGTTGTGCCTGGTTGTTGGTGTGGTTTCCGGGGTTTTTAGTGATACGCGCCCATTTGCGCGGTCTCATGGTGAGTGAAGGAAAGGGTGTAGTCGGGATGTCCGAAAACACGAGTAACGCCGGTGACGGTGGAGAAGACAACGAAGAAACCATGGCCCCTAACAACGGTGACCGGAAGGGGTTTGAGGGTGAACGGCAGCCTGAAGAGAAGTCTTCTGTCCCCGTAGAGGAGCGGTTGTTTTCTCAGGCTGATGTGGACCGGGTGGTCCGTGACCGGTTGGAGCGGGAGCGGAAGAAATACGAGGGTTTCGAGGATTTCAAGAACACCGCTGAGCGCGTGGACGGCCTCGAAGCCTACAACGAGAAGTTGGAGAAGAAACTGGCCGAGTATCAGCGCCGGGAGACCGTGGAGCGCATCGCAACAGAGCATGGGGTGCCGACTTCGGTGCTACGCGGTCATAGCGAGGGTGAGATCACTGAGCATGCCAAGGCGTTGCTCGAAGCGTTCTCTCAAAATGCTGGGGTCAAGGCTGGTGGTTATGCCGGTGTGGGGGTGCGTGAGGCTCCTCCGGTGGATTCTGCTGGTAAAGCGCGGGTTTCTGAGCAGCAGAAGTTTGCTCAGGATCTTCTACGAGGTCGCTAAATGGGTGGTCTCGGCTTAACTAACACGAATGATGATGACGCTAGGCGCTGGCGTGTGCGTGCTGGCGGTCATGACCAGGGACGGTGAGTGTCCTTCGGGGGTAATACTCTTTGTTTTGTGACGCTTTGGAAGCGCGTGTTTGTGATGGCTATTTTTTACTACTGAGACAGCGAAGATGCTGATGCCTTGCACGGTGGCGGATGGGCTGATCAAGGACACCATCAACACCTCGACGGTGGCTGAGTTTGTGACGGAGGGTGCGGAGAAGTCTGCTACCACTGGTGGGTTCACCTCTCTGACCGCGACTCCGAAGAAAGCTCAGGTCACGATGCGGTTCAATGAGGACAATGAGGAAGTCCAGTGGGCCGATGAGGAGCACCAGCTGAGCAGGCTCCGTGGCACTGTCTCGTGCCCTAGATCTGGGCCTGTATCACCGGGTCAGCCCGTTGAGTGGTACTGAAATCACGGCCTGGGATCACTACGTGGGTGCTACCGAGTACTCCGCGGAGCTGTCTGCATCTGTTGAACCAGACCAGGTGGTACGCGCTGCCGCTGGGCTGTTGATCAATCGAGACCGGCCGGTGTCGGTCCATGGGTTTGCGATTGTCCCGCGACTGACCTGGGAATTATCGAACTTGCAGACCAAGAATGCTGATGGTTCCCCTTCGGGGACTCAACGGTACCCGAATCTTGGTTTGGGTACCGGTATCAACGCATTCCTCGGTATTACCACTGCTCACGGGGACACGGACTCTGGCCGACCTGAGGCAACGACCGAAACCGGTGTGCGTAGGAACCGCTAAACCATGCGAAAAATAATGCGGATCCGCAGAAGTGCGCACGCGCACAAATGCATAGCGCTAGCCGTTCAAATCCCCTTACCTCCACCGCGAAGACGCTCATATTAGGACAACATGGGCGTCTACTTTTTCCTCTCATAAGGAGCGCAGTTCACGGGCGATCTGTGACCTCAACAGTTGAATAGGAACTCTGACACCTCCCATCCCAGCGCCTCTATCTCACCGTTGACTGTTCCCGGCGGACTTGTCGGCTCGGTCTCATCCGATGGATCACTACCGCGGGCCGTCGAGATCGGTAGCATCCTCGCGTCAAGTCATGGTATGACGTGCCGAGGTGCAGATTCATCACATAATGTTCGGGTCGCGGGCTGAGAACAAATCGTTGTTTCATCAGCCCAATCGGGGCTTCGTCAGTGGGCGTTTCGGCGATTCAGAGCAGTCATGACGACTCATCTGTGTATGCCGGTCGCATTTCCACACATAAACCTTGAAGCATGGCTTGTGCCATTGTATTATGTGAGTAATACAAAGGTACAAAGGAAAGGAGTGATGTGGAATTTGAAGCTGGAACCCCGATCTGGAGGCAGCTTGTCGATGAGTTCATTCGCCGCATTGTCAGTGGCCAATGGCCTGCGGGTTCCCGTATTCCGGCCGTTCGTGAACTTGCAACCGATCTCCGCGTCAACCCGAACACTGCTCAACGTGCACTCAGCGAGCTCGAACGTCGCGAGCTGTGCTACACCGAACGGACCGCGGGACGGTTCATCACCGAAGACCACGGCCGTATCGACGACCTGCGCCTCGAGCTTGCGCGTTCGGCAGCCATTAACTACATCCGAACCGCGCAACAAATCAAGCTGAGTCTCGACCGCGCCCAGCAACTCATCAGTGAAAGTTGGCACCATCATGACGACAACAAGTCAGAAGGTAGTTGATCCCATGAGCACTACCGATCAACCACTGCTGTCCATTCGTAATCTGTCCAAAAAATTTGGCAAAACCACCGCTCTCGACGGCGTCAATCTCGAGCTAACCGGAGGTCGCATCGTCGGTCTACTCGGTGAAAATGGTTGTGGCAAAACCACCATGCTGAAGGCCATCGCCGGCGTGCTCGACGGCACCGACGGCGACATCCGGATCCTTGGTCAGGCACCCGGACCTGAGACGAAAGCCTTCACGGCATTTCTGCCTGATGTCGAGTTTCTCTCTCGCGCGTTTACCCTACGATACTGCCTCGATCTATACGATGATTTATTCGCTGATTTCGACCGCGACCGGGCGCTCGAGATGATGCGGAATTTCGGGTTTAGCGATGGAATGAAACTGCGCGAAATGTCGAAGGGTATGCGCGAGAAGATCCAGATCGCGCTCACCATGTCCCGCCGGGCCAAGCTTTACCTGCTTGATGAACCGATCAGCGGTATCGACCCGGCCGCGCGCGACGAGATCCTCGACACCGTGCTCAACAACCTGGCTGCCGACTCACTGTTGGTGATGTCAACTCACCTCATCCACGACCTTGAACCTGCTATCGACACGGTGGTGTTCATGCGCCACGGTCGTATCACGCTCACCGGCAACGCCGACGATCTGCGCGCTGAACACGGTCTGAGTATCGACCAGCTTTTCCGAAAGGTATTCCGATGACACTGACACTCTTAAAACACGAGTTCATCCGCACCCGCGTTCTGCTTGCGATCATCATCGGTGGCGCCCTCGCGGCGAGTGCTTTAGGCACGCTGCTGATGTGGATCAATCTGCCAGTCGTGAGTCACTTCGGGCCACCACTGATCGTGTTACCGATCGTGGCGCTCGTGCCCGCGACTCAAATCGCCCTCGCCATCGACTTTTGGTGTTCAGGGTTTCGCAGTGGAGGCTACCTCACTCACGCGATTCCGGTGAAAGGCGCAACTATCTTCTGGACGAAGTTATTGCACATGATGCTGGCGACGGCGGTCGTATTGATCATCGGATTCCTGCTGTTCTGGGCCGCCTGGTTCACGTTTGCGAGCTCACCAACCGCTGCTGGTTTGGGCCCTGAGGAGCCGAACTTGTTCGTGGCGTTGGGCTCGGGACTAGAGGCTATCAGCGACTTCATCCCGCTACCATTGCTCCTCGGAGTGTACCTGCCGATCGTGGTGCTATTCATATTTTTCACCTGGCCGGTGATGTACGCATTCATCGCCTCTGTCGGTAGCGAGGGTCCATTCGGTCGAATGGGCATTGGTGGCCTGGTTTTGATGGCCGTGATCACCTACGTCGGTAGCCAAGCCATTATCTTTCTTGCGATACTGGCTATTCCGTTGGGATTCGACTTCACTGTTGTTAGTGACGATGGAACACCGCAGCTGGTGGTCATCAACACCCTCGAGATCGCCTTTGCCGATGGTGACAGCGCCATCATGCCACTCGGCGTGTTCGTCGGAACGATCCTCACGCTTGTCATCGTCATGTGGCGCACCCACCGTTCCTGGAATCGGCACGTTTCACTCAACTAATTGTGCGGTGATGCGGCGGGCAGGATCCTAACCTGCCCGTCGCTGGCAGTGTGCCGGCACCGTTCGTGGTGGATGTGATTATTTTCTGCGGTCACGGCGATTCCCTCGGGATACCTGATAACTATCTATTGGTCTTGCATAACGATATAAGACTTGCCGTCGATGTGTTGTCGAGTACTCACACACTGTAAGGTCGACAAGGTGTCGTGAGGTGGCACCGGTACCGTCCCACCGTGGCTACCTCGAAGGAGATCCCATGAATCGTTGGGAAAAGACCCGGAACAGACTCACCACTCTGGTCGGAACCGCTGTTGTGCCTCTGACACTTAGCGCCTTCGGGGGCTATGAGTGGGTCCGAAGCTCAGCGGAGACGCCATTGTTGATCTCGACCCCGACGTGCTCCTGGCACCGCGCTCAGGTATGACCCAGAAGCAGTACGACCTGCTGGACGATATCGGTCTGAGAGCGGCTTGTCTCGAGTTGACGTGGACCATCACGTGGGAAGAACAGATTCACACCGTCGCCACCGTTCTGGGGGAAGAAGACCAGGCCCCGAAGCTGATCGAAGAGATCGACCAGGAATTTCACGACCGTAGCTAGGAGGAATAGTCCAACGACACCTTCTCGTATATACCAGAAGGGACCAGGCACACCGGGCCTGCTCTTTCCTGGAGAGTAGCGCGTCCCGATGGAGAGCAAATTCGGTTTGACCGTAGACTCGGCGCTGATCGGACTCGAGAACATCGATATGCTCAAGAATCCCGATCTGAGTTTTATCTGGTATGACGATAAGGAAAACCGGAAAGTGATCGAAGGCCAAGATCTCTACGCTTCGATTCTGGCAATTGACAACGGTGTTGTGGTGGCACCGACCAGTCTTTGGTGACCGCATCCTCCATTATGAGCCCATTAACTGTGCCCTGGGTGCTGGACCGATACGAGACCCATGATCGATGAGACCGTCCAGAATGCTGAGGGCGAAGGCTCCGCGGACCACGCCGAGTAAAACACTAGTTCGCACCTGTCCTGCGCGGTGGCGACGACGCCTCCTGACAGCAGGTGCTGGCAGCCCGCTGGCCACCCGCCCTGGTCGGGGCAGTGGTCGGTGCTACTCTGGCTGTTTATCCAGGAGCTGACCCGCAACCCGCTGGAAGGGCCAGGGCTACCCCGGATGCCCACCGGGGCCTGCGTCGCGGTGGTAAACGGCTACTGCCTTCTTCGCATTACTCGGTGCCATCGCCGTGGTGATCCTGGTCTCGGTGCTAAGTCGGTCCTCCGGTAGCGAATCGGTCGTACCGCTGAGCCTGGCCGGAGCATGGTTTGACACCCACTGGGCGATACTGCCCGCGGTGCTTCTCGGTCATGGCAAACTCATTGCCGAAGATCCCGCCGCCCTGCTCCTCACCGCAGAGTTGGTCCACCGGGTCTTTGGCCCCGAGTGTGAGATCTTCCCTGACCCGCGCCCGATCGCAGAACGCACCGAGAAGTTCACCTCAAAAATAGTTATACTAGCCTCTATATAACTGTTATGGTTATATACATGACGAGCGTTCCCGTGATTCTCGACATCGTGGGGTCCCGTGATCTTCCCGATCGTGTCGTGGCCCATTCTGTGATCATGGATGCTTTTGCCCGTATCGAAGAGCAGATTGTGCCCGACCATCCGGCCTGGGCCACAGTGGGCGACGAGTTCCAAGCGGTCTACTTCTCGTGGCAGGACGCGGTGCGAAGCCTGTACCGTGTGCATCTGCTCTTGCCGGCAGAGGTTCAGGTACGGGCCGGAGTGGGCATGGGACGTATCACGACGATTGCTCGTAGCGTCACCGGGCCAATTCATGACGGGCCCGGCTGGATCGCAGCCCGGGAAGCCCTTAACGAAGCCGAGGTGCTCCAGCAATCCTTACCTGCCGTCAGACACCGCCTGCGCGGGGAGGATGCCGACCTGGCGGTGGCGGTTAACGCTCAATTTCTGGCCGTTGACCAGGTACTGGCCCGGTTCAAGTCCCGCGAACGTCGCATGGCCGGAGCCTTATTGCACGGGGTGACCCAACGGGAGATCGCCCAGTCCGAAGGAATCAGCCAGGCGGCAGTTTCCAAAGCCGTGCATCGGTCTGGGGCAGCTATGCTGTTACGGTTAGATCGCGAGTTGGCGGGGGAGACATCATGATGTTTGGTTGTGCCCTGCTAGTCATTGGGGTCAGTGATCTGCTGGCCGTGTTCATCCGCCGGATGCCGGCCCGGTGGGTGATCGCGACGGTGTGGTGGCTACTGGCCCTCATTGGTGCCACGGTCGTGACCCACTGGTGGCACGCAGCCGTGGCGGTCGTGCTCGCTCTCGTCTGGATGGTGGCTAGCCAACGCCACCTGATCTGGCGTGGTCCAGTGCTCGTCGTGCTACTGGCCGTGGTTTTCGGTGTCACGTGGGCGACTGGAGATCACGAGCCCAGCCCGATCGTTATGGCGACCGGATCGTTGGTGTTCTTATCCAGTACCGGCAATGAAGTGGTGCGCAGTGTTTTGGAACTTACCGGGCGTCACGAGATGCCCGGCCAACACCGGCCCCCGGAGGAGGAAGGCTCCACAGCCTCCTCACTGCGAGGTGGTCGCATCATCGGTCCGTTGGAACGGATCATCATTTATGTGCTGGCCTTGACGGGTGCCCAAGGCATTGTGGCAGCCCTGATTGCCGCCAAAGGGATTGTGCGCTTTCCCGAAATTTCCGCCGATCGTCGGATCGGGGCCCGGGCGGAAGAATTTCTCATCGGGTCCTTGACGAGCTGGGGTCTGGCCGGAGCGCTCGCGGCTGCCACGCTCGTTCTCTAGGCCCCATCTGTCGTGTTCTCTCAGTGCGGGCCGGTCACCGCCCGGTCAGGCGTGCCGACCGCGGTGGAGTCTCGGCGGGGGTTTGCGCGGGATCGCAGAACAGAACCGGGGTACCAGCTTGAGGTTTCCCGGCGCAACGGGGCAGATGCGCGGTGGCTCGACTCAGGGTTGCCACCGCCGGGGCCAGTGAATCCGCCCAGCTAGTGCGTAGCAGTCGGGCAATCCGTTGTATCGGCTCGGGCAGCACGAGACAGGTGCCGTCGAGCCCGTCGAGGTAGCGTCGCGGGTGATGGGGATCCAGGCGTAACCAGCCGGTGAATTCCCCCGGTTCGGCCACGCCAGTGGGTTCACACGCCAACAGAATCTGGGTTTCAGCCCCGGACTCGATCGGCCCAGCCGGAGCTGTCGGGCTGGGTGATGGCCTGTACCGAGGTGGTGAGGAAACCGATGCCGTGGAGTCGGTAGCCACCGGCCCGGCGGAACACCTCGGCCGACGCCGGGTTATCCTCACCGATATCGGTGACCCGCAGGGTGCGGTAGCCGGCAGCGGAGAGCTGGGCAAATAACTGGCGGGAGACTAAGGAGAGCAGTCCCCGTCCCTGAAGCTGCGGTCGGTGCCCTGGGTGATCAACACGGCATCGCGCAACGAACTGGTGCGGTGTGGAACCGGGCGGAGTTTCTCTCCGGCTAGCTCGGCCAGCTGGCGAGGGCCCAGACGGCCGTTATGGGAGCGCAGGATACTCACCGGATCGGGGACCACCAGCGCAAAACTGGCCGGGCCTGTTGATGCGGACGGGGACAGGTCGTGGTCGAGGATCACAACGAGCCGGGGATCCATCAGTACTTCTAAGCCGGCCGCCTGAGCCCTCATTTGGGCCGGGGAGATCTGAGTGTAGTAGGGAAGCTGGGCAAAGGCCGCATTGTGCCCGGCCCGCAGGTGTTCTACCACACCGGATCGGCCCCGTAGATTCCAGCGGGTGACTTTCCGCGGGCGCACTCCGGCCCGCCGGTACTCCTCGACCGTGGGCGGGGTTCGGTACTGGTCCGGGATGGTTGCGACCGGAAGTTCCCAGGTGGCAGCCGGATACACCGTGGTGTAACCGAACTCTTCGGCCACATCCACTAGGACGGGGTCGTTGTAGGTCGAGTCGAAGAAACCAGGGTGCTCAAATCCAGAGAGCACGGCCCCGCCGGTCTGGTTCGGCAGTAGGCTGACCGGCCCAAAAATCTGGCGGAAACCCTGCTGTTCTGCCCGGGCGTGGATCCCGGTCAGCAGCGCTCGGAGTGCTGCTCGGTTCCGGTACAGTAGCGCCCCGAAATATAGGGCCGGTCCACCACTCAGCAAGCCCGAACCGCTCAGCTTGGCATCCACGGTGTGTGAGGCGTGCATGGTGGCGTGGGCGTGGATCTGGCCGGTGGTGTCCTCTCGGACGACCAGCATCCGGCACCAATCCACCTCGGGGTGGTGTCCGGTGAGCCAGGCGCGCAGGTCATCGGCGAGGACGGGCACCATCTTGTCTCGCCAGCCGGCACCGACGGGAGGGTCGGCGACCAGCTGATTCAGCTCCCGGTGCGGGGTGAGTAGCTCTTCACACCGTAGCGTCACGGCGGTCCCGCAGGCGCTGAATGGTGTCGACCCCGGAGCCCACCAGTGCTTTGGCCAGGGAAGTCGCGATCCCCACGCCCTGAATGGTGGCGCGGGCAGCCCGAGACAGCACCGGTGGTGGGGTCTCCCCGGGGGCCGGGCGGGACCACTCGGTCAGTACCTGCAGCTGGTCATGCTCGGCCGACCAGGTGCCGTTGGCATATCCGATGTCGTCGGCCTCAAGAATCCGAATGAATCCGCCCACCACCGGATTAGCGTTGGGACCGCTGGGTAGGTGGCCGGAGTGTCCATCAGGGCCGACCGGGACTCGAAGGCCACCACCAGACCGATACGTAGCGGGAACTCGAAATAGCTACGGTGCCACAAATAGCCCGGCGCATTGCGCAGTCGACGTCCCAGGGGCGGCCAGACCAGAATTTGTTGGATCAAGGCAGCGACATTGCGGTACTCATTCTGACCGAGAAACAGGCAACCGGTCCGGGCTTGGGGGCTTTGCAGGCTGAAAAATCTCGAGTGCGCATTAGCTTTGTCTCTCGTCGTGCTGGGTTCGGGTCAGGTAGACGTTCTTGATCTTGGTGTTCGGGTCGCTGAAGGGGCCGGTCCCAAAGTCGTGGACCACCACCCGGATTTCTGCCGCCGAGGCATCCTCGGTCAACGACACCGCTACATCGCGAGAGACCGAAGCCAGGTGGTCCAACACCTGCTCGGAGAGCTGATCGGCCAGCTGATCTTTGGCGACCTGGTCCAACCGGGCGGCCGGGTAGGTCTCGGGATCGCGGAGCTGAATGTGCATGCGGGGCCGGTGCTCGAAATCGCCGATTTCCATCAGCTCAATCTGGAAAGAATCGATCACCTTGGCCGCCTCGGGGTCTCGATACAGCCCGTTTTGCACATCGAGCGGATAAATATTGGCGCCCATATAGGAGATCGTGGAATCTTTCCGCCCGAACAGCAGCAGGAACGGCAATTTCATCTGCTGATTCCGGTAGGCCTCCTTGAGCCGGGGCACCAGTTGCGGGAAGGCGCTGGTGATCTGCACCATCTCGGGGAAGGACAGGATCCGCGCCTCGTCGCCGATGTTGTACCGCAACCGCGGGCTCATCACCGCCGAGGAATTGATCGTGACCATCAACTCCCCGTCGTCGGTAGTTTCCATATAGGTTTCCAGCGGGTTGTACTGGAAGATCATGGGGGTTCTGGTCTCGTTCTGGCCCAACAGCGCGGTGCGGAAGGCGGGATTAGCGATCAACTCTTTGCGTAAGGTGATGCTCAGATCGGTCTCGCCACCCATGCCGATGGTCAGATCGGAGGCACCATAGCCGGAATAGACCCGGTCGAAGGTGCCCAGTAAGTAATCCCGGAGCCCTTCGGTCATGGCCTCGCCACCAACGAACCCGTTGATGGTGTACTCTGCGAATTCGTCTCCGCACTCATCGAGGAGATCTTTCAGATGCTTCAAAAACGGTGGATAGGCGCTGATCAGGTAGGTGAAACGTGGTCCAAAGTGGCGCAGGGTATCCAGGATCTTCTCCAGGTCCGGGCCGGTGTTCTTCACCATCGCAATTTTGGCCATGGCCTGACCGGTATTGGTCCCGGTCGCCCAGGCACCCATCGAGAACGCATTAATGCAGAACAAGTTCTTGCCACCAAAAAGCATGGTCACATAGCCGGCGACATTCTTGTGTACCGTTGCGGTTTCGTCCTTGGACCGCATCCAGTTGAACGGGGTCCCCGTAGAGCCTGAGGACTCATCGACGACGGTGCCGGCCACCTCGATTTCACCGTCCCAGCACCGGCTGGCTTCACCATAGGCCCTGACATAGTCGTCTTTGGAGGTGGGCGGATACGAGGTCAGATCCCACCAGCTGAATTCATAGTCGTTGCGGACCAAATAATCCTGGTAGGCCGGTACGTCCAGGGAGGCATGCTGGCAGATCATCCAGGCGTTGAGCTTGGCGAATCGTTCCAGACAAGGATGATAGTTCTTGGCGGTCAACCGCCACAGGGCCGGGTCCAGCCGGTAAATGCTGTACAGCGAGGTGAGCCCAAAATTAGCAGCGCGCAACGCGATTTGCCGGGCAATATTGATCGGGGCCGACTTGATCGGCAACGGCAATAGCTCGTCGTCGTCACGGGTGACCATCGAGCGGGTACCGGTTCCGCGCAGGCGTCGGGAGGCTTTGCGCAGAACCCGACGCAGACTCGATCTGCTCATGTGACACAGCTTACGTTTCCGGCCAGTAACCGGACAAGAGGTTACCCCTCGATCTTTTGCTCAGCCATCTCGTCCCAACCGTTGCCCTCAACCTGGCGGGAGATAATTTTCGGAGTCGACAGCAGATGCGGACGCATCGCCTCCAGCCCCTTGGCAAAGTGCTCACTGTTCACATGTGGGGCCGCACCGTCGTCGGTGAACCCTTCGATGAGGATGAACTCGTTATCGGCCTCCAATGATTTGGACCAGAAGAAGAAGAGGTTCCCTTCTTCGGCGCGCGTGGCCTCGGTGAACTCCTGCACAATGTCAGGCCACTTCTCAACAGACTCAGGCTTGACTTCGTGACGGACCACAATGAAGTACATGACCATGGCTCCTTTCGGACGCGATGAACACGCCAGCTAACGTGACAGTTGTCTCTAGGCTACAGCCGGCGCCGTTAGAGTTGGAGGCATGACAAACGCCGACCGGTTCTCCCTACAGCATCCTCACGCCGTGATTCTGGGGGATAATTTGGGGCTACTGCAAAGACTGGCCGATGCATCAATCGATCTGATCTATATCGATCCACCCTTTAACACCGGAAAACGCCAAGTTCGGCAGAATATGGCCACCACGCGGTCGGCTGAGGGCACCCGCCGAGGATTTAAAGGCGCTCGTTACCAGACCATCAAGGGTCACCTGTATGCCTATAACGATCAGTTTGAGGACTATTGGGAATCCCTGGTGCCCCGGCTGGAACAGGCTTGGCGCTTGTTGAAACCCACCGGTACGTTCTACCTGCACCTCGACTACCGTGAGGCCCACTACGCCAAGGTGCTGCTGGATGCTCTGTTCGGGCGGGACTGTTTTCTCAATGAGATCATCTGGGCCTATGACTACGGTGCCCGCAGTAAGAAGAAATGGCCGGCCAAACACGACACGATTCTGGTCTACGTCAAAGACCCCCAGCAGTACTACTTCAACAGTGCAGAGGTGGACCGGGAACCCTATATGGCCCCGGGACTGGTGACCGCTGAAAAAGCAGCACGAGGTAAATTACCCACTGACGTGTGGTGGCACACTATTGTCTCTCCGACGGGGAAAGAAAAAACCGGCTACGCCACCCAAAAGCCAGAAGGCATCCTCCGCCGGATCGTTCAGGCCTCCTCAGCACCCGGAGATACTGTGCTGGATTTCTTTGCCGGGTCCGGCACCACCGGTGCCGTGGCCGGACGCTTAGGACGTCATTTCGTGATGATTGATCAAAACCCCGATGCTATCAGCGTGATGCATCAGCGTTACCAGCACCGACTCCCCGATCTCAAGGTCGCGTATCTGCGGTCCATGCCGGACGGGTTGGAGACCTATCAACCATTGGCGACATCCGGCCGTTAACCCCACAGTGGGGGTGGAGCATAGCCCCCACTGTGGGGTTAGGTACTTACTGCGCCGTGAGTGTTACTTCTTCTCGGCGGCGTGAGCGCCGGAGGGCTGGGAGGACGCGGAGGTATCGATCGTCACGTCGGTGGTGTTCTGATCCTGCTCGTTCGAGCCGGTCTCCGACGTGACAGCCGGCTGAGCGGTCGGCTTCTGCTCGGCGTTCCGCCCGGAGCGCTGTGCGCCCGGAGTTGCGGGAGTGCCCTGAGCGATCGGCTGTGGGGTCGGGTTCTTCCAGGGATCCTCGACAGGCTTGGTCAAGCGGTAGATGGCGAAAGCAGCACCCGAGGCGGCCACGGCCAGACCCACGAAGATCCAGACTTTGTTACCAGCCTTGGACTTCTTGGCTTCCTTTTTGGCCTTCTTATGCTGCTTCTGCAGTGTCTTCTCGGCAGACTTGGTGTATTTCTCCAGCGCCTTCTTCAGTTTCTTGGAGGCCTTCTTATCGCCGGTGACGGTTTCCAGCACGTTCTGCACCGGTGCCGGAACATCGTGGTCGGATACGGCGTTCGCGGTTTTCTCGGCGGCCTGAGCCAGCTGTTCGGTGGCAGCTGGTGCGTAGTCTTCGACAACCTTGGTCCGAGCGGCCTCAAGAGCCTCGGAGACTTTATCCACACCACGCTGAACCAGCGGGGTGGCTTTCTCCACGCCGTCCTGGAAGGTTTCTCCCGCCCAGTTCAGGGCGTTCTCCACCTTTGGAGCCGCCCACTCTTTGGCGTTTTCGAAGTTATCGGCCAAAGTCGACTGGACCGACCCAGAAGCCTTCTTCAGCTTCTTCTCGGCCTGACGTGCGGCTTTTTGAGTAGAACGTTTCGACATCGTGGTCTCGCCTCCATTAGGGACACTAGCTTCATCTCTAGCCTACGCGGGAATCTCGCAGTCTTCTATTGTGTGAGTGCGTGGCCACGAAAGATGTCGCGACAAGCCATGAATGACAACAGGAAACAGGATACTCTGACTGCGGTGTGTTAGCCGGGTGTGAATGTGCTCCAGTACGGCTGGATCGTAAACCGGGTTTTTCTCACCGCGGATATCGCCCCGAAATCCCTCGGTCATGAAAGAATAGAAACCATGAGTTCAATTGCAACGCACCAAGCGACCATCCATACCAATCTCGGCGATATCGTGGTCGAGCTGTTCGGTAACCACGCTCCAAAGACCGTGAAGAACTTCGTGGGCCTGGCCACCGGCGAGCAGGAGTGGACCGACCCGGCCAGTGGTGAGACCAAATCTGGTACCCCGCTGTACAACGGCACCATCTTCCACCGGATCATCAAGGACTTCATGATCCAGGGTGGGGACCCGCTGGGTCAGGGGATCGGTGGTCCCGGTTACGAGTTCGACGATGAGATTCACCCCGAACTGACCTTCAACGAGCCTTATCAGCTGGCGATGGCCAATGCCGGTATCCGTAACGGCAAGGGCACCAACGGCTCCCAGTTCTTCATCACCTCAGTGCCGACCACCTGGCTGCAGGGCAAGCACACCATCTTCGGTGAAGTCACCGATCCCACCTCCCAGCAGGTTGTCGACCAACTCAACGCAGTACCCACCGGCAGGAACGACAAGCCGGTTGATGATGTGGTGATTTCCTCGATCGAGATCACCGAGCTCTAAATCCAGCCGATCACTGATGAGCTTACACCGCCGGTTCCGCGCTGATGGTGGAATCGGCGGTGTTGTGCTGTGACCACAACGACCCCACCCAAGGACTCCCGGTATGACCACCTCAGATTCGAACCCGCCGGAATATGGTGCCTCGCCCGGCTCTTCTGCCTCCGAACCACAACCGGTCTGCCACCGGCACCCGGACCGGGTCAGTTATGTCCGCTGTAAGAATTGTGGCCGACCGGCCTGCGGCGAATGCCAACAACCCACCGAGGTGGGCGTGTTGTGCGCCGATTGCGTGCATCAGAACCAGGGTGCCCGCACCACTCGGCGCAGTGATACGCCTTGGGTGACGTATTGTCTGATGGGACTGTGTGTGGTGGTCTATATCCTGCAGTGGGTGACTGTCGCGCAACCGCAGGGCGTGACTCAGTTATTCCAATATGCCGGCGTGTATACCTCGGCGGTAGCACTGGAATACCCTTGGCTCCCCTTTGAGCCCTGGCGCATGATCACCTCGGCCTTTGTGCACTCCCTCGCCAACCCGGTACACCTGCTGCTGAATATGCTGGTGCTCTACATGATGGGACGCGCGCTGGAACCGGCCCTGGGCCGGGTACGGTTCCTGGGTCTGTACTTACTGTCCGCTTTCGGCGGCTCGGTGGCCGTGCTGTTTCTCTCTGAACCTCATGTTCCAGTTGTCGGTGCCTCCGGTGCGGTCTACGGCCTGTTTGCCGCCATGTTCATTCTGCTACGCCAGTCCGGAGGACAGCTGGCTTCGATCACCGCGTTGATCGTGTTGAACCTGGTGATTTCCTTCGTGGGTAGCAATATCTCCTGGCAGGGCCACATTGGTGGACTCATCACCGGGGGTCTTACCGCCGGACTGATGCTGGGTCTGCACCAACTCTTCAGCAAGCGCATGGCTGACCCCACCTTGCCAAACGCTTCCGGCGGTCTATCCGCGACCGCGGTGGCTCAGCTGGGCACCTGGCTGGCCATTGCCGCGGTCTTCGTGGTGCTGGTGGTGCTGACCTGGGTCGGCGCACTGTCCATCACATTGTAACGAGCGAATTTATCCACAGGGTTGTCCAGCGATGTGGAGTAAATACCAGCTGTGTAATTACGATCCTGTGATTCTCCACAGATGCTATCCACACTGTGGATAACGACCGGTGGGTTTAGCGCCAGCGCGTGGTCATCAAAAAACCGATAATGGCGATCCCAAAGCCCACCACGATATTCCAGGCGCCGATGGATTGGATCGGCAGCGTGGCTCCGGATAGGTAATACACGATAATCCAGATCAGACCGATGATCATCAGTCCGAACATGATCACCTTGTACCAAACCGGTAGCGGATCAGGTTCGATGTCTTCTCCGAGCACTTCACGGCGAGTTGGATCTGAGTTCGTCACAGGACTTCCTGACGTGGATATTGCGGACAGTGTGGTAGGTCGGACATAGAATGGTCCAGGACGACATTCTACCTACTGGTTGAGCTCGCCTGGTCAGAGAGAAGAACATGAGCACACACGCCACACACCCCCGCCGAGGCGGATTGCCTCGCCCCGGTCGCCGGTTCCACGATGACGTGTCCGGTCAGCCCTCAGGGGGCTACTATCACCCGGGTAGCTATCAGAAGATGCGTCGGTCCTTGCGTCCGGCCAAACCCACAGTGGTCAGTGTCGTAGGTGAACTGCTGGTGACCGCCGGGGTGTTCCTGTTGCTATTCGTGGTCTGGGAACTGTACTGGACCAACCTGGATGCCAATCGGCAGGCTGATGCCCACCAGCAACAGGTCATCGACGACTTCCAACGCAACTACGACGGGATGTTTACCGGCGATGGTCCGGATCCAGCGGTGCCGGCCGAGGTTGGTGACGGCGGAGACGCGTGGGGCATTCTCTACGTGCCACGCCTGGGCTCAGACTGGTCCTCACCGGTGCTTGATGGGGTTAGTCCCGAGGTCATCGATCAGGGCGTGTTGGGGCGCTACCCGGATTCTCCCCGTCCTGGCGAAGAAGGCAACCTGGCTATGGCTGCGCACCGTCAAACCCACGGCTCAATCCTGTGGGATATGGACCAGGTGGTCGAAGGCGACCGGATGTATCTGCAAACCGCTAACGGCTGGTGGGTTTACGAGGTGAAACAAAACCACATTGTGCTTCCCACCGCCATTGAGGTCCTGGACCCCAACCCGTTGGATCCCGGTGGACCGGCATCGGGCCAGTGGTTGACCATTACCACCTGTCACCCGCTGTACACCACACGAGAGCGGATGGTGACCCACGCCGAAAAGGTGGAGTTCGTTCCACTGGCCGACGGTCCTCCGGAGGAAATCGCCGAGGTGGCCGCGGAGAATATGCCCGCCGGTGCCACCACGATCGATCCTGATCTCGAAGAGACCATGCACGAGCTGGCTCCGGTGACCATGGAAAACCTCTACGAAAAGTACCACGCGACCCAGACCCAGCGTGAAACCGAAACAGCTGAGGCTGCTGCACGGTAAAGGAGAACATCATGTACGCCTGGTTTTTCCATATCTTGCCCGGGCCCACCTGGCTGAAGTGGATCGAAGTGCTCGTCCTGCTTGCCCTGATCGTGTTTGTGCTGATGGAGTTCGTCTACCCGTGGATGTCTGAATTCGGGTTCTTCTCCGATGCCACCTTGGAGACAGAGCAGTGATCTCCAGGTCCCCCCGCATTCTGGTGATTGACAACTACGATAGCTTCGTGTTCACCGTGATCAACTATTTGCGCGATGCCGGTGCCGAAGTTGAGGTGTTGCGCAATGACGCGCTGAGCTGGGAGGAGTTCGTGGAACGCGCGCAGGCCGCTGACGGGGTGCTCATCTCCCCGGGTCCCGGTGATCCCAGCTCGGCGGGAGTGAGCATGGACCTGATTCGCTGGGCCGCTGAGCAGGCCAAGCCACTATATGGTGTGTGTCTGGGGCACCAGGCCATCGGTGAGGTGTACGGGGCCCGGATCTCCCGCGCTGCCCAACAGCTCCACGGCAAGAACTCGAGCGTGACCCACACCGATCACCCGATGTTCGAGGCGGTGCCCAATCCTTTTACCGCCACCCGTTACCACTCCCTGGCAGCCGAACGTGACACCGTGGATGAGACCGTCTTGGAGGTCACCGCCACAACAGCGGATGGGGTACCGATGGCCTTTGCGCATCGCCACCTGCCGATTTGGGGAGTGCAATTCCACCCCGAGGCACTGATGACTGAAGGTGGCCACGAGATGCTCCGCAACTGGGTGAACACCCTCTAGCCACATCTACCCGGGGTTGCCGGGCGGTGCCGGGCGGTGCCGGGCATTGCGGGTTAGTTCTCGTCCTCCGGTGTGGATGTGGTCTCCTCCGGCTCGGACTCCTCCGGACTGGTGGTATCTTCCTCCGGCGAGGGCTCGGCTGTGGTCTGCTCGTCGGTCGGGGTGGGTTCTGGTGGTTCAATGGCCACCGTAATGGTAATGGTGGAGCCCTGATCGACGGTTTTGCCACCGGTCACCGACTGTTTGATGACCGTATCGGGTTGGGCTTCATCGGTCTCTTCGGTCTCCACGTTGGCCGACAGTCCCACGCCATCAGCTTCCAGGGCCTGGACGGCATCGGCCTGAGATCTGCCGATCACATCGGGCACTTCGACCTGACCGTTGGACATCTGCAACGAAATCGTTGCCCCATAGGAGACCGTTGAACCCAGCTCCGGGTTGGTATTAACCAGTCGGTCACGATCCACCGTGGCCGAATTGACGTAGTTAATATCGCCGACCTGCAGGCCCAGATCTTCCAGCGTATCGCGCACGGTCGCCTCGGAGGCGCCGGCCAAGTCCTCGGGCAAGACGACCTCTTCGGGACCCATCGAGATCTTCAAGGTGATCTCATCATATTCCTGCAGCGTCTCGCCGGCAGCCGGGTCGGTACCCACCGCAATATCGGCGGCAATTTCGTCGTCGTGGACGTTCTCAATGACCGGACGCAATCCGGCGGTGGTCAAAGCATTTTGGGCATCGGTCTGCGACATCCCGGCCACGTCCGGCACGGTGACCTGGGATTGTTCAATCTGTTGTTGCTGCCAGTCTTGATAGAACCACCAGCCGGCCACGCCGGCACCGGCCAAGAGCAACAGGACCACGATCCAGATCCACGCGGTAGATTTTTTCTTCTTGCGCGGTTGGGGCTCGTCGAGATCTTCGACCACGTAGCCCTCGTCGTCGTGGTTCGGGGCAAAGGGATCCAGGGGGTCCTGCTCGGATTCGGTGGCCGAGACGGTGGGGAATGCCTGGGTGGCCTCGGCCTCCGACCCGGGGCCGGCCATCGGCACGGCAGCCGGCAGCACCGTGGTGTGCTGGGTCGTGGCTTCTTCGTCGTGATCGGGGAAGATGCCGTGGTAGTGGGCATTGTCCAAGGCTTGGGCGAAGTCGGCACCGGTATCGAACCGATCATCGGGATCTTTCGACAGGGCTTTGGTGATCACCGCTTCCAGGGCCGGGGTCACGTCTGGGTTGATGGTCGAGGCCATCGGGGGGTCTTCCCGCACGTGCTGATAGGCCACCGAGACCGGTGATTCGCCCACGAACGGGGGACGGCCGGTAACCAGTTCGAACAGCACACAACCGGCCGAGTACAGATCGGAGCGGTAATCGACCTGCTCGCCGCGAGCCTGCTCGGGGGAGAGGTACTGGGCGGTGCCGACGACCGCTTGGGTCTGCGTCATGGTTGTGGAGGAATCTGACAGCGCTCGGGCGATCCCGAAGTCCATGACCTTCACATCGCCGGTCTCGGTCACCATCACGTTGGCCGGTTTAATGTCGCGGTGCACGATGCCGTGTTCGTGCGAGTAGTTCAGCGCAGCCAGAACTCCTGACATCCAATGCACCGCGTCATCGATGCTGACCTCACTGGAGCGCAACAAGGTGCGTAAGGTGGAGCCGGAGACGTACTCCATGATCATAAAGGGGCAGGATACCCCGGTGTGATCGGTATCGGGCAGGCGCTCTTCTCCGGTGTCGAACACTGCCACGATATTCGGGTGATTCAGGGCAGCCGAGGAGTGGGCCTCGCGTTGGAACCGGGTCTGAAATTGGGGGTCGCGTGCCAGATCCGGGCGCATCATCTTGATCGCCACCTGGCGACCTAAGCGTTGATCGTGGCCCAGGTAGACGTCGGCCATTCCGCCGCGACCGATGAGCTCGCCGATCTCATACCGATTGTTGAGTACTTGCTGTTCTGACACGTGGAGAATCCTATCAGGACGGCCGAACCGCTAGGCGAGCAGGGAATTGCCGTGTGAGTACCGGTTTTCGTGGCTGGAGGTCTCCCGGTGATTTTGTTCGGAACGGTTCTGCGGTGCCTGGTCGTGAAGTTCGGCGTTGCGCTGAGACTGCGCGTTACCGTTCTGCTCACCCTGCCCGTTGGTCGCTGTCTGACCCGGGTTTTGTTGGCCACCCTGCTGGGTTTGGCCACCACCGTTGGCCTGGCCGTTGCCCTGACCATTGCCCTGACCGTTGCCGGGCTGTTCGTCCGGGGTCTGCTGTTGCTGAGTTGGCTCCGGTTGCTGGGTGGGTTCCGGTTGGTCCTGCTGGGTCTGTTGGGGTCGTGGTTGGTGGGTTTGTTGCCGGCGTTGTTGCTGCTGGTTCTGCGGCGGTGCCTGTTGCTGTTGTTGGGTTTGCTGGGGCTGCTGCTGGTTCTGCGGCGGTGCCTGTTGTTGCTGTTGTTGTTGCTGTTGGGTGCCGGGGTCCTGCTGCTGGCCACCCTGACCATTCGAGTAGTTCACGGTAATTTCGCTCCCCTCGGCCACCGTTCCGGTGGGGTTCAGCGAGAGCACCTCACCGGCTGGAGCACTATCTTCGCGCTCCTGCGTAGTGACCTCAAAGCCCAAATCCGTCAGTTCTTGTTCGACCTCGTCAACCTGACGGCCGACGTAGTCGTCGGCATTGACCTCCACGGAGGCTTCCGAAGCGGATTCGGTGGGCTCGGGATCGGGCTCCTCGTCGTTATTCAGTACCGAAGAGATCCACATTCCGATCACGGTGAACAGCACCAAAATGATCAACCCGATCAGTGGCCAGGTCCAGGGGCTACGCTTGCGTTTGCCCGGTGAGTCGGAGTCACCTTCGCCTGTTTCGTCCACACTGAGTGGTTCGTGGCCGGGCTCAGCGTCCTCGTCCAGGGTCCCTTCCCCGGCCCCGGTCAGCGGCAAGGCGGCGGTAGCTGGGTTGGTCTGCTCGGCTGCCAGAGCCTGGGTGCGTTCACCACCGGTGTCGATGGCTTGAGTCTGTATGGCCTGGGTGGCGGTATCTTCGTTGCCACCGGTTGCGGCGGAGCCGGACAGGAAGGGAATCATCCCCGGCACCGCACCGACGGCGGCGTCAGTGTCATCACGATGCAGTGCTTCGGCTGCGGTGGCCAGGGCATTGGCGTCTTGGGGCCGGTCTTCGGGTTCCTTGGACAGCATCGACATCACCAGCGCGCGAACCGGTTCCGGAATGGACTCCGGCAATTCCGGCGGGGCGTCGTTGACCTGGGCTAGGGCGATGGCGATCTGGGATTCGCCGGTGAAGGGGCGGTGCCCAGCTAGGCACTCATAGGCGATAATGCCCAGCGAGTAGATGTCGGAGGATCCGGTGGCTTGCTGGCCGGTGGCCTGTTCCGGGGCCAGGTATTGGGCGGTACCCATAACCTGGCCGGTGGCGGTCAGCGGGACTTGGTCGGCCAGGCGAGCGATGCCGAAGTCGGTGACTTTCACCCGGTCATTGGCGGTGATCAACAGGTTGCCGGGTTTAACGTCACGGTGGACCAGACCCTGGGCGTGAGCGGCAGACAGTGCCCGGGCGGTCTGGGCAATGATGGTCAGGGTCCGATCGGCGGAGAGGACCTTTTCCTTCTCCAAGATGGCGCTCAGCGGTGGGCCATCAACGAGCTCCATGACCAGGTAGCCACAGCCCTCTTCTTCCCCATAGTCGAAGACATTGGCCACCCCGGGGTGGTTCAGTAGCGCGGTGTGCTGTGCCTCGGCACGGAACCGGCGTAGGAAATTGGTATCACCGGTATATTCCTCTTTGAGGATTTTGATCGCGGTAATGCGACCCAATACCGTATCGCGAGCCTTCCATACTTCACCCATACCGCCAATGGCGATGCGATCGGTGAGCTGGTAGCGCCCGCCCAGCGTCATCCCGGATGTTGGTCTCACTGCTCGACCACCGCCTCCATGATCTTCTTCATATTATCTACCGTCAGTTGGTGCCCCGTGTCATATGGAACGTCTTCGTAAACCAGCGTGACCGCCACCTGGGGATCATCGGCCGGAGCAAAGCCGGTGATCCAGGAGTGCACTGTGGTATCGGCACCGGTGGAGTCTGAGATCTGACCGGTACCGGTCTTGGCTGCAATATCAACCTGATTGGATCGGGACGAGATTGCGGTACCAGATTGCACGGCTTCCTGCATCATGCCGGTGAGCTCGTTGGCGGTCTCGGCACTGATCGGCTCGGAGTAGACCTCGGGTTCGGGGTCCTCCAGCAAGTTCAGATCGGGACCGCGCACCGTATCGATCAGCTGGGGTTTCATCAGTGTGCCGTCGTTTGCAATACCGGCGGCCACCATGTTCATCTGCAAAGCGGTGGCGCGGACATCCACCGCACCCAGAATCGACTGGGCCAGGGTGGCGTCGGGTAACTGCTCGGTGGGGAAGCTGGAATTAGTCGCCGTTAGTGGCATGTCAAAGGTGTCGTTGAAGCCGAAGGCCTCTGCCATCTCCACAATCGGTTCCTGTCCCATCTCCATGGCCGCGGTGGCGAACGGAGTGTTACAGGACTGAGCGAAGATATAGCGGAAATCAGCCTGGTTAGGACTACTGCAGAGGCCACCTTCGAAGTTGCGCAACTGCAGACCGTCGGTCTGTGGCAGCGTAATGGAGTTCGGCAGATCTAAGGTGGTATCGGGATCGTAGTCGCCGGACTCGAGCATGGCCGAGGCCTGGATCAGCTTAAAGGTGGAGCCCGGTGCCACCGCCTCTTGGGTGGCGGCGGTGCGATAGGGGGAGAGCCCGTCTTGGGAGGTGATCTCTTCCATATTCTGCCGTGCTTCAGCACCGGAATGGGTGGCCAGCAGGTTGGTGTCGTAGCTGGGCTTGGAAGCCATGGCCAGAACGTCGCCGGTGGCCGGATCGGAGATCACCACCGAGGATTTAATCCCGTCGGGAAGCACCGAATAGGCGATCTCTTGCATCTGTGGGTCAATGGTGAGCTCGACCTGGGCGCCACGTTGCTCGCCACCGGTCAACAAGTTGTTCAGCCGGTCAGCAATCATCCCGTCGGCGGTTCCCGACAGTTCGGCATTCAGTTTATTTTCCAGTCCGGTGGCCCCGTAGGTCAGCGAGTAGAAGCCGGTCAGGCCCGAGTACTTTTCGGGCTCGTGGTAGACGCGCTGGTAGTCAAAGTTATCTGAGTCGGCCGGGACCGATTCCGCAATAGGTTCGCCATCGACCAGAATCGGGCCACGGTTGGAGCCAAATTGCTGGTACAGTTGGCGCGTATTGGCTTCATTGTTGTTCAACTCTTGGGCGCCAATGACTTGCACATAGCTGGCGGCAGCCAACAGCACCACGAACATGGCCACCAACACCATCCAGGCGTGACGGATTGATTGGTTCACTGGTGACCACCACCAGCGGTGGCCGGAGGGGTGCTGGACGGCTGGGTGCTGACCGACTGTGGGGTGCTCGGCGTAGCACCTTCGGCATGGGCGCGGTCACCGGTACCGGATCCGTCTCCGGAGGCGTTGACCATGGGGCCGACGATGATCGGGCGCCGGGCCGCATGGGAGACCATCAGCACCAGGGCCACAATGATCCAGTTGGCCAGAATTGAGGTACCACCGGCGGCCATGAAGGGTGTGGTCAGACCGGTGAGCGGAATGACGCGTAAGACTCCGCCCATCACCACGAAGCACTGGATCCCGATGGAGACCGCCAACCCGGCGGCCAACAGTTTTCCGAAGGAGTCGCGGGCGCCCAGAGCAGCGCGGATGAACCGGGTTATTAGCAAGACAAAGAGCAGGATAATGGCGGCCAGACCGACAAAGCCGACTTCTTCACCGAAGCTGGCGATAATCATATCCGAGTTGGCCGCATACACCAGGTCCGGCCGACCGCCACCCAGTCCGGTGCCTAGCAGACCCCCGGAGGCC
Source organism: Auritidibacter sp. NML100628 (assembly GCF_003185985.1). NCBI lineage: Bacteria > Bacillati > Actinomycetota > Actinomycetes > Micrococcales > Micrococcaceae > Auritidibacter > Auritidibacter sp. NML100628. Next base: position 32,316 of record NZ_QHLP01000008.1, read on the forward strand.
AACCCGAACAGGCCCTGCACCACCTGGTGGGAGCCTCCCTGGGCGTTGATGACCTCGGGGTCGAAGGCGTTCAGCCAGCCGTTGATGCGGGCTTGGACGTGGTCGAAAGTCGAGACGGCGAAGGTGCCGCCGATTGCCACCGCGAGCAGACCGAGGATGATCCAGGACAGCCGGGAGGTGGCCAGGTAGATCATGGCCAGAAAGAGGCCGAAAAACAAAACCGCTGAACCCAGGTCGCGCTGGAAGATCAGCACGCCCATCGAGATCAGCCAGGCAACGACCAGCGGGGCCAGGTCGCGCACGCGTGGGAATGCCATGGGACCGATTTTCTTCCCGGCCAACAGGATCAAGTCGCGGTTGGCCGAAAGGTAGCCGGCGAAGAAGATGGCCAGGGTGATCTTGGCGATTTCACCGGGCTGGAATTGACCGATGCCGAGGTTGACCCAAATGCGGGCACCGTTGATCTCCATGCCGAGCCCGGGGATCAGTGGCAACACCAGCATCACACCGGAGGCAACCAAGAACAGGTAGGTCCAGTTGCGTAGTCTGCGGTGATCGTTGAGGAACCACAGAATGCCCATGGCGATCACCATCGCCAAGGTGGTCCAGACCAGCTGGGAACTGGCGAAGTGGGTTTGGGGGTCTTTGGCCAGGTCCAACCGGTGGATCATCGCGATCCCCAGACCGTTCAGGGTCAGCACGATCGGCAGAATGTAGGGGTCAGCGTAGCGCGCTTTGACGCGCAACACGACATGGAAGGCGAAGGCCAACACGGTCATCACCCCGGCCTGGATCCAGTAGTCATTGGTGATCGGGGTTTCCATGCCGATACCGGCCAGCACGTTAGCGGCGATGCCGATGGCTAGGGCCAGGATGATCAGCAACAGCTCGGTGGCCCGGCGGGGACGGGAGGGGGAGACGACGGTCATGATCCGGTACCTCCAATCGCTCCGCCGGTGGCGCCAGCGACGGCACCCGATGCGCGAGAATTGCTGACCTCGGGAATATCGGGGTCGGTCGGTTGGGGAGAGGGCAACTCCACCGGCGGTGCCTCAGGGATCATGGAGCTGCGCAGATCTTCCAAAATATCGTGGGCGTGGTTGAGATCCTGGGCGGTCAGCCCGGACTCGACCCGTTGCCGGGTGTAGCCGGGGAGTCGGTCTAGGGGGATATCGGTGGTTTCTTCGACCTGAGAGAGCTCTATCGGGCCCAGATCCTGGGCGACACCACGGTAGACGGCCACGTGGTCGCCATCAACACCGACGTAGTATTGGTTCTGGGACCACAAGTAGCCGGCGATCCCGCCACCGACAATGAGCACCACGATGGTGAGCAATGCTGCGATCAATGGCCAGTTGCGTCCGCGCGGGCGCGAGGTGTCGGTATCGTCGGAGAAGTCTTCGGAGGTGCCATTCAGCGTCCGGTAGGGGATCGGCTGGTACGTCTTCTCAGCTCGTGGGGCATCCAGGGCCTGCGGGGTGCCGTGCAACAGCGCGGCGGCTCGTTTGGCCGAGGATGAGCGGGTCACGATCGGAATCTGGTCGGTGTCGGTGGCCAGCGCGGCGGCACCAACCAGCAGGTGCGGACGTTTGCCCAGGTCGTGACGTAATAGCGCCGCAGAAACCGGGGATTGGGGGTCGGATTCGGAGATCTCCCGGGCGGAACGGGTCAGCTCGGTGGTGTCTTCTTCCACCGGGGCCAGACGGCTGGTCTCATCCTCGGGCACGGTTTCGAAGATCACGACGGTGACGTTATCGGGAGATCCTCCGGCCAAGGTCAGGTCGACCAATTCCTCGACCGCCTGCTCAATGTCGTCGGCCGAGCGCAGTTTTTCTTCGATGATGTTGTCGGCCACCACGGCGTTGAGTCCGTCGGAGCACAACAGCCAGCGTTCGCCGGGCTGGGCAGCAAAGGTGGACACATCCAGTTCGGGGGAGGCATCAACGTCGCCGAGCACGCGCATCAACACGTTTTTATGCGGGTGAGATTCGGCATCGGCCGGGTCGAGACGGCCTTCATCGATCAGCCGCTGGACGAAGGTGTGGTCTTTACTGATTTGCTCAAAGGTGTCGTTTTTCAGGCGATAGGCCCGAGAGTCACCAATGTGAGCCATGTGCAACTGGTCGTGATCGACCAGTAAAGCGGTGCAGGTGGTACCCATTCCCGCCAGTTTGGGGTTGGTATTGACCAGGTCGTTGAGAATCAGGTTGGCGGATTGAATTTCATCGGCCAGCACATTCTCGGGGTCTTGCTGATCGGGCCGATCCAACGGTGCCAAATCCAGCACGGTTGAGGCGGAGGCGACATCGCCCCCGACGTGTCCGCCCATTCCATCGGCGACCACCGCGAAGTAACGACCCACATAGGCTGAGTCATCGTTCTTGGCGCGGACTCTACCCACATCGGATCGGGCGGCAAAATTCAGCATTAAAGCCATTGTTATTGCCTCAGCTCCAGCACGGTTTTACCGATGCGAATCGGGGTGCCGGGCTCCACAGCGAGGGTTCGCGCCAGTTGCGCGCCGTTGATATAGGTGCCATTGGTGGATCCGAGGTCTTCGAGGAACCAGCGGGTACCCTGCGGGAACAGGCGAGCATGGCGCCCGGAGACATAATCATCATCCAGCACCAGGTCGCGTTCGGCGGCGCGCCCCATCATCAGTGGCGCGCCCTGTAGATCCACGATATGTCCGGACAGGGGCCCTTCGGTGACTACCAACTGGGTGGCCAAAGCGCGTGGAGGGGCGCTCGGGGCATCAGCGCGGGGTCCTTGGCTGGCCGGGGCTCCGTCGGGGGAGACGGCAATCGCATCGGCCTGTTGTCCCCGGACTTTATTACGACGGCCCACCATCAAATCTCGGCCCTGCGAGGCGACGATGGCAATGATCAACACCCATAGGGCGGCCAGCAGACCCAAACGAAGGGCAGCGACGGCAAGTTCGCTCATTAAAACCCTCCCTGCCGGGACTGTTGTTTCGGCACCATACGGAAGGTCATCCGAGTGCGTCCGGCGGTCACGGTATCCCCGTGGCGCAAGACGGCCGAGCCTTGGGCCTGATGACCGTTGATATAAAAGCCGTTGGTGGAGCCCAGGTCGACGGCGGTCACGCTGTCTCCGTGCACGCGCACCTCCAGGTGGCGACGAGAAATCCCGGGATCTTGGATCGTGATATCAGCCTCGGACGAGCGACCAATCACGACAGCAGGAGACGTGATGGAGTAGGTGGTCCCGTCAATTTCGAGAACCGGTTGGAGTTGGGTGGGTGCAACAGGCGCTGGTTGCCGGGCGCGTTGTTGTTGTCGCGGCGCCGGCGCTGGAGCGGACTGCGCGGACTGCGTTTCGGATTCGATCGAGATATCACCGCGGGAGACGTTCTGATCTTCCAGGAAGGTCACACGCACCGGCCCCTGGAGCGTATAGCCCTGCTCGGAAGAGTGACGGATGACCTCATCGCAGAGCTCTTCAGCCAATGCTGAACCCCAGTGTCGAATCTGTTCAAAGTTCTGGGGTGAGAACGAGATCGAAAAGACATTGGGCACCAGAGTCCGGCCCTCGTGTAGTGAGATGGATTCGCGATCCAAGTGCAATCGTAGCGCGTTAGCGATCTCAACGGGCTTGACCTTACGAGCGCCACCGGCGGTGAAGACCGTTCGCACGGCACGTTCGAGGCCGCGTTCGAGATTGTCGAGTACTCCCACCGAGGCACCCCCTTCGTCAATAATCTGGGTCAATTTTAGGAGATGAACATGAACACACCTCGGACATGACCTAACAGGCCGAGGAGGTGTTCTCTCCTCACGTCAGAGTACTAAAGTGTAATGCCCTTGCGTATCTTTGGGCTACACGGGTCACAACTTCCTCGACCATACACCCTGTTTTCAAGCGGAAATGCGAGAAAAACGTGGCTCAGTTGTGATCCTTCTCTACGAAAGGCTTCACGATTAGGTGAATCGAGCTCCCTATGATTATGATAGTTTTCGCTGTGCAACCCACGGTGGTGACTCGCTGTGGAACAGTACCATGATTTGCGCGAGTGGCGGAATTGGTAGACGCGCTGGCTTCAGGTGCCAGTGATCGCAAGATCGTGGGGGTTCAAGTCCCCCCTCGCGCACGTAAATGAAATGACCCCTGACCTGGGATTTTATCTCTCAGGTTGGGGGTCATTTGCGTCGGAAGTGCTAGAAAAAGTGCTAATGGCTGCGATACCGGGCCAATCACCGAGGCTTCTGTGCGGGGCTCGATGTTGCCTTACCCTCGGGGGCGTGTGCGCCCCAACGGTCTCGAAGCAGCGTTCATGGTAGCGTTATGGCATGCACGCCCGTGGCCCCGCTCATCTCTTCATCGCGTGGGCTGTTCACGATGTCGAGGAGGCGGTGGCGTTTCCGAGCACCTGCGATGCCCTGGCTGATCGGACTGGTATCGAGGCGTTGCGCATGGATCAGCGTCAGTCATGGCTGGCTGTTGGCCTGATGGGAGTTCTTGTCGCTCTTGCCTGTCGCCGGGGCGCGGTATCGAATGGCCGCTCGCGGTTCTATCGGGCGATGGTGGCGGGACTTCAGGCACACGTTGGTACGCATCTGTTGGCTTCGGTGCTGCAACGTCGGTATACGGCTGGCGTTGCAACCGCGCTTCCGGTCATGCTGCCCGGTGCTGAGTCCGCTCGTCGGGAGCTTCGCGACTTCGGCGGGCCACTTCGCGCGAAAGACTACGCTGTCGGAGCTGCGCTCCTGCTCCCTGCTGCGCTGGGGTGCCAGGCACTCGCGCGCATGTTGATTCGGAGAAGCTAGACCTCATTGGCCCGAACGCAGAGAGCTCCGAGTTGTCTGCTTACTGGGTTACGGCGTCGGTTACGAACCCAGGTGTGCGGCGAAGCGGTCTACTGCCGACCGCTGCATGGTCGGGGTGACGTGGGAGTAGATGTTGATCGTCGTAGTGATCGTGGAGTGACCCAACCGCTCTTGCACGACCTTGGGGTGCTCGCCAAGTTCGAGCAGCAGCGTCGCGTGGGTGTGACGCAGTCCTTTGATCGTCACCCGGTGCAGAGAGTCGAACTTCTCAGTCGCCCACTTCAAGCGGCGATCCCAGCGGCTGGTCATCGCGTCGGGCGAGCGAAGCTTCCCATCATCGTCGCCGAAGATGTAGGCGTCGGCTTTCGCCAGCTCGAACGACACCTCGGCTCGTGCGACCTTGTAGGAGGCGAGCACCTTGAGGGTTTCGGCGTCGATGTCGATGACGCGGGCTTGCCCGGTCTTGGTGGTCTTCGTCTTCGTCCAGTCGTCGGTGTCGACGGCGCGGCGGATGCTGACCCGCATCGTCTTTGTGTTGATATCCGACCATCGGAGCGCGAGGGCTTCTGATCTGCGCATGCCGGTGTAGGCGATGAGTCGCCACAGCGGGAACAGTTCGTCTTCGAGGGTGTCGCGGTTCCAGGTGAAGAAGGTCTGCAACTGCTCGGCCGTCCAGGTCGCGATCTCGGGTTTCTGTGCCCGCACGTCGCTGGACTTCGGGGGCTTCACGGTGCGCTTCTTCTTCGCCGGGTTCACGGTCAGGTGCCCGTCGTCAATCGTGGCATCGAGGATCGCACCGAGCACGACATGCACCTTGTGAACTGAGTTCGCCGAGAGCGGCTGTCCTTTGCCGTATTCGTCGTTGCGGCCGTGGTCTTCTAGGTCGCGGTAGTGGCGGGCGATCCTCGTGGCGGTGAGCTTATCGAGCCGGATCGGGCCGAGCTGGGGGCGGATGTGGTTGCGGATGATCTCCTTGTACCCCGTGATCGTGGACGCCGCGAGCTTGAGCCCTGCCGCCCACTCATCCGCATAGGTGCCGACGGTGGGTACCTTGTTGCCGAACTTCTCGTTCTGCTTCCGCTGCTTCAACGCCTCCTGCAACGCGTCGTTGGCCTCGTCGGTGCTGGTGAACCCGGAACGCGTCAACCGTCGCGATCCCATCTCGGGGTACTCGGGATCTTTCAGAACGTAGATCTGGAACCGCCACCGCTTCCCCGTGTCGGTGTCGTAGGCCTGGATCGAGCCCGGCTACCGGGAACGGGAGCGCCGCTGCTGCTTCTCACCCCCGCCACCCTGCTCCGCGGGCTGTTGTTTCCTGGTCATGACAGGATGCTCCTCGCCGTGGTCTTGCCAGGCCGGTGAGTATTCCCATAGTTCTCGATGTAGTCGGCGGCGTTGAACACGCGCCCCTCCGGATCGACCTGCACGCCGCGCTCCTGGATCACGCGCGCGCGTGCCCGCGCGTGATCCAGGCGTTCCTGGTAGGCGGCGATGGTCTTCGGGTGCGCGCTGGTCTTCTCGGGGTCGTCCTTGCTTGGAGCGGTCATGCCCGCGAGGGTGGTTTCGAGGTGGTGGATGCGGTCGGTGCAGACCACCCATTCCTGCTGCCAGTAGTTGAACAGTCCCTCATCGGTGAGGACGAGTTCCCCGCGTATCCACCTGTCGATCTCTTCCGGCTCATACCCCTCCGGCACCCCGGTGAGTGTCGTCTGCTCCTCCGGTGGGGTCAGGAGGGCTGCGGGGGTGGTGCGTAGCAGGTAGGCGATCACGGTGAGGTCGTCCACGTCCACGCGGCGATCCCCGGCCTCCAGCTTGCTGATCCCCGAAGTCGAGAGCTTGCGCCCGGCGGCTTTCAGCCCGTCGGACATGGTGCGCAAGTCCATGCCGATCGCTTGACGTGCCGCGCGGATGTTCTGAGCGACGTGCGTGTTCGTGATGCCTGCGGGGTTGCCCCGCACCCTCTCTGTTTCCATAGTAGAAAACTACAACGCAATGCTTGACAGTACAAGTGCGATTCTCTACGGTGGGATGAACCACATTTCTCGGCGCTGACACGAACGGACGGTGCGACATGTGGCAGAGCACCCTCGATATGGACGACCTCCGCAAACGGCGCAGCCTCGTCATCACCAGCAAGGAAGCCGCCGAAGCGCTCGGCGTCGATCCCCGCACGAACACCACGAGCATCAACGAGGGCACGATCCCGCATGTCAAGCTCGGGCGGCGCATCGTGATCCCCCGCGAGAAGTTCCTCGCCCTCTTCGCAGATGCCGTGACCGATACCGGCGAGTCCTGACACTCGGATACGGCGGTGCCGATTCGGCACCCCCGCGCAAGTCTTTGTTGCCCCGCTTGGCAAGATAACTTGTGGCAAGTAAACTTGTGAGCATGGAGTCGGAACCGCTCATCCTGGACAGTGCCCACCGGCACGGCGTCTCGGATGCGGCGATGCTTCATGCGCTCCGTTTCCCTGTCCGGCACTTCGTGCAAGACGACGCGATGACCATGTTCATCGGCCCCGACGAGACCGGCACCCTGGTTGAAGTCGGCGTCATCGAATGGCACGGCATCATCGCGATCGCGCACGCGATGCGTCCGGCCCGACCCAAGTATCTGAGGTGAACATCATGGCTCCACGCTCTATCGAAGACATCAAGGCCCGCGCCGACGAGTTCGCGGACGCCTTCGAGAACTACGACCCCAAGCCCGGCGATAAGGACGCCCCGATCTCGCCCGTCATGGCCGTCAAGCTCGCCGCCTGGCGACGCGACACTGCCGAGCGTGAACTGGCCGACGCAGTGCGTGCGGCGCGGGAGAAGCGGCTGTCGTGGCGCGAGGTCGGTGAGGCAATCGGCACCAGCGGCGAGGCCGCCCGCCAGCGCTACAGCGCCAGCGCGTAGGAGGACGGCATGAAACGGATCAACGGGCACAAGCTCGGTAGGTGGAGCCTCCGCCTTGACGCGATTTACTGCACGCTCCTTGGCGCGTCCGTCGCGCTCTTCGCTGCGCCCATCGCCGAGGTCGTCGCGTTGCCGCAACTGCTGATCGCGGCTGCGGGTGTCACGGTCGTGCTGTGGGCGGGCCTCGTGCTGTGGATGCTGCTGAAGCTGCGCATCCAGACCGCGCTGCGCATGGTGATGGGCGTGAACATCCTCGCCGCACTTCTGGTCGCGGTGTGCGTGATGGCGGCGGGAACGCTGCTCGCGGTGGTCGGGGTTCTGGCCGTCGTGGTCGATATCGCGCTCTTCGCAGGTAGCCAGGCGCTCGCGCTGCGTACCCTCCCGACTGTGCGGACCGTCTGAGGCTTCACCATCCGATGCCCAGTGCCCCTGGCTGCTGATCCGGGCCAGTCCTTGTCAGGCCAGCACTGCGGCGCGCCAAGCCTTCCTGGCGGGCTTGCAGAGCCTCATGCTCGGCTCGCTGCTGCTCGCGTCGTTGAATGAGCCATTCAGCGGCCTCCGCGACGGGGCGCGCATACAGTTCAGCAATGATGCGCCGCCCTGTGGCGGCGCGCTTCCTGGCGCGTTCGGCGTCGGCTGTCGGGTTGGGGATGCGGAACGTGCCTCGCATCTGCCGCGCCTGCTCCGCCCCGTAGACCTGGACGGCGAGGCGATCCCGCTCAACGGCCTGCCACTCGGCGGTCTGCCGCTTCGCGGCCTCCGCCTCGCTGAGGGCCTGTTCAGCCGCCCGCACCTCGGGATGGGCATCGGCCTGTCCTGTTGCGATGGTCTGCGCCCACTCGGTGACGGGTCGCAAGAGAGACGGTGCGGTGCCCCAGGTCTGGGTGATGTGCTGCTCGATCTTCTCAACCGACTCTTTCGCGGTGTCGATGTTCCGGGCGGCGGTGCGCTTACGCCCGAACCTCGCCGCCCTCACCTCTTCTCGGGCGGTGTGGAGATGCGCCCGAGCTTCTACGAGTTCTTGCCCGTCCGCCCGCGCCCGCGTTTCCACCTCGGCCGTGACCGTGTGGCGGGTGCGCGCCGCAAGCTCCTTCGCGTGGACGACCAGTTCGGCGTGCTCCCCGGCTTCGACGTGCTGCGCTTGCTTCTGCTCGACGAATCGCGCGGCGGCGTCCTCGAACACGGCCGCGTGCTGTTCCGCGCGTTCGATGAGCTGGGTGAGGCGTGCCCGTTCGGTCTGCACGAGACGCACCGGCCCATCCTCCACAAGTCCTCGCACAGCTTCCGCTGCGCGTTCGGTCGCGTCGGTGAGGCCTCGGTCGGCGCGATCGCGTTCCATCGTCGCGATGAACTGTTCTCGCGCCTGCTCCTGGCTTTCGGCGACGATGTGCAGGAAGTTCTGCTTGCGGCCGCGAGTCATTCCGACGTACACGCTCGCGGCGCTGGTGGCGTCAGTGAGAAGCGTGTGCGACCCCGCCACAGTCGCGCCCTGGACTCCGTAGGCGGTCGCCGCATAGGACAGGTGCGCGTGCTCGGCCACATACTCGGCCGGGGATGCGCAGGGTGCGCTGCCGCTTCCTCCCGCTCCCGGCCTCGCGCACTCTGAGCGTGCCGTCGTCTTCGACGTGTTGCACGATCCAGTTCTGACGGTTCGCGACCCCAACGCTGGTGTTGTTCTTGCGCGTCTGGATCAGATCCCCGGCACCGGTGGGGGCCGTCGCTGCCGGTCGCGGTGCGGATCACCCGCACGGGAAGTCCGGGGCGTGATGCCAACGACCTGCATGTGCTCGATAGGCACGACCTCCTGACGTCCGCGCGGGCCAACACGGGTGACGGAGTGCTGCGCGAGCCAGCATCGAATCTCGGAAAGCGCGCCCTGTTGCGCCTGATCGAGAGCTTCGGAAACCTCGGGGTGGAGCGCGGCGGCGATGGAGAGCGACTTCGGAGAGGTCACGACCATCTCCATAAACCGAGGCGACCCTTGACGAGCCTCTCCAGGCAGGCGCGGCCTCCCCATCGACTCTGCCGTGACCGGGTTCACTCAGTCCACCCAACCCGCATACGTCTCCGGGTCAAGGCCCAGCTCGGCCGTCACGTTGCCAGCGCCATCGAGCGCGGCGAACTCAGCGACCGTGGTTCCCGCGCCGAGGTAGTAGTCATCGGCGCGGGAACGGTCTGCTTCGACATAGCGGCGCCCGTCAGCTCCGGTTCCCCGGAACGGGATCACGCCGCCCTGCACGACACTCACCACCAATATTTCCAGTACGGAAACCTGTGTATCTACCACGGTAGAATACGCCCATTCGGGAGAGATGCGGTGAGAACGTCGGAGTTCTCAGTGGATGTGCGACGTCGGACCGATGAGATCGTCGAAGGATATTAGGTGGTGCATGATATGGTGCTTGGCATGAGTATCGAGGATGTCGGAGCGCAATTGCGGCGCGGCGTTGTCGAGGCGTGTGTTCTCGGGTTGTTGAGCAAGCGCGCGATGTATGGGTGGGAGCTGTCCCAACTCCTCGTGGACGAGGGTCAGATCATCGGCGGCATCGGGACGCTCTACCCGGTGCTGACCCGCCTTCGTAAGAGCAACTACGTCACCACCTTCGATCAGCTCTCTGATGAGGGGCGGACTCGGCGCTACTACGAGCTGACCGACGCGGGGCAGGCGGCGCTGGATGCTTTCCGTCAGCAGTGGGCACACTTCGTTCCCGCCGTCACACGCCATATCACGCCCGATAGAGAGGGGAACCAGTCATGACCGCACAGACCACACTCGACACCACCGCGAGGGGGTACCTGCGCCGTGTCAGGCGACTGCTCGAAGGTACAGACCTCGAAGCCGCCTCGTCACTGCTGGAAAGCATCACCAAGGAGTTCGAGGGACTGGACGACGTGGCCGTTCGAAGCAGGATCGAGCAGATCGGTTCACCGGAGTACGTCACCGCCGATCTACGAGCAGAGGTTGCAAACCGACCCCACGATGCGGGCTGGTACACCTGGCTGACAGCGTTCCTGGTCACCTTCGGCGGTTTCCCTCCCGCTCCTCGGATGGATCGGAGGCGTCGTACTCCTCTGGAACTCCAAGACCTGGCAGAAGCGACACCACATCATCGGTACCGCTACCTGGCCTGTCGTGACGCTCGTCGGTGTCGAAAGTCTCGTGTCATGGGCTTTGAACGCACCCGCCGTCATCGTGACCTCAGAGCAGATAGTGAGCGCGGAGGGCACTGCGACGATCACCCCAGAGAGCGCGCCGCTCACCGGTGTTGCCGGGTGGGACATCGGCGCCGTGCTCAGCCCCCTGCTCGGCGCGCTGCTGTTCGGCCTGCTCCTCGCCGTCGGCATCTGGCTGATCGTCGAAGGGCAACGGATCAAGCGGGGGCATCGCTAGCTTGAGGACGGAGACCATGCGGATGCCCTTCTCGTGTTGTGACATCCGGCCTATCCCTGAACGCAGGGTTCATGGGGCAAACCATGGGGCACCGAGTACGTCTTCGCATGTATCGGGAGGTGCGCGAACGCAGGTTCCTCCCCGAAATCCGTTGATTTCATGTGGGTTTCCGCCCTTTGAGGTCGGTGCCTGCCCGGACGGGGGCAAGAGATCAAGTCCCCCTCGCGCACCGTGGGAAAAGGCTTCTGACCGGAAAGAAGAGATCCGGTCGAGGTCTTTTTCGTTTAATTCTTCCCCGCCGAAGGCACTGGGTGCCCGGATACTCCCGCGATGTCCCACGCGTGGGCTAATGTGATCATTACCACGCGCCGAGTTGGAAGGATGAGCGCATCATGACCACTGAACGACAGTACTATCGCGTCATCGAGACGCCGGTGACTCCTTTACTCCTGGTGGCGAACGCTCAGACCGTACTGGCCGTAGAATTCGTCGACGACTCCGAAGCAGTGTTGCAGTTTCTTCAGGAACGCTTCCCGGGCGCGACGGAACGGAAATCCTCACGCGTGCTGAACCGAGCCGAGACGCAATTAGCGGAGTACTTCCAGGGTGAGCGAGAAGCGTTTACCATCCCCATAGCGCTCCCGGTAGCGGAGAACTTTTTGGCCCGCGTGCAGCGAGCCCTGCTCGATATTCCTTACGGAACGACCCTGACCTATGCGCAGGTAGCCGATCAGCTAGATGCCGAGGGTGCAGCTCGTGCGGTGGGTGCAGGTTGTTCTAGTAATCCGTTGCCGATTCTGGTGCCGTGCCACCGTGTGGTGCCCGCTTCCGGAGGGTTCGGTGGTTATCGCGGGGGAGAGGATTGGAAACGGTATCTATTAGAGCTGGAGTCCAGTGCCCGAGCGTGAACTTGGTGCACATCGAGTACCACGATAGGCCGGATAGCAATCACCACCCCGGAGCACCGTGGCCTCCGGGGTGGTGATGACACGCTCGCTGGATCGTGTTGATTAGTAGAACAGGTGGGCGATCGCGACGATAACGGGCAGTGTGATCAGGGTGCGTAGCAAAAAAATCGCCACCAGATGGTGGAAGCGCACCGGGATCCGGGAGGCGAGCAACATGCCACCCACCTCGGACATGAAGATCAGCTGCGTGACTGACAGGGCGCCAATGATGAACCGGGTCATCTCCGCGTCAATCGAGGCCGCGAACGCTGCCGGCAGGAGCATATCGGCAAAGCCGATCAGCATGGTCGCCGACGCCTCTTCGGCCTCCGGGACCTGCATGAGGTCCAGGACCGGAATGAACGGGGTACCCAACCAGGTGAACAACGGGGTGTGTTCGGCAAGCATCACCGACGCGGTACCGATCGCGAGGATACTGGGCACCACCACGACCCACATCTCTAATACGTTGGAGAATCCGTGCCGGACGACTGAGCCCAAGTGCACCTCACAGCCCCGTTTGAGCCCATTATTCCAGGCCCGACGCAACAACCCGCGCCGTGGAGGAGCTGTCTCTTCTGGCTGGGGAGTTACCCCTTCAGCGTAGTCATCGGAAATTCGTGACAGTGGTGGGATGCGCACCATCACGACGCCGGCGACGAGGCCGGCGACAACGATGGTGAGGTAAAACGGCAGGAACATGTGCTGTAGGCCCAGGTATTCCAGGATCACAACAGTAAAGGTCACCGAGACAATATTGAAGGTGGTACCCAATACCGCAGCTTCGCGCTTGGTGTAGTACCCCTGCACGTACTGTTGGTTGGCCATCAGCACGCCAATGGAACCGTCTCCGAGCCACGAGCTCAGGCAGACCACCGAGGAACGACCGGGCAACCGGAAGAGCGGGCGCATCAATCGGGTCATCAGCGCACCGACAAAATCCAGCAATCCGAAGTTCAACAGCAGCGGTAGTAACAGGCCGGCCAGGAAGAACACCGACACCAGCACCGTGGCCAGATCCATGATCACCATACCGGTGTTCTCGCCCCAGACTTGCTCTGGCCCGAGCTGCAGGACGATGAGCACCGCGAACACGAGGCCCAATACGCGTACTGTCATCCACATCCAGCCGATGTCGAATAGCGTGCGACCCAGGTGGTTATCCAGGAAGGCGGGTCGCGCAGTCCACCAGACCAACGTGCCGATCACCGATATGGCGACCAGTGCGACGACGAGCCACGGCACGAGAACACCGAGGGCGGTGGTCAGGGAATCGGAGAGAAAAGCGATCGGGATGGTCACGGAACCGGCGCCGTCGGGTACCGGAACCATGAAGATCAGCACCCCGAGGAGCGAAGGGAGGAGGAACCACCAGGTGCTGGAGGCCCGGGAACGGGTCGGCTGGGCCGTCTCATCGGGGTGGGGGGTGGACGTCGACATCTCACTCATCGGATACCGTCCTTTGTGTTGCCCGATGGAGCCGAACCGGAAGCCATCGAAGCCATATCAGTGTTATCAGTGGTGTTGATGTTGTGTATGCGGTCGAGGCGCACCGGAGCGAGCTCGTCCCACACGTCCCCGGGACCGGGGTTCTCGGGGGCGCAGGCTCCGCCGAGGTGGCGCGCCACGCCCCAGACAGCGTTCAACGCGGTGGTCACCGCGCCCTCGGCCCAGCCGGCGGTGAAGGAGATATCGTCACCGGCCAGGAAGATCCCGCGCTGGTGTTCCGCCAGGTCGTCTTGGATGAAGTGGCCGAATAACCGCTCCTGGTACCGGTAATGCCCGGGCAGGTTATTCTTGAACGCGCCCATGAAGTTCGGGTCTGCCTCCCACGAGACGGTGATCGGTTCCCCGACGATGTGGGATCCGATATCCAGACCGGGATAGATCTTGTGGAGCGAGTGTAGCATCAGCCGGGTGCGCTCAGAAGCATCCAAAGACAACCACTTTAACGCGTCGTCATTCCAGGTGTAGGACAGCAGGATCGTTGCGGGCTGATCGGGCCCATCATCCAGCAGGTAGGTCGCGCGGGGGAGCCGGTCGGTCAGCGTCATCGACATCGCCGGGCGCCCCGTTTGCGGGTCCACATCGCGCCAGAACGGGCGGTCCACCATCACGAAGGTCTTAGAGGAGAGCATGTAGTGGCTCTTTTCGATGGCGGTCCACATATCGGCGGTAAATAGGGACTCATCGGTGTCGATCCGGCTGGAGAGCAACCAGGACTGGCAGGTCACCACCGCGGCAGCGTACTCGCGGGTGCGACCCCACTTCTCCTTGATGCGGATGCCCCCGGACAGTTCTGGATTCTCAGCCTGATGGATGCCGGTCACCGCACCTCGCGGGGTGCCTGCATGCAGAGAGGCCAGGGAGGTGCCGACCGGCCAATACACCAGGTCTTCGGGGGCGTGCTCCCAGAGTTCCAGTGGTAAGCGCTGTGCCCCACCGACGATGCCACGGTGCTGGTCATCGGCATCGGTGAACACCACGCGCAACACCTCCAGAATCGAGTTCGTGAAGTCGGTATCCCAGCCACCCGATCCGAAGCCGACCTGGCCAAAGGTCTCCAGGTGTTCGAAGCTCAGCTCACCAAACGCCTGGGAGGACGCGAGGAACCCGTAAAACGAGGTGTCGTCGTGCGTGGCGACAAGCTCATTCCACAGACGCTTCAGCGTGGCGGTGTCCCGGGTCCGGATGGCGGTTTGTACGGCTTCGAGCTCGGCGTCCTCCACCAAGGCGCGTTTCCACGCCCGGGCGACCTGCTGATAGAACTCGGGAAGATCCTCGGCGGACTCCGCATAGATCGTCTGGTTTTTCAGCTCCACCACAGTGGAAGGAGTGACATCGGCCAGAGGGTTCGGGAATGCGCGGGTTTCCAGCCCCAACTTGTCCACATAGTGGTAAAAGGCCCGGCCCGAGACGGGGAAACGCATCCCGCCTAAATCCACGACGACGTCATCGTTACCGTCGAAAGCTTGGGACTTCAGCCGGCCCCCAATGGCCCCGGCTTCGTAGACGACGGGCTTGAGTCCCATCTTCATCAGCTCGTAGGCGGTGATCACGCCGGCAAGCCCGGCGCCAATGACCGCCACCTCGGTGCCGTAGGCCGATTCGGGAACGGAACCCAGCCCGGCCGGGTGGGCCAAGTAATGGTCATAGCTAAACGGGAAATCAGGGCTGAGCATCGTCAGCGGAGGCTGTTCAGCAGGCGAACTCATGGTGAGCCTTTCGGGATGTGGTCGGAGTGTCGGTCAGCGGGCGGAGCACTGTCTTAGCGCAATGACATGCTCATGGAGGAGATCAGCTCATACACCACGTGGCTGGCAGCGATGCCAGTGAGTTGAGCGTGGTCATAGGCCGGGGCCACCTCAACAACGTCGGCGCCCACGATGTTCAGATCAGAAAGCGAGCGGATGACCCGCAGTAACTCGCGACTGGTCATTCCACCGGCCTCCGGGGTACCGGTTCCGGGGGCGTGGGCCGGGTCCATGACGTCGACATCGATGGAGATATAGACGGGCCGGTCGCCCAACCGGGCGCGAAGACGCTCAATTGCGGCAGCGATGCCGTGTTCTTCGATGTAGACACTGCCGGTGATCTGAAAACCCAGTTTCTCATCGTCGTCGAGATCGTGCTTGCCGTACAGCGGTCCACGGGTACCCAGGTGTGCGCTCGCGGTGAGGTCAATGAATCCTTCCTCGGAGGCGCGACGGAACGGGGTGCCGTGGGTGACCGGGGCACCAAAGTAGGTATCCCACGTGTCCAGGTGGGCGTCAGCGTGCAATACCGCCACCGGGCCGTGCTTCTCGGCCATGACTTTCAGCAGGGGGTAGGCGATGGTGTGGTCGCCACCAATGCACACCAGTCGGTCGGCGCGCTCGAGCAGTTCGCGGGCACCATCAGCCACCTGGGCGACGGCTTCGTCGAGATTGAACGGGTTGGCCACAATGTCCCCAGCATCGGCGACCTGAGCCACAGCGAACGGGGAGATATCTTGGGACGGGTTATACGGACGCAACAGGCGAGACGACTCACGCACGTGTGAGGGCCCAAAACGGGCGCCGGGACGGTAGCTGACACCAGTGTCGAAGGGCACTCCGGCCACCGCGATGTCGGCGTGACCGACCTCGTCGAGAGTGGGCAACAGGGCGAAGTTGGCCGCTCCGGCGTAGCGCGGGGTTTGCGATGAGTCACGGGGGCCGATCGGTTCGGAATGGTGCGACGTCGCCATAGCGTCTCCTCAGCTGCAGGTGTGATGTGTGGCATAGATATGTTCCCTCGAATACTAAGCGCAGTTTCTGCCCTCAGCAATGTGACAAACGGGTACGATCCGCGTGCTAGAACGCGGATGTGACACGATATCTCACGATAGTGCGCACCAAAGCACCGGTTCAGAGACATTTCACGCACGATGTGTTCACCTTGAGGCTCGTCTGCGCCGAATTGGGCGTGTTGGATGATCGGGTTCTGATCACTAGAGCGGTCGGTAGGCATAATGGGACCATGCGCATCGCCGTGTTCCAGCAGACCGCTAAGCCAGGACAGATCGAGCACAATCTCGCACTGATGGAGATCGCTGCCGAAACCGCCGCAGCCCAGGATGCCACGCTATTACTCACCCCGGAATTATTCGTGGTCGGATACGCACCGCAGCGCATCCGCGACCAGATCAGCCCCGCAGACGTTGCCTTCGCACACGGTGAGCTGGCAGACATTGCTCGCCGTTATCGCATCGGACTCGTCTACAGCCTGCCCGGGGATGAAGAGCCAGCCTGTCGGGGAATTACCGCCACCCTGGTGGACGCCACCGGCACCCGGCGCGCGCATTATCAGAAGGTCCATCTCTTCGGCCCGGAGGAAAACGCCGCGTTCCAGGCCGGAACCCAAGCCCCACCGGTGGTGGAGTTCGACGGACGACAGGTGGGGTTGGCCGTGTGCTACGACATTGAGTTCCCCGAGATGGCCCGGGCGGTGGCCGCCGCCGGCGCGGATGTTTTGCTGGTACCCACCGCTTTGGCCGGTGATTTTCCGCAGATCCCGCACCTGGTGATTCCGACCCGAGCGCTCGAAAACCGGATGACGGTCGCCTACGCCAACCACGTGGGCACTGCAAACGGATGGGACTTTAAAGGACGCAGCGTAGTGGCCGGTCCCGACGGCGCGGTGCTTGGTGCGCTGCAGGACGAACCGGGGCTCGTCGTGGTTCACGTCCCCGCCCGCCCGCAGCCCGGACCCGAGGGACCGTGGTACCTGCAGGATCGTCGCCCCGAGATCTATCGCCACTGGGACACCGGCAGTTTGTCGCAGTGCGCCCGGAACGATCCTGCCACCCAGTCATGACCCCCGACCTCGACGACGCCCTGATTCAAGCCTTGCGCGAAGACGGCCGGGCCACCTACCGGCAGCTGGCCACCCGACTCGGTGTCCCCCGTAGCCTGGTGTCGACACGGGTGCGAGCTCTGCTCGATTCGGGCGAAATGCGCATCGTGGCCGCGGCCGACCCGGCCTTTGTCGGCGACCGCGCCCTGGCCCATGTCTCGATCACCGGCCAGGGAGATCTCACCGGACTGACCGAGGGGCTATGTGCGCGCCCCGAGATCCCACTGGTCTCAGCGACTTCGGGGCCGGTGGATCTGGTGGCCGAGATCCGCGCCACCGACCAAACCGCGCTACGCGAAACGCTGTGCTGGATTCGCGGGCTACCCGAGGCCGATACCGTGCGGGTGAACCTCTACACCGACGTCATTCGTGGCACCTTCGCCTCGCACTTCACCGGTGAAGTCACCGTCGACGATATCGATGCCGCTCTGATTGAGCAATTGAACGTTGATGGTCGCACCAGTTACCGCGACCTCGCCGAACGGGTGCGACTGTCCCAAACCGCGGTGCGCGCTCGGGTGCATCGGATGCTGCAGGCTCGGATCCTGAAGATCAGCGCCGTGGTGCGCCAAGACGCCGGTTCCGCCCGGGTGAAAGTCGGTGTCGGGCTCAACCTCGGCGGCGATGAATCCTCCGTGCTGACAACACTGGCCGACAGTCCCGAGACCGAATTCACCGCGCTCACCCTGGGCGGATATGATCTGATCGCCACCGTCTCCGGTGGCTCCCCACCCGAACTATTCGCCCGGCTCGAGCGACTGCGCGCCCTGGATGCGGTCCACCGGATGACCACCTGGTTCCACCTGCACACCGTTAAAGAGGACTACGGCCGATCCGTGTCCTCACTGTCCTCTCTGCGGAGCTGAGCTGTGGGGCCGCCGTCTTTTAAACTGAACCCATGTCCTTACAGTCTGCCGATGTGGCCCAGACCCTGTTTTTGTCCACCATTCCCGGGGCAACCCCCTCGAAATGGGTGCACCGGTTCACCTCCGATGGCTCGACGCGCAGAGTACAATTGGTCAATCACGACGAGTCCTCGCAAACCCTGTTTTTACAACCGGGCCCAGACGGCACGGTCCGCGGTATTCCACAGTTGGGTTACCTGCGCTGGAGACGCGATGCCAGCTGGCACCAGCTGGTCACCGCCCACGGGCTCGACCCCGATGAGGTGCACCTGGTGTCGTTATACGAAGAAGAACCGGTCATTGTGGTCTGCCTCGATCACCTGCTGGCCGCCTGGGACCCGCAGGCCGATGGGCCCATTCCTGCTGAGGAGCTCACCGAGGGGTTCCTGGACCCTGCCGACTTCGCTCCACCGGTTGCCCCTGATGCCCTGGAGCCACCGGAGGTTCCCGGCTCCGGGGAGCGCATGGCGATCGAGATCGTGGCCACAGGCACCGGCTTCACGCTGTTGCCGGCCTCGGTGGCACGCATGTTCGGGGTCAAACGAACGCTGACCCTGCCCACCACGGCGCATCCGGGCTGGCAGGTTGGGCTAGCTTGGCGACGAGACCTAGATTCCCCGCTGATTCAAGACTTCATCGGGGTCACCAAAGGCCGCCGGCCCTCCTCCCAGCGCTGGACCTAGCCCAGCCGGCCGGGCTCGGCTGGGGAAAATTCCTCGTCTTCGACCGGTTCGGTATCGCGAAGTTTGGCGATCAGCGTCATCAGATGGAAGACGATCAGCGTGGTGCCAGTACCCAGCGCGATGCCACCAAACTGGGCACCGGCCATCGAAATCTGCGGGTCGGCAATGGCCACGATCAGCCCGGCCCCGGCGGCCATGAGGTTAATGGTGTTGGAGAAGTCCACCGAATTCTGCACCCAAATCCGGGCTCCCATGATGCCGATCATGCCATAGAGAATGATCCCGGCCCCGGCGGCCACCCCCGGTGGAATGGTGGCAATCAGGGCCCCGAACTTGGGAAAGAACGCCAGCGCGAAGGCCACCGTGGCCGCCACCCAGTAGGCGGCGGTGGAGTACACCTTCGAGGAGGCCATCACACCAATATTTTCGGCGTAGGTGGTATTACCCACCCCACCGCCGGCACCCGAGAGCGTGGTGGCGAGCCCGTCGGCCATCAGGGCTCGACCGTTGTAGCTGTCCAGATTCTCCCGGGTCATCAGCCCCACGGTGCGCACGTGGCCAATATTCTCTGCCACCAACACGAACACCACCGGAACAAACAGGAACACCACGTCTAGGTGGAATTCCGGGGCATGGAAGGGTGGCGCCCCCAGCCAGTCGGCCTGCTCCACCGGGGAAAAATCGATCTGCCGCTGGACCAGGGCCAGGAGATACCCGGTGACAATGCCGATCAAAATCGAGAGTCGCCCCAGCATCCCGCGGAATAACACCGCAGCAATGACCACCGCCGCGGTGGTACCGAAAGTCGTCAGCGGTACCTCCACCATGGCCTCGGTCGTGGACCCGGCCAGATTCAAACCGATCAGAGCCACAATGGTGCCCATCACCACCGGTGGCATGAGCGCGTGAATCCAGCCGGTACCGACCTGATGGACGACCAGGCCCACTAAGAATAAGGTGACCCCGGCGATGAGTACCCCGCCCATGGCGGCATACATGTTATGGGCCTGGGTGGCGGCGGTAATGGGTGCGATGAAGGCAAAGGAGGATCCCAGGTAGCTGGGCACCCGCCCGGCGGTCAGGAGTAAGAACAGCACCGTGCTCACTGCGGAGAAAAACAGGGCAGTGGTCGCCGGAAACCCGGTCAGCGTCGGCACCAGCACAGTCGCACCGAACATGGCCATCACGTGTTGCACTCCGACCCCGATGGTCAACGGCCAGCGCAACCGCTCTTCAGGTAGCACCACTTCACCGGGACGAATGTGCCGTCCATCGCCATGGAGTCTCCAGGTGAGTCCGAGTTTCTGTCTCAAAGTGCCGGCCATGGCCTCCCCTTATGCACGAGTGCGGTGATCAGATCGGCTCGATTGTAGCCCATTCTCACCCGGCGTGACTTTCTCCGGTAGCGTTAACCCCGTGAGTAAACAATTGGGCGTGATTGGTGAAGCACTCGTTGATGTGGTGATCTCGGATACCGCCGAACAACGAGCCTTTCCTGGCGGATCGCCGCTAAACGTGGCCGTCGGGCTGGCCAAACTGGGTCACGATGTCTTTTTTGCCGGTCGCTGGGGTCGGGACGAGTTCGGTGATTTGATCGATCAGCACGTGAGCACTCACGGCGTGAAACCGGTGCTCGAGCGGGTGGAGACCACCTCCGTGGCCCGGGCCTACCTCGACCCCTCCGGAGTGGCCTCCTATGAGTTCGACCTGAACTGGGAGGTGCCCGAGACCTTGGTCACCGACTTCGCCACCGCCACCGGCGGGGCCGAGCTCGATCACGTTCACGTGGGATCCATCGGTACTGTGTTAGCACCTGGGGCCGCCACGGTGCTGAGAGCTCTGAGCGCTGTGCGCGAGCACGCCACCATCAGCTATGACCCCAACTGCCGGCCCACCATTTTGCCCGATCGGCAGGCCTACCGGCAGCGGGCCGAAGAGATCGTGGGCTTGACCGATATCGTCCACGCCTCCGATGAAGACCTCACCTGGCTGTATCCGCACCGCGAGATCACCGACTCACTGCGCGATTGGGCGGCCCGCGGGCCGGGGCTCGTCATTGTCACCCGAGGCGCCCGCACCATTCTCGGAAGTTGCGCTGACGGGGAGATTTTCGAGATGCCGATCGTCCCGGTACAGGTCGCCGACACCGTCGGGGCCGGAGATTCCTTCACCGCCGCATTGTTGTGGGCGTTGCACCAGGTGCTCGGCGATCGTGCGGGCATCCACCGACTTTCCACCAGCGCCGCCCAGCACGCGGTGCGCATCGCCGCACACGCCTCGGCGATCACCAGCTCCCGACCGGGAGCCAACCCACCTGAGACCGCTGAACTCCTGGCAGCGCTACAGGCTGCCGGCATCGACGCGCAGGGCTTACCGTGAACCGGGATGGCCTGAGCCCGCACGGGGAATCCGTCGAGCGTGACGCGACGGGCCATCCCGTGCGCCGGCCGGGCCTGATCGCCTCCGATCTCGACGGCACTATCATCTCCTACCGTCACCCCGCCGGTGGGTCGATCATCACCCCGCGCACCACCGCTGCCTTTCAGGCCGCTCAAGAAGCCGGCATCCCGGTGGTCTTTGTGACCGGCCGACCCATGCGGTGGATGTCCGGACTCGTCGCGACTCTGAACGGGCCGGCGATCTGTTCTAACGGGGCGGTGATCTATGACTTGAGCTCTGAGACCGTGCTGGAGGCCCACCCGATCCCGGTAGCGAGTGTCGTCGCAGTCTACGAGGAGCTCCGCCGGATCGAACCCGCAGCTCGGTGTGGATTTGAAACCCTGACCGGCTTCGTGGTCGAGCCCGGCTTTCGGGATGACCACCCCGAGGACCCCAGTGGATATCGCCCCGGAGGGTTGCACCACTACCCGCGCACCATTGACGGCTTGGACGAGCATCCCGGGGTGCTGAAGTTCATGGTCCGCGTTCCCGACCGGGAACCCGACCAGCTCTTGGCCAGGGTGCGCGCACACCTGGGTACCACCGTGACCGTGACCCATTCGGCCCCCGGCCAACCCTTGTTGGAGATCTCGCGGGCCGACGTGAATAAAGCCGCGACCCTGGCCGATTACGCCACCTCTCTGGGAGTCCACGCCAACAAGGTCGTGGCCTTCGGCGACCAGCTCAATGATGTGGAAATGATTCGCTGGGCCGGCACCGGGTACGCGGTCGGCTCCGGACACCCCGAGCTGAAAGCAGCCGCCAATGCGGTCACCGCGGACTGTGACGATGACGGGGTGGCCGCGGTGATCGAGCATTTGATGCACCTACCCACCTAGGATCTTCTTTACCGAGAGCGGGGCAAGTGCCGTGCCTCATGTTGTTGAGCATGAATGGATTGTCGTAGTTCAGATTTGAAGGATTGCATCGTCGTAGCAGGGTCTGATGTTCAAGCTGGTGTCGTAGCGACTTTACGTTATTTTCTGGCTTTATGGGTTTGAACTGTTAGATGTCTTCGTTTTTGTTATGGCCTTCTGGGTCTGCCGTGCTGGGAAATGATTTAGCTGAGCTCGATCGGATTCAATGATTGGTAGAACTTGTAACCGGGATATCGAGGTTCGTGAGAGTTTCTCGGAGGGGAATTTGTTACTGGTACTGTTAGCAGTGGGTCGCCCCGTTGTGAGGTCCGGCCGGTATGTGAGTCGGTTACTTCTAACTGGTGGGCGCAAGCTCGAGCGTACTCGATCGGGGGCAGGTAACCCAGCGAGGAATGCCGGCGGTCATGATGATATCCATGGGGCTTGTCAAGTTTGTTGTGTAGGGGATTGGGTTGAGAGGTAGGGGTTGATTCGGTCGGGGTAGGTGGCGGCGAGTTGGGCGAGGGCTTGTTTCCAGTTCGTGGTGACTTGTTCTTGCACGAGTCTGCCGGCGGGTTTGCCGCGTTCCTTGGCTCGTTCGCGGGCGCGTTTGTCCTCGATCGTGCAGAGCGCTAGCTAGAGCAGTTTGACCACGGCCTCGTCACTGGGGAACTGCGTGCGGTTCTTCGTGACTTTGCCCAGCTGATAGTTCAGCGACTCGATCGTATTCGTTGCATAGATCACCCGGCGCAGTGCCGGCGGGAATGCCAGAAATGGCACGAACCGCTCCCAGGCGTTCGTCCACGTCTTGACCGCTAACGGGTATTTCTGGCCGAGCTCAGAGGCTGCGACATCATCCAAACGCAGCCTTGCGGTATCCTCGTTGCTTGTGGTGTAGAGGGCCTTAAATGCCCGTGATACGGCCTTGCGATCGCCGTAGGCAACGAACCTGTTCGCAGCCCGGCTCAAGGGGTACGACACAGGTCTGGACGAACGAGTCCAGCCAGGTCGCTTCGATTGCCTCTGGCAGTCCGGTCAGCCCGTCGCAACAGCCGTTCGAGCCCGGCCAGCGATGGGGTCAGAGTCAGTGCCAGGACGAAGGCGATGCAGGCGAGTCACTATTCTTCCTCGACAACGGTCCAGACGCTCGATGACACCACCCACACCCGACAGACCTCGTGGAAGGAATCACCGTGCACACCCGCCAGACCTTTCCCACTCCACGCCGACACTATCGCCGTCTTCAACGCCCCGTCGTTCGACGATGAACGCGAAGCGACCATTATGCTCCACGGATGTCGTCGGTAGGCAGGTTGCCACCTACGTCTACTTCGTTACCGTCCTCCTCCTGGCCACCGGAGGTGCCGGATGCTTCTCAGCCCTGCCGATTCGCGCCGCTGCCACCGGCGCACAGGCCATCACGTGGTACTGAAAGAAGCACGGCGTGAGCTACTGGGAACTGGTCGAACGCGCCGACCGCGGCCGGCGATGGGAATTGGCTGCCAATGCCGTCATCTTCAACGCTGCCTGGATCAGCGTTCGCGCCGAATGTGATGACCGGTTCCCCGCTTGTATCCGTACCCCCGTCGCTCGGCACAAATGACCCCAGCCACACCCTCATCGATGCAATCGCGGGCCTGGCCGCCGGACCAGCCGTCGCCGAGCTCTTGACTACTCGCGCCCGCCATCGCGAGGCAGACACTCCCGATGCGGATTGAGCAACACGAGCCCCTTACCCCCGCACATCACTGCACGGACACGATCCTAAATGGGGAATGGTTCCACACGCCGTTCTTGAATACCAGGTTCACGACACCCGACGAATCATCCACACGACAGAGCTCAGGCTCACACCCTAATACCGGTCCACGAGAGAAATAGCGGATACCTGCGCCAATACGTACGACAGGTTCTTCGACAGATACCACAGTCGGTGCACTGAAATTCGCTGGAATCTGCTTACCATTCACGCACAGCACCGGTGAAGCAAACATTCTCATGAACCAGCCATTCATCCAGTGTGTCTTCACGTTCACGCGTATGCGATTCATCCTCGCACCTCTTCGGCATTCGACAGTGAGCGAGATTCCCGCACATCAAAGTGATTCCATAAGGCACAATCTTGCAGTTTCACCGTAGGCCCCGTTGCCGCAAGCACAGCTCCGATCATCACAAAAGCGAACGACCACAATCTAATCATGGCGATAAATATTCCATGAAGCAAGACGGCCAACCAGAACGCAACGGGACGCCACCGGACGGGGCCGAGCAAGAGCAACGCTATTGTAACCTCGATCAATATAGCCCCCACGTCATCAGCAGGGAAAAAACAGGAATATTGACTAACCAGTCAAAGATTGGACCGAACGGACCCGGTGTACCAAACATAGGATCCAACGTAATGAAATATGCAGCAGTCCCATCCTTCCACTCAGGCACCGACGTTTTCGATATAGCAACATTCAAGTACACCCAGATTAGCTGAAAGCGCAGCAGGTGACTCGCAGCCCATGTCACCGGAAGCAACGGAGACCCACTGGAAGTTGTGGCATGCCAATGATTCAAACGACCATCAGACAACAGGACTACTGCAAGGATGACAACAACAATCTGAGAGACTGCTTCCCGCCGTCAGGCAAACTAATTGCTGGAGAGATCGATAACGTAACCCATGCATGGAGAATCCCCGTATACCTGGGAAAGACCCCGCTCAGCACGACCACTAAGCTTACTAACAACACCACTGAGGGAAACACTAGGCCAAGTTCATCGTACATTAAGCAGTATGCTTCTGCTCTGCTTTCCCCATGACAAGATGGACCAAAGGACCCGCCGTCAGTCGGAACAAAGAGTGTATCCCAATTTGTGAATAACAAGACAGACAACTGCCCTGCGGCTATCAAGGTTCGAGCTAGCGCGACATTGCGGGAGCCGGCAGGAGTAACAGATACCGCCCTATCTACCTCGGAAAGCCCAGACACGGTCTTTTTCAACACTTCACGCTCAGCTTCACAATGCGCAGAGGTCTATGACTATAAGGGGTGAAGCGCCCTGGGTTTTGTTCCGTTTTCTATACGGGGCTTAGGGCTTGTGCCTGGGTCATATAATAGCTGGCTTCGACGTCGGTCGGGGTCTGGTAGTTCAAGGCTTCATGCAATCGGGTGGTATTCCACCAGTGGACCCAGTTCATCGTTTCGAATTCCACCTCAGTAGCTGACGGCCAAGCGGGCCGAGCATAAATCAACTCGGTCTTATACAAGCCATTAACCGTCTTACCCAATGCATTATCGTAAGCATCTCCAGCGGTCCCAACCGATGCCGTCAGACCAGCCTTGGCAAGATGTTCGGTATAGCGAATGCTGACATATTGCAAGCCACGATCGCTGTGATGGACTAACCCATCCAGGGCTTGGTCCTTAGCACTGAGCAGCGCGTGCTCTAACGCTTCCAACGGTAGCGCATCAGTACGCATCGTCGTGCGGGTCGACCAACCCACGATCTTACGACTGAAGGCATCCGTGACAAACACGGTGTAGCAAAACCCGCTGGTGGTGCGCACATAGGTTATATCCGCGACCCACAGCCGGTTGGGTGCTGTGACGCCAAAGTCCCGGTTGACCAAATCTGGCCGCTGATCCGGGACCTTCGCAGCGATGGTGGTGTGGGGTTTTCGTCCTCGCACCACACCGCTGAGTCCCGCCAGGCACATCAGCCGAGCCACTTCGTCACGGCCCACGTCCCAGCCAGCACGTCTCATGGCATGCCACATTTTGCCCACCCCATAAACCCCATAATTAGCCTGGTGCAGCTCTTTGACCACTGGGATCAGGGCTGCATCCCGACGCGAACGATCACTGGCAGGACGGGCTTTCGCCGCCCGATAGCCACCTGAGGTGATGAACCCACGGTCTGTCGCACCCAAAACACGACAGATGGACTCGACCCCGAAACGATCCCTGAACATGTCAATGTAAGCAATCATCTCGTCGTGGGGCGGTCGAGCTCCGCTGCGAAAAAAGCTGACGCCGTCTTGAGGATCTCATTAGCCCAGCACAGCTCCGCGTTCTCCCGCTTCAGCTTCCGGATTTGCGCTTGGGCATCCGTGGACACCCCTGACTTCTGACCGGTATCCACTTCAGCTTGTACCACCCAACGACGCAACGTCTGTGTCGCGATACTGAGCTTGGGCGCGGTTTCACGAATCACCACATACCGGCTCGGCGCGTCTTCATCTTCGAGCCGATCAAACACCATGCGCGTGGCACGATCTTTAAACGACTGCGGGTATTTGGTTGGCATAGTTCTATCCTCTCATTTTAGGACGGAACAAAACCCAGGACGGTTCATTATTGAATCTGGACTCAAGTTCATCTATGTTTGGTGTATGCGTGCGATACAGATCACACAACTAGAAGGACCCGAAGCCATCGAATTTAACGAGGTCGATGACCCCGTTGTCACTAACCCCGATAAGGAAGTACTGATCCAGGTCAAGGCCGCCGGGGTGGCCTTTCCGGAACTGCTTCAAACGCGCGGGCAGTACCAGATGAAGCCTGATTTGCCGTTCATCCCCGGAGCCGAAGTCTCCGGCGAAGTCCTCGACGCCCCCGAGTCCACCGGACTGGTTCCCGGAGACCGCGTGGCAGCGCTGTGCTTGCTCGGTGGGTTCGCCGAGAAAGTCACCGCCCGGGCTGACCTGACCTTCAAACTCCCGGACAACATCAGCTTTGAGCAGGGGGCAGCCTTTTTGTTCAACTACTGCACCTGCCAGTTCGCGCTCCGCCGTCGCGGGGCGATGAGCTCCGAGGACACCGTCCTCGTTCACGGTGCCGCCGGCGGTATCGGTACCTCCGCGATTCAGATCGCCAAAGCTTTCGGCGCTCGCGAGGTGATTGGCGTGACCTCCACCGAAGAGAAGGCCGAGATCGCCCGCGCGGCCGGCGCCGACCGTGTGGTGAACTCCGAGAATTTCCTCGAGGAACTCGGCCGGTCTTCTGTGGACATTGTGGTGGACCCGGTTGGAGGTGACCGCTTCACCGACTCGTTGCGCGCCCTGAAGCCGGAGGGTCGACTATTGGTTATCGGCTTTACCGCCGGTTCCATCCCCGAGGTCAAGGTCAACCGCCTGCTGCTGAACAATATTTCGGTGGTCGGTGTCGGCTGGGGTGCCTTTGGGCTGAACAAGCCCGGCTTTATTGCCGAGCAGTTCGCCGATATGGAAGAGCACCTGGCCGCCGGTCGTCTGGTGCCACCGCTCGGCCCGGTCTTTGATCTCGCTGAGGCCAGCAAAGCCCTACAAGTTCTGGAAACGCGCACCGCGACCGGAAAGGTGGTCCTGCGCGCATGAGCACCGAGGCATCCTCCCAGCGCATCTACATTCCCACTCTCGATGAGCTGGGAGAGCTCGAGCAGGTTTATTCTGTGACCGCCCCCGAACGGTGGCGTGACTACAACGATCACGTCAACGTCTTGGGGCACTACGAGTTCTTGATGCACACCCTGCACTACGGTCTGATGTCCATGGGCATCACCCCCGACTACATCCAGACCCATGGACGCAGCACCTTTACGCTGGAACAGCACGTGACCTTCGCCCATGAAATTCAGATCGGTGCCAAACTCGGTGGCTATGTGCGCCTGGTGGACCGCAACGCGAAACTCTTGCGCGGTGTGGCCATTGCTGCGAACCTCACCACCGGCGACGTGGCTTCGATGGCCGAATTCGCCGATATTCACGTCGATATGTCCACGCGGCGTTCGACCGCCTGGAATGACGAGCTCGGTGACAAACTCGACCAGCGACTGGCCCACGATCGTCAGCTCAGCTGGCTGGCTCCGGATTCCGGTAGCCTGAAGCTCCGTTAGCCCCCCGGACCCCCTGATTTTCCACGATTCCAACTCGATTTGAAGGAGTACCCCATGTCCACTACTGAACCACGCGTTGCCATCGTTACCGGTGCCGGTCGCGGCATCGGTGCAGCCATCGCCCAGCGTCTGGCCTCTGATGGCCTGAAAGTTGCGGTGCTGGATCTGGCCGAAGAGCAGTCCCAGAAGACCGTCGATGCCATCACCTCCGCCGGTGGCCAGGCCCTGGCCGTCGGCGCTGATGTCTCCGATGAAGACTCGGTCAAGGCCGCTGTTGCCAAGGTTGCCGATGAGCTCGGCGCCCCGACCGTGCTGGTCAACAACGCCGGCATCATCCGCGACAACCTGCTGTTCAAGATGACCGTGGACGACTGGGATGCCGTGATGGGTGTGCACTTGCGCGGTGCCTTCCTGATGTCGCGCGAAACCCAGAAGTATATGACGGAGGCTGGCTTCGGTCGTATCGTGAATCTCTCCAGTGTTTCAGCCTTAGGCAGTCGTGGTCAGGCCAACTACTCCGCTGCCAAGGCTGGTCTGCAGGGCTTTACCAAGACCCTGGCGATCGAGCTGGGTAAATTCGGTGTCACCACCAATGCAATTGCCCCCGGTTTTATCGAATCGGATATGACCGCTGCCACGGCCGAACGCATTGGTATCAGCTTCGACGAATTTATTGAAAAAACCGTTGCGCAGATCCCGGTTGCCCGCAGCGGTAAGCCCGACGACGTTGCCCACCTGGCCTCCTTCCTGATTTCCGAAGGCGCTGGCTACGTGAACGGTCAGGTTATTTATGCAGGTGGCGGTCCCTTTGACTAATCAGCGGCCGACACCATCTGATGGTGCCAGCTCTGGTCAGTACTCTGCCGTGATGTTTGACTTCGGCGGAGTGCTGACCACCTCGTTGCTGGCAGGATTCCAAGCGTTCGGAGACAAGTACGGTAACCGTGACCTGCCATTGAAGATCCTGGGTACCAAAGGATCCGCCTCTGCCAAGTTGCTCGGTGCCCACGAAGAAGGTCGCATCTCCGCGACCGAATTCGAACAGGGCTACCACGAGGAACTGGCGGAGCACGGACTGCAGGTGCCTGATCGCGGGACCATTGAGGAGATTCAGTCTTACCTCCACCCGGACCGGGAAACCATCGATCTCGTGGCAGAAATTCGTCAAGCCGGTATCCCTACCGGCTTATTGTCGAACTCGTTTGGCGACAATACCTATGCTGGCTTTGATCTGGAGTCCATGTTCGATGCGGTCACCATCTCCGGAGTCATTGGTGCACGCAAGCCCTCACGCGTGGCATACCTCACCGCCTGCCAGAAGCTCGAGGTAGCTCCTGAGCAGACGGTGATGATTGACGATCTTCAGCATAATCTCGATGCAGCGACCCGGTTGGGGATGGGAGCCATCCGCCATACCGATGCCACCAGCACCCGCGCTCAGCTGAGCGACTTGCTGAGTAATTACTCTGTGTAGCGTCCCAAGGCCTCGGCAACACAAACCGGCTTTTCAATACCTTCGGCCTCATACACCTGCACGGTGGTGACCTGGGCTGAACCCTCGCCGACTTCTTCCACTGAAGAAATTGTCGAGGTCACGCGAATTCGGGTCCCCACCGGCAGGGGATGGGGGAAACGGACCTTGTTATATCCGTAGTTCAAGGTGTGGGTAAAGCCCTCCAGCTGAATCAGCTGCTCAGAAAAATACGGGCCTAGCGACAGCGTGAACAGCCCGTGAACAATGGTGCCACCCAACGGGCTGGCCTTGGCGCGTTCGACATCGACGTGGATCCACTGATGATCCTCGGTGGCATCGGCGAAAGCGTTGACTTTATCCTGATCAACCGTGTACCACTCCGTAGGGCCCAGTTCCTTGCCCTGGAGTTCTTTCAGTTCGGCGATCGAGCTGACGGTGGTGACTTCTACCATCGTGATATCTCCTTCTCGTAGGTGAGCTATATCACCTTCATGTTAAGTGAACCTGAACTCGGATTCAATGGATCATTTTTCTCTTGCGCAGTTGTCTTGAATCTGATCTCAAGTTCGATATAAGCTGTATGAGAGGTAGATCACATCTTAATGTGGAGAAGGACCGCCATGACCAATTTGGTAGACATCATCTGGAATCACGCCCAGCAACAACCTGAAGCCAACGCCTTGCGTGAAGGGGTCGATGAGGCCGAACGTATCTGGTCGTATGACCGGCTCGCTCGCAACATCAGCGGTGTGATCCCGGAATTTCAGCGCCGTGGCATCCAACCGGGGGATCGGGTTCTTTTCGTGGTACCCACCTCAGCGGAGTTCGTGCTGGCCTATCACGCCTTGGCTGCGCTGGGCGCTATCGCGGTGACCGTCAACGCAGCCTGCACCGCTCGCGAACTGCAGTACTTCATCGAGGACTCAGAACCTGTGTTGGCCTTGGGGTGGAAGGAAGACGGCAAAGGTTTCGAACAACTCGAGAAAGCTGCCGAGGCCACAGATGTCTCCACCTGGCTCCTGGAGCCTGGGGTTTTTGACGATCTGGTCGCCGACTCCCTGGCTGATCCCGCCGATCTCGCCGATGGAACCCCGATGGCTATTCTGTACACCTCCGGGACCACCGGACGTCCGAAAGGTGCGGTGCTGACGCACAACAACATCATGGCCTGCGGTCGCATGGCCGCAACCACCAACGAGTTGGGCTCCTCGGACAGTCTGGGCACGGGGTTGCCGATGTTCCATGTGTTTGCACAAGTAGCGGTGATGCACACCGTCTTTCATGGCGGGGCAAGCTTATCGCTACTTCGCCCGTTCACCCCGCACGGGATGATGGAGATGATGGTCAAGCACCAACTCACTTCAGCATCCGGGGTGCCGACCATGTGGAACGCGATGTTGCACGTACCGAATCCCTACCGCCCCGAGGACTTTTCGAACATGCAGAAGGTGACCTCCGGTGGAGCTGCTCTGCCCATCCAGGTGGCTAAGAAGTTCTATCAAGCCTTCGGCGGAGATGTTATTGAAGGCTACGGTCTGACCGAAACCACCGGGTACGGCATCGGAAACCGGCCCCATGCGACCCGCAAAGAAGGCAGTATCGGTCTGCCGGTGGAAGGCGTCGACGTCACCATCTTGGACGATAATGGCCAAGAGCTGGGCGTGAATGAGATCGGTGAGATCGCGCTCGATGGCCCGGTTGTGATGAAAGAATACTGGGGCCGTCCCGAGGCCACCGCCGCGACCTTCACCGGTCGCTGGTTCCGCACCGGTGACCTGGGACGGATTGATGAAGATGGCTATGTCTTCATTGTGGACCGGAAAAAGGATTTGATCATTCGGGGTGGCTACAACGTCTACCCGCGCGAGGTTGAAGAAGTGCTCTACACCCATCCGGATGTGGTGGAAGTCGCCGTAGCCGGGGTGCCCGACGAGCATCTGGGTGAAGAAATTGCCGCGGTGATTACCTTGCGCCCCGATGCGACCCCCGATGCGCCCGCATTGAAGGAATGGCTGGGCGAGTATTTGGCGCACTACAAGATTCCGCGGATCTATCATTTCGTGGAGTCGCTGCCCAAGGGGGCGACCGGCAAAATCCTGAAACGCGCCATCGACCGGGATGAGCTCCGTGACCAGGGCGTGCGAGTCTCCAGCGCCCCGCAACGGTCCTAGACCATCTCTAGATGACCGCAATATAGACCCCCAACGGATACACACAACATAGAGAAAGAAGGGAGAGTGTCTCGTGACTGATCCCGTCCAGCTGCTATCCGAGAGGATAGATCGCCTCCTGGCCGAACACGATACCTCCAATGTTCAAGAATTCCTCGGAGCCCGCTTTGATGCCGGTCTCGCCTGGGTGCATTTCCCTGAGGGACACGGTGGCCTGGGCCTACCGCGCGAGTACAACGACTTCGTCAATGCTCGCCTGGCAGGAGCCGGCGCACCTGGCCCAGATACCAACGGTAACGGCATTGGTCTGGGTATGGTCGCTCCGACCCTGATCGCTAAGGGTACCGAAGAGCAGCAGAACAAGTACCTGCGCCCGCTCTACACCAGCGAAGAAATCTGGTGCCAGCTCTTCTCCGAGCCCGGTGCCGGCTCTGACTTGGCCGCGGTGTCTACCCGCGCGGTGTTGGATGGAGATACCTGGACGGTCAACGGTCAGAAGGTCTGGACCTCGGTGGCCCACCAGGCTCAGCGGGCGATTCTGGTAGCCCGTACTGACATTGAGGTACCCAAGCACGCCGGCATGACCTACTTCCTGGTTGATATGTCAGACCCGGGAGTCGAGGTCCGCCCCTTACGCCAGATCACCGGTGAAGCCGAGTTCAACGAGGTCTTCCTGCAGGATGTGAAGATTCCTGATGCAGACCGTGTTGGTGAGACCGGCGAAGGCTGGCGGGTCGCCAATGCCACGCTGAATAATGAGCGTGTTGCCATTGGTGCTGGGGCCGATCGTGAAGCCGGTCAGATTGGGCTGTTGGCTCGTCAATGGCGGGAGAACCCGCAACTACGGACCCCCGCTGCACAACAAGAGATTTTGCACTGGTGGGTGGAAACCGAAGTCACCCGGCTGGTGGGTGAGCGAGTGCGCCAACAACTGGAAGTTGGTCAGCCCGGACCAGAATCTTCGGCGCTGAAGTTGGCCTTTGCCACTCAGGCTCAGGCGGTCACCGGTGTGGCCCTCGAGCTCGATCCGGATGCAGGCCTGGTCTATGAGGATTGGGAGCTGCGTCGTCCCACGAAGGCAGATTTCTTGGGTCGCGATGCCGGATTCCGCTACCTGCGTGCCAAGGGGAACTCGATCGAAGGCGGTTCCTCAGAAATCATGCGCAATGTGGTAGCTGAGCGCGTACTCGGTCTGCCCCAAGAAGCTCGCCCCGATAAAGGAATTCCCTTCAAGGATGTGCCACGATGACCAATTTGCTGTATACCGAAGATGAAACCGACCTGCGCGATGCGGTCAAAGATGCACTGTCGCGACACTTGAGCTCGGCTGATGTCGCCGATCTCTACGACAACCCCCAGCCCTGGCACACTGCACTGTGGGACGCTCTGGCCGGTGAGATTGGCTTGGCCGGTCTGTTGATCAGCGAGGACCACGGCGGATTTGGTGGCGGACCACGTGAAGCGGCCACCGTGCTGGAAGAACTCGGTGGTGCTGTGGCACCGGTGCCGTTTTTGACCTCCTCGGTGTTGGCCACCCAGGTGTTGAACCACCTCGAGGCTGGTGACGCGTTGGAACAGCTGGCCAGTGGCGAAAAGACCGCTGCGCTGGTGCTACCGTTCAGCGCTCGTGCTGGACACTGGTCTGCCGTTGAGGCGGGTAGCTCGGTTACCCCGGTAGCCGGTGCCTGGGGTGCGGATTTGCTGTTGGTGCCCTTGGCTTCGGCCGATGGTGTCAACCTGCACCTCATCGAAGCTGAGCAGGCCACCGTTGAACCGGTGACCAGCCTGGATATGTCCCGGCCCCTGGCGACCGTGTCTGGTTTTGGAGAAGGTACCGTGCTGGCCAGTGGCGACCAGGCCGTGGCGGCGGTGGACTTCGGATTGCGCAGTGCCACGGCGCTACTGGCCAGTGAACAGTACGGTGTGGCCTATCAGTGCTTGACCACCACGGTCGAATACGTGAAGACCCGTATCCAATTCGCTCGCCCGATCGGTTCCTTCCAGGCCATCAAACACCGGCTGGCCGATCTGTATCTGCAGGTGACCTCCGCACAGGCCGCGGCTCGCTACGCAGCCGGAGTGCTGAACGATGCCGATCAGGATCTGCCCATCGCGACCGCGGTGGCGGCATCCTATAACGCGGATGTGGCGGTCAAGGCTGCTGAGGAAGCCGTGCAACTCCACGGTGGTAATGGGATGACCTGGGAGTTCCCGATTCACCTGCTTTTGAAGCGGGCCAAAGCCGACCAGCTGGGCTTGGGCACCCCCGGTACCCACCGCGAAGACCTCGCGCCGTTGGTCGATATCACTCTGTAGCGTGCGGCACCTGTTGTAGAGTCGCACAAGTCTACATCGTTCGAACACCATCCCCAGTCCAAGGAGCCACCGATGCCAGAGTCAACGTTAAAGCCACGTACTGCACGCGGTGAAAAGACTCGGGCAGCGCTGTTGCGGGCAGCGCGGGTGGTGTTCGAACGTGACGGCTATTTGGATGCACGGCTGACCGATATCACCGTCGAAGCCGGTTGTTCGACCGGGACTTTTTATACGTATTTCACCTCGAAAGAAGAAATCTTCGAGGCTCTGATGGAAACGGCCAAGAACGAGATGTTGCACCTCTCGGTGGGAGATACCGAAGGTGCCGATCCGGCCGAGGTTATTGAAGCCAGCAACCGCCATTATTTCGAGTCTTACCAGTCCAACGCAAAGCTTATGGGACTAATGGAAGAAGTTGCCCAGGTTGATCCGAATTTTATGAAGCTTCGCTACGAGCGGGGCATGCGTTTTATTGAACGCAATGCCCATTCGATCGAAGAGTTACAGCGACGCGGACTTGCTGATGCCAACCTAGATCCCATTCTTGCCTCTCGTGCGTTGTCTGGGATGGTCTCCCGCCTGGCATACTTCAACTTTGCTCTGAACGCTACGAACTACACCATCGATGAGCTGGTGGCGACCACCACTCGCATGTGGTGTGGCGCGCTCAGCATCGATCACGCCAGCATCGATCAGGACTAAGTTTTTCTTTTCTCTCTGAATCGTTCTTTTTTCTGGTGCCCTGGTGTCTGCGCTGATCGAGGGCACCCATGTCGTTAAACCAAGAGGCCAGAACCAGAATCCCAGCACGGTGCGGGATCTGATTCTGGCCTCGACTGTCTGCAGGTATTACTTCGCTACGGTGTCGCGTAGACGCTTGAGTTCCATGCGAGCAATGGTGCGCTTGTGGACCTCATCAGGGCCATCGGCCAACCGCAGGGTGCGCTGAGCGGCCCAGAACTCGGCCAGTGGGAAGTCATTGGTGACACCGCCACCACCATGGACCTGAATCGCCCGGTCGATGACCTTCAAGGCCATGTTCGGGGCGGCCACCTTGATCGCGGCAATCTCGGTGCGCGCCTCACGGTTACCCACGGTGTCCATCAGCCAAGCGGCCTTGAGCACCAGCAACCGGTTCATTTCGATCTCAATGCGAGACTCGGCAATCCAGTCCTGGATGTTGGCCCGCTCGGAAAGTGGCTGACCGAAGGTTTCGCGACTCTGGGCACGAGTGATCATCAGATCTAGGGCACGCTCGGCGGCACCGATGGTGCGCATACAGTGATGGATGCGTCCCGGACCCAAGCGGGCCTGGCTGATCTTGAAGCCGTCGCCTTCTCCGGCCAGCAGGTCGGTCACGGGAACCTTGACGTTTTCGAAGGTCACTTCTGCGTGACCCTCACGATCCATGTAGCCGAACACCGGCAGACCGCGGACTACGGTGACACCCGGTGCGTCGATGGGAACCACCATCATCGACTGTTGGCGGTGCGTATCAGCCTCAGGGTCGGTCTTGCCCATCACGATCAGCACACGACATAGCGGGTGCAGGGCGTTGGATGCGAACCACTTACGGCCGTTGAGGATGTAGTGATCACCGTTGCGTTCCATCCGCAGCTGGATATTAGTGGCATCGGAGCTGGCCACCTCGGGCTCGGTCATGCAGAAGGCTGAAGCGATCTCGCCAGCCAGCAGCGGTTTGAGCCAGCGCTCGCGGTGCTCCTCTGTTCCGAACAGCTCCAGAACTTCCATGTTTCCGGTATCGGGAGCATTGCAGTTGGTGGCCTCGGGAGCCAGGCCCGGGCTACGGCCCATGATCTCGGCCAGGGGAGCGTAGTCGAGGTTCGACAGGCCCGGGCTACCCCACTCTTCATTGGCGTGGGGGTGGAACAGGTTCCACAGGCCGCGGGATTTGGCTTCGGCCTTGAGCTCTTCCATGATCGGTGGGTGGAAGTTGTCATCCCCGGATTCGTGCATCTGTTGTTCGAAGACCGGCTCGGCTGGGTAGATGTGTTCGTCCATAAAGTCGAGGAGTCGTTGCCGGTAATCCTGACAACGATCTGAGAAACTGAAATCCATGACGTTCTCCTGTTGTGGGGTGTTATGAGTCTGATGTGGTTTCTGCAAGGAGGGTGTCCTGGTACCGGCGCATCCCTTCCATCCAGCGTGGGTAGTCGCTGTTTTTGCGTGAGATGTAGGTCTTGAGCTGTTCGTGCGGCAGGATCAAGAAGTCCTTCCGCTCGAGGGCAACCAGGGTATGCTCGGCAACCTGCTCGGGGCTGAGCACTTCGGCGCTGGCGGTCACCGATTGGTGAGCAGCCCGGGAGGCATCATCGGCGGAGGCCAAGTCCATCAGCAGGTCGGTATTGACCCCCAGCGGACAGAGGCAGGAGACGTCGATCCCCTGATGTCCGTAGGTGATCGACAGCCACTCCGCAAATGACACCGCTGCGTGCTTGGTGACCGCATACACGGCCGAACCGATCTGAGTCAGCAGACCGGCCGCCGAGGCAGTGGAGAGGAAATAACCGCTCCCACGCTCGATCCAGTCGGGGATGAAGACCTGCGCTGCCCGGACGTGGGCCATCACATTGATCTCGATGGTCTTATTCCAGTCCTCGTCGCTGACTTCCAGGCCAGCAGCGCCAGCGATGCCGGCGTTGGCAACATAAAGGTCGATGGCTTCGACCTCGAAGGTTTCGTGTGCGGTACGGCGGAAGCCTCGAATGTCCTCCAGTGAGGCGGCGTTGCCGGCGACCGTGACAAAACGGTCGTGGTAGGTACTCGCCAGTGCCTCGGCTTGAGCATCGAGCTTGGTTTGGTCTAGATCGGTGAGCAACACCCGGGCGCCGGCGTCCAACAACGCCTGGGCGAGGGCGGCTCCAATGCCGCCACCCGCGCCGGTGACGATCGCCACCTGATCGGTGAACGGGGTGGTCATTAGTCCATCACCCAGCCCGTGCTGAATTCCGGTGCTTGCTTAGTGACGAAAGCTTCTACCGCGCGTTGGTGCTCTGCGGTCAGGCCGGTGGCTTTGTGCCGGTAGACCTCAGCCTGCATGGCTTCATCCAAGGACACGGTGGGAGCATCCAGCAGGTTCTGCTTGATCGCATGCAGTGCCGGCGATGAGCTGGAGGCCAGTTGCGAGGCGATGGCGATCGCAGACTCATCGATGACCTCGTGAGCTACGATCTGGTTGATCAGACCTGCCTCATAGCACTGTTGACCACGCAACTTCGGAGACAGGAAAAGGTACTCGCGAGCCTTGGCTGGACCCACCAGCTGGTTGAGCAACCACGCCACACCGAAGTCGCCACCGAGTCCCACGTTGGCGAACGCGGTGGCAAACACCGTCTTTTCGCTACCGATTCGCAGATCGGCGGCCAACGCGAGACCAGCACCGGCCCCGGCAAAGGCACCGGGCAGGCTGGCCACGACCGGTTTCGGGAACGAGTAGATCCGGCCGGTGGTGGTGCGCTGGGCTTCCAACTGGGCTTGAGCTGCCTCGTCGTCGATCTCGGTGGCTCCACCACCTTCACCACCCTGCTCAGCGAAACCTTGCACATCGCCACCGGAGCAGAAGGCACCACCGGCGCCCGTCAGCACCACCGCGCCGACGCTATCGTCGGTTGCGAAGGCCTCCAGGGCATCGGCCAGCCCCGTGAGCATAGCGTGGTTCAGGGCGTTGCGACGTTCCGGTCGGTTCAGGGTGATGATGCCGACTCCGTCGCGAATGTCGGTCAGTACTTCTTGACTCATGCGTTGTTCACCTCGAACAGTCCAGCAGCACCCATGCCACCACCGATACACATGGTCACCACGACGTACTGCACACCGCGACGGCGACCTTCCAACAGAGCGTGACCGACCAGACGAGCCCCCGTCATGCCGTAGGGGTGACCAATAGAGATACCGCCACCGTTGACGTTGTATTTCTCGGGGTCGATGCCCAGCTTGTCCCGACAGTACACGGCCTGAGAAGCGAAGGCTTCGTTCAGTTCCCACAGGCCAATGTCGTTGAGATCCAGGTTGTGCTGTTTGAGCAACTTCGGGATCGCGAAGACCGGGCCAATACCCATTTCATCAGGCTTGCAACCGGCCACGGCGATGCCACGGTAGGTGCCCAAGGGAGTCAGGCCACGTTCTTTAGCGACCTTATCGCTGACCAGTACCGAGGCGGAGGCGCCGTCGGACAGTTGCGAGGCGTTACCGGCGGTAATGGTGGAGTGCTGGGTGACAGTGCCATCGGGTAGCACCGGATTCAGACCCTGCAGGGTCTCGAGTGTGGTGGACGGACGGTTACCCTCATCCTTGGTGAGCTCAACCTCTTCGGTAGAGGTTTCGCCGGTCTCTTTATTGAGGACCAATTTGGTCGAGGGTAGCGGGACGATTTCGTCATCGAGGCGACCGGCCGCCTGGGCGGCGGCGGTGCGCTCCTGGGAACTCAGTGCGTACTCATCCTGCTGGGCACGGGTTACGCCGTAGCGTTCAGCCACCACCTCCGCAGTGTGTAGCATGGGCATGTACGTATCGGGCACGTTGTCGACCAGCCACGGGTCCTCGGCACGGTAGGTATTCATCTGCTGGTTCTGGACCAATGAGATGGACTCCACGCCACCACCGACGGCCACGTCGAATCCATCGACGATGATTTCCTTGGCTGCGGTGGCAATGGCCATCAGGCCGGAGGCGCACTGCCGGTCCACGCTCATGCCGGCTACCGTGTTCGGCAGGCCGGCGCGCAGAGCAGCCTGGCGGGCGATGTTGTTGCCGGTGGAGCCTTGCTGGAGCGCGCAACCGAAGACGACATCGTCAATCTCTTCGGGTGAAATGCCGGCACGCTTGACCGCCTCCGCGATCGCGTGGCCGGCAAGTTCCTGGCCCTGGGTGTCGTTGAATGCACCCTTATAGGCTCGACCAATAGGAGTCCTGGCGGTGGAAACAATAACCGCTTCTGTCATGATGTGTTGCCTTTCTGCGCAGAATTAGATTTCGAGAACGAGTTTTCCGGTGTTGACGCCCTGGAATAGGCCCAACAAAGCTTCGGGGAAGCCCCGTACGCCACCGCCGACGACGGTTTCGCGGGCAACCAGGGAACCATTGGAGATGTGGGCCGCAATCGCTTCGACCGCCTCGGGGTAGCGATCACGGTAGTCAAAGACCACGAAGCCCTGCATACGTGCACGGAAGACCAGCAGCGACATGTACCGGCTGGGTCCCGGGGCGAGAGTGGGGTCGTTATACGTGGAGATGGCGCCACAGATCACCACGCGGGCACCGCGGGCGAGATTGGCGAGACCAGCATCCAGGATCGTGCCGCCGATATTATCGAAGAACACGTTGATGCCATCGGGAGCGACCTCCCTGAGTCGGGACAGAACTTTTTCGTTCTTGTAGTTGATGGCTTCATCGAACCCGATTTCTGTCAACCAGGCGCATTTCTCCTCGCCACCGGCAATACCGATCACCCGACACCCGCGCGCTTTGGCCAATTGGCCGGCCACCGAGCCGACGGCGCCGGCTGCTGCTGAGATCAGCACGGTGTCGCCATCCTGTAGTTCTCCGACATCGAGCAGACCGAAGTACCCGGTCATTCCCGGCATGCCGAGGGCACCCAACCAGGTGGGTTCAGCGGCCACATCCAGGTCAATGCCTGTTACGCCACGGCCATCGGAGATAGCGTAGTCGGTGACGCCGAACAGACCCTGGACACGATCGCCGGGGGAGAAGTTGGGGTTATTGGACTCGAGAACTTCACCGGTGCCCAACGCGCGCATGATCTCCCCGATCTGTACGGGGGGAACATAGGAACGCACATCGTTCAGCCAGCCACGCATCGCTGGATCCAAGGAGAGGTAATTGACCTTGACCAGAATTTCTGACTCGTTGAGCTCGGTGGGGAGTTCGTGCTGGCGAATCTCCCAGGTCGACTCATCAGGCAACCCCTCGGGGCGCTGTGCTAAATAGACTGACGTCGCGGTGATCGACATAGCTAAGAATCCGTTCTGTTGTGGTCTACATCTCACAGATTAGCCTGAACTTGAGGTCGGATTCAACTATGGGCTGGGACGGAGTATGGAACCTCCGAGGCGGTTTTAAGAGCACTCAGCCAGGGTGTCGTTGCGGAAGCGTTCGCGTAATTCCACCAGTTTCTGCGCATTGGCCTGCCGACCCCCATCGCCGGTGGCCAAAGGGAACCAGGTGATGTTTCCCAAGGCAGAGGTGGAACGCATCAGCGTGCGCAGCTCGGAGGAGTCCAGGCCGTTATCGGCCACCATGTTCTCCTGCATAAGCTCTACTACGTCTTTGGCGACTCCGGGATTGCGTCGCACCTCTGATTCGGACAGGGCCTGGAGCATTCCTGTCATCACCGTTTCGGTCTGTGTCGGGGACATGCCGTGCTCGGTGATGCTGTCGTCTATTAAAGTGCCGACCTGTTTGGGTTCAAGCACGGCGTCCTCGCTGTCAGGGTCGGGAAATCCGCCGGTGATTTCGGCCAGAGGTGCCAGGGCGTTCAGGTCGAGCAACACGACGTGGTCCATGGGAACGTCCACAAGAGTTTCGATGGATGCCACCAGCGTTGAGACTTCGCCGGTGGCACCTAGGGCTTCGCCAAGGGTGAAGGGCTGGTCGGGAACCTTGAGCTGGGGTGGGAAAGCCACCGCTTGGGCATAACGACGAGAATTCGTCAGGTGGATGACGAACAGCGATTGCGCCCGATCCTCCAAGTTCTCCTCCAGAGCCTCGGAGGTATCGTCGCGGGAGGCTGAGGCAACGAATAAAATATTGATCGGCCCTGGGGTTCCATCTTCGATCGGGGCCGGGTTGGGGCGTTGATCGGGGAAGGGGTCACGCAGGGTATCTAAAGGTTGAATGAGTCCCCGGATGAACTGGTAGGCGACGAAAATGCCAACCAAAAATAGTGCGACCGCGAAGATCATGACCACTACTTTTGATCGTTTTGCCATAGTTCATCAGTTTATACCGTGCCGGGGTCACGGTGAGTGAGGGCACGGGTGGCTCAGAGGCCCAAGTACGCCTTCTGAACCTCCGGGTCGTCGCGCAGATCGTGGGCAGGACCTGACAGTACGACGCGACCTTCGGCAAGAACATACCCATAGGTAGCAATCTTCAAGGCCAATCGGGCGTTCTGCTCGGCCAGAAGCACCCCGGTCCCGGACTTGTTAATCTCCGTCACCGCCTCGAAGACTTGCTCGGTGACCAGTGGCGCCAAACCAATGGAGGGCTCGTCCAAAATGAGCAACTTGGGGTTGGACATCAAAGCCCGGCCAATAGCGACCATCTGTTGCTGACCACCGGAGAGAGAACCGGCCGTTTGGTTCCTCTTTTCCTTCAGGATGGGAAAGAGCTGGAATACCCGGTCGAGGAGCTCGTCGTACTCGGCCTTCTTGCTACGCAACACATAATTGCCCAGACTAAGGTTCTTCATTACCGACAGCATCGGGAACAGATGCCGCCCCTCCGGCGATTGAGCGATCCCGGTACGCACAATACGATTCGAACTCAGCGAGACAATGGAATCTCCAAGAAATTCGATGCTACCGGTGTGGGGGCGGATTAGCCCCGAGATCGTCCGGAACAAGGTGGATTTTCCCGACCCGTTCGCCCCTAAGACCAGGGTGAGTTGCCCTTGCTCCGCTCTCAGGCTCACATCGTGTAAGACATCGACCGAATCATAGGCGACATGAATGTTGTTGATTTCTAGCATGATGTTTTAGCCCTCGGTGCTTGGTGTGTTTACGGTGGTTGAGATATCCGACGAATCTGTCCCGAGATAGGCTGCGATGACTTGAGGGTCATTGCGCACGTCATCGGGCGTACCCCAGGCAATTCTGCGACCTCGTTCTAAGACGAGAATTCGGTCGGCCAGACTCATAATCAACGACATTTTGTGCTCAACAAGCGCCACCGTGATACCACTGGAGGAGATTTTGCGAATCAGCTGACCGAATCGTGTGGTTTCTTCTTCAGTGATGCCGGCGGCAGGCTCGTCAAGAAGCAGAAGCGACGGATTTGTCGCTAAAGCCAGCGCGACGGCTGCTCGCTTTTGAACTTCTTGCGGAGCATTCCCAGCGATCTCATCCTTGTAATCGGAAATGGACACGAAGTCGAGAAGCTCGAGAGTTTTGTCCATACTTTCCCGCTCTTCACGCCGGAATCGCGGTGTCCTCAGCACGGCACCCAATAATGTGGAGGAGGTTTGGGCAGCGCATCCCGCCAACACATTCTCAACGATGG
The DNA here is from genome assembly GCF_003185985.1 of Auritidibacter sp. NML100628. Classification (NCBI taxonomy): domain Bacteria; kingdom Bacillati; phylum Actinomycetota; class Actinomycetes; order Micrococcales; family Micrococcaceae; genus Auritidibacter; species Auritidibacter sp. NML100628. The sequence goes on from NZ_QHLP01000008.1 coordinate 74,686, forward strand.
TGTTGTGCTCGAAGAGTTTCGTGGTCTGGAATGTGCGGGCGATGCCAGCCTTGGAGGTCACATGGGGCTTGTTGCCGGTAATATCGTTTCCCCGGAACATCACCTGCCCACCACTGGGCTTGTGAAATCCACACAGCAGATTGAAGACGGTGGACTTCCCGGCCCCGTTCGGTCCGATGATCGCGGTGATCTCGCCCTCGTGGATTTCGAAATCGACGCCCTCCACAGCGTGGATCCCTCCGAAGGTTTTTGTTAGGCCACGTACTTCCATCAGCATGAGGAGACACTCTCCTTCTCCGTGTGTTGTGTCGTCTGTGATCGTTGGGGCGCTGAGGTGGTCTTGCGCCGTCGGCGACGCGCGATGAGTTCATTGAGCTTGCCGATGAGTCCTTGCGGCATGAAGATGATCAGCGCGATGATGATCGGGCCGAGGAAGAGGAAACGGTAGGACTGGAAGTCCTGGAAGAGCTCGAACAGCGCCATGACGAGCAATGTGCCGATCAACGGCCCCATCACGGTGGCCATGCCACCCACGAGCAGGAACATCAAGAGTTCGAAGGTTAGGTCGATATGGGCTACCTCGGGCTCGATAAAGCCCTGAGCACTGGCGAACAGACCGCCCGCGGTGCCGGCCAGGCCGGCTGAGGCGGTGAATGCCAGTTGCTTATTGAGCCCAACGTTAATACCGATCGAGCTGGCCAGATCTTCAGAGGTGCGGATAGCCAAGAGCGTGCGGCCGACATTCGAGGTTTTCAGCGTATAGGTCAGGTAAATGCAGAATGCCACGACGAGCACCATTAAGAAGTAGAACACGGTCGGTTCAGAGAAATCGATGGGTCCAATATTCTCTGGGAACTTGATCCCGCGGACGCCGTCGTAGCCGCCGGTGACGCTGGTCCAGCGAGACAAGACCATGTAAATGATCAATCCGAGCGCCATCGTAAAGACCGCGAAATACGCCTCACGGGTACGCAACGCGACGAGCCCGGCGATAAACCCAACAATAGTGGTGAGGATGATTCCGACAAAGAATGCTCCCCAGAAGGGCCAATCGTGCTCGGCAGTCAGTAGAGCCACCGTGTACACGCCGATCGCGAAGAAACCTGCCTGGGCCAGGGACAACTGTCCGGTATAACCCAAGATGATGTTGAGACCGTAGACGGCGGTGGCATAACACAGCGCCTGAGTAAGGACGCGGAGAAGGTATTGGTTCTCGGTGAGTGCCAGGGGCGCGAAGAGTAATGCGACCGCCACGGCGATCATGCCTATTCCTTGTAGTGTCAGTTTCATCGTGCCCCCTTATGAGAGAAGAGACCAGTGGGTTTCACAGCCAGGACAACCACCAGGAGCACGAAGGCCATGACTTCACCGGCAGCTGCGGAGATGTAGGTGGTGGATAAGGCTTCGGCCACGCCGAGGCCGAAGCCTCCGATGATGGCGCCAGGGATGGATCCGAGGCCACCGAGAATAATGATGGCGAAGACCTTGACCATGATGGTTTCTCCCATGAAGGGAGAGATCGAGCTGACCGGGGCCATGAGGCCACCGGCGATGGCGACCAGCACACCGGCCAGTGCGAAGGTCATCATCGACACTCTGTTGGGGTTGATCCCCACCAGAGAGGCGCCGATACGGTCTTGCTCGATGGCTTCAATCGATTGGCCCGCGGCGGTTTTCTTGATGAACCAGGTCAGAATAATCATCACGACCACCGCGACCAGTACGACAACGATGCGTTGCCAGGTCACTTGAGCCTCGAGAATGGTCAGGCGTCCCGTGAGTGGGGAATCCACCCGGTGGAAATCGTTGCCCCATACCTGCTGAACCAGCGCGGTGAAGAAGAACATCGCGCCGGCGGCAGCGATCATGTGATGGGTATGTGGGGAGTCTCTGAGTGGGTGGAAGACAATGCGCTCCAGGACCACGCCGACGAGTCCCATCACGATTGCTGCGCAAATAATGGCTAGCACATAGTGAACTCCGACCGAGGTCATGAAGAAGAAGGTCAGGTAAGCCCCCAACATGTAGAGGGATCCGTGGGCCAGGTTAGGTATCTTCAAGACACCGAAGACGAGCGTGAGGCCGATTGCTGCCAAACAATAGGCGCCACCGGTTGCTAGCCCGTTGAATAGCTGTTGGACGAGAAGTTCCATATAAGCTCCTGCTCAATGGGATGGTCTGGGCGCCGGTTTATTGGTTGTCGTAAACAGACCAGTCCAGTTCAAAGTTTTCGTATTCGCCGTCCTCGTTGATGTAGATGCCGTGGCCAGTACCTGCCACTGACATTCCTTCAGGGGTGACATCGGACGGGAATTCCTGAACGCGGAACGCATCGTCAACCTGGTCAAGGGCTTCGGGGATCGCTTCCCGGATGGCGGTCGGATCGTCGGTGCTACCGGAGACTTCCATGGCGGTGACGATGATGCCCAGAGCCTGGTAGTTCAGGGCGACTTCGGCATTGATCGGCCGCTCGTCGTTGACCTTCTCGGCAAACTTGTCGACGAGAGCATCCGTTCCGGGCTCGTCATATTCACGGGTTGGGTTGACAGCGAGTAGATTGTGCAAATTCTCCGGGTCGGTGAACGTTTCCATTTCTTCAATCTTCGCTTGGTCCATGACCAGGAATCCGCCCTCATAACCCTGTTCGCGGGCTTCTTCAATCACCAGCGCGGTGGGCTGAGACGGTCCACCGACCAGCAGGACATCCGGATCCTGCGCCAAGGCTTGGGACACGTTGGTGGAGAAGTCTGTCACCGAACCGTAGTCAAAGTTGTTGTTGCTGAGCACCTCACCGCCATTTTCGTCCCATGTTTCGGTGATCATGTCGGTCCACTGCTGGCCATATTCACTGGCGGTAGCAAGCAGGCCAAGGGTTTCGGCTCCGTCATCCATGAAGTGTTTAGTGAAAGGCTCTGCGTAGGCCGTGAACGGAACCGGGATCATCATGGTGAGCTCGTTGTCCTGCTGAGTGATCCGTGGATCGGAGCTGTAGGCAGCGAGCAAAAACTCGGAACGGCTGGTGTTGATCTCCTGGGCGGCGTTAATGCCACCGGCGTGCGGAATGACCACGACAGGCGCGCCGTCTTGCTCCACCAGACGCTGAGCGTTGGTTGCTGCGGTGGCCGGCGAATATTCGTCGTCCAGAGAGCGCAGTTCGACGCTGTATTCGGTGCCGTCAATTTCGACACCTTGTTCGTTGAGTTCCTCAACAGCCATTTCAAGACCGGCTTGAACATTTTCACCATACAGCGCCGCACCGCTGGACAGCGGGCCCGAGTAACCGATGACGATGGTCTCCGAGCCATCGCCTTCTCCGCCGCATGCGGTCAAGGCAATTGCGCTCGCCGCGGTGAAACCAAAGAATTTCAATTTGGTACTGAACCGACGAGGAGAAAGACGCTTTTGTGAATTCGTGAAGAGCGACATCGCTGATAACCCTGTTCGTGAGAGTGGATGGAGGCCGACGTCCGTCACGCCGGGCGTGAATGACGTCATAAACATGAACTTGATGTCAAGTTAAAGAAGATCGTACCCAGGGCGTTCCTGTGATGTCAATCACAATCATGACGATGTGTCGTGACCGGTTGTGACTCAACGATTTCTCCACCGATTCCGGTCATCTCACAGGGTTAATGGATAGGATGGGCGCCATGAAGGTTTCGGAAGTTCAGGCCCTGGTGGGTCAGATGCGAGAGGTGACTGCTTCTCGCCGTGCCTATAGTCGACGGTTCCGGTTGGATCAGCTCAAAGGCATCAAAGCGTTGGTGCGCGACCACACTCAGGAGCTGCAACAAGCCCTGTATCACGATCTGGGCAAAGCGCCCTTTGAATCCACGGTGACCGAGATTTCGGTGATCAAAAATGAGGTCGACCACGCAATTCTGCACGTCAGTGATTGGATGGAGCCAGAATCGGTGCGGATGCCGCTGGCGTATCAACCGGCCACCGGCACGATTCGACCGCGACCCAAGGGACAGGTGCTGATTATTGGTCCCTGGAACTACCCCGTCCAGCTCGTGTTGGCACCCTTGGTGGCCGCGGTCTCGGCCGGTAACACGGCGGTGCTCAAGCCCTCCGAAAAGGCCCCGGCGACCGCGGACGTGCTGGCCCGGTTGATTCCCGAATACGTGGATCCTTCCGCGGTAGCGGTTGTGCAGGGTGGCGCCGAGGTGGTGCAGGCACTGTTGGCAGAGAAATGGGATCATATTTTTTATACCGGTGGTGAGCGCGTGGGACGGATCGTGTACGAGGCGGCCGCTCAACAGCTAACTCCGGTGACTCTGGAGCTGGGTGGTAAATCTCCGGCGGTGGTCTCCGACGGTCCGGTGGCGACCATTGCTAAACGGCTGGCTTGGGGGAAGTTCGTCAATGCCGGTCAAACTTGTGTGGCTCCGGACTATGTGCTGGCTGTGGGTGATCAGATGCGGGACAAGCTGGAAGCGGAACTGCCTGACGTTATCGACGAGTTTTATGAGTCCAGCCCGGAAAGTTCGTTGGATTATGGTCGTTTGATCTCTCCGGAACACACTCAGCGATTGGTTGAGATGTTACAGCAGACTCTCGATGCGGGAGCGGAGCTGATTACTGGTGGTGGATATGCGATCGAGGAGCGTTATCTGGCGCCGACGGTGATCTCTCGCGTTGCACCGGACACCGCGGTGATGGCCGAGGAGATCTTCGGTCCGATTCTGCCCATTGTGACGGTGAAGGATATCGATGAGGCTATGGCATTCATTGGTGAGCGTCCGCATCCGTTGGCGGCCTATCTGTTCACCGATCGGGCTCGGGTGCGTCGGGAATTTGAAGAGCGGGTGATTGCTGGGTCGATGGGTTTTGATGCACCGTTGTTGCAGATCTCGGTGCCGGGGTTGCCTTTTGGCGGTGTGGGTCCTTCGGGGATCGGTAATTATCACGGCAAATACGGTTTCGATACCTTCACGCATTTTCGGGCTGAGGTGTCCAAGACCGATCAGCTCGATACCCTCAAGGCGGTCTACCCGCCTTACGGGTGGGCGAAGAAACAGCTCACCAAGCGGGTGTTGTAGTCATGGCGAAGTCGTGGTACCCCTCCCAGCAGCCGGAAGAGCCGGAGGATCATGACGCCGAGCCGAACGAATGGCTCGACGATCCGACTCAGCCCGCCGAACGGGGCCTGCCGAGGTGGGATGAGGCTCACGACGAGATAGCGGAAACACCTAGCCCGTTCGGTGATAACCCGTACGCGGAGCAACCACTGGCCGGTCCGTGGGGTGATGGTTCACCGCAGGAAACCCTGGCCGGGGATTATCCGGTGATTGCCAATACCCCGACACAGGGCTCGGAGACGGAGGCAGATCGGTCCTCAGCCCACCAGGGTGATCAACGTTCCTCGTCGGGTTGCTTATTCTTGGTGGCGTTGCTCGGGTTGAGCACCTCCATCCTGGCAGCCAGGGCCAAAAGCTGAGCTTCGGTTCCGGGCCGACCAATGGCCTGGACAGACCACTGGTCAGTGACCGGAATAGAAATGGCCGGCAGCCCCATGACGTTGATCATCGAGGTATAGGGCGTAAACCGGCACTGATAGTCGTAGTTGGCCTGCGGGTCCAGCTCGCGGAAAGCGCCAATTTTCGGTGGCTGGAAGGCCAACACCGGGGTGAGCACAATATCGGTTTGTCCTAGTTCAGCCCGGGTGTCCTGGGCCCACTGGGTCAGGTTGCCTTCGGCCTCGGCAACCTGGTCGGCGCTGAGGTTGGCGGTACTGGTTAAGAAGTACTCGGCCAAATCGTCCAGGCCTTCGGTGGTGGGCATCGGCGCCCGGTGTAGCCCGGAGGTCCACACAATCTGGAAGTTCTCGTGGTAGCCCGGAAAGTAAATCAGATCCAGCTCGGTGACCAGGTGCTGATCTTGGGTGAGCATGCTGGCCGCTTGGGTCAGGGCTTCGACCGCGCCTCGGGCCAAGGAGATCTGCAGATCCGGGTGGAAGGGGGAGGCGGTCGTCACGCCGATCGTCATCGGGGCTAGGCCTTCAGCACCCTGCTGGACGGCATGCAAGTACCGGCCCGGTGCTACGGAGGTGGGATCCATGAACGCATCCATCAGTAGTGCCGCATCGGCGGCGGTACGTGCCAGCGGGCCGGTGACACTGAGATTGGTAACCGTCTCGCGCTGATCATCGCAGCTGAGTGTGCCACGGCCGGGCTTCAGGCCGACCAGTCCGGTGGCCGCGGCCGGGATGCGGATCGAACCACCGCCGTCGGTCCCGGGGGCCAGGGGCAACAGTCCGGCAGCCACCGCAGCGGCGGCCCCGCCAGAGGATCCGGTCGGGGTGGTTTCCATATCGCGAGGGTTACGCGCCGGGGGATCGATCAGGTTCTCCGAATACGTCGAGAGCCCGAACTCCGGGACGGTGGTTTTGCCCACTTGCACGGTGCCAGCTTCGGTCAGTAGCTCCGCTGAGGGGTCATTGCTGGGTTCGGACACGGCATCGGCAAAGACCCGGGAGCCAAACCGGGTGGGCATTCCGGCCACGCGCACCAGGTCCTTGAAGGCAGTTGGGATCCCGTGCAGGGCGGCGCGGTGATCGACCGGTAGCTCGTCGAGGGCGGCCGCACGTTCACGGGCTAGGTCTTCATTCACGTGGCTCAACGCGCCCAGTTCGGGGCGGGAGCGAATCTGTTCCAGGTAGTACTTGGTCACCTCGGTGGCGCTGACGGCTGATGCGCTCAACTGATCGCGAAGTTCCACGGCGGAAAGATGGTTCATGACTCTTACTGTAACGAATCCCGCCGTCTCAGTAGGCTAGGATCATGAGTCTTTTCGAAACCGTTAGTGTCAACGATGTTCCCGATGATGCCACCATCCTGGACGTGCGCGAGGACTATGAATTCCAGGTGGGGCGACCGGTCGGTGCGATCCACGTACCGCTGGGCGATCTACCCGTCCGTTTGGAGCAGCTGGACCCCGACGAGGATTATTACGTGATCTGCCGGACCGGGGGCCGGTCGGCGAAGGCGGCCGAATACCTGGAGTCCCAGGGGTACACGGCCTTCAATGTCGCTGGGGGTAACGGCGCGTGGTTCGAAGCCGGTAAGCCGATGGAAGCCGATGGCGATGCCGAACCGCAGGTGAAATAACCAGCGATGACCGCAGCACAGCGTTATGCCTTCCTGGGGCCGGAAGGCACATTTACCGAGGCCGCGTTGCGGCAAGTGATCACCGACGACGATCAGGCCGTGGCGGCCGGTTCGGTGATGAGTGCCCTGAGTATGGTGCGCCGCGGCGAGGTTGATGCCGCGGTCGTACCGATCGAAAACTCCGTGGAGGGCGGGGTCAGCGCCACCCTGGACTCGATCGCGGCCGGTTCCTTGCAGATCTACCGTGAAGTGTTGGTGCCGATCACCTTCGTACTGGTCAGCCCTGACGCCCGCGAGCTGTCAGCAGTCCAGGAGGTCACCACCCACTCCCACGCCTGGGCGCAGGTGCGGGGCTGGGCTGAGCAGACCATCCCGCACGCGGAATTTGTGCCGGCCGGGTCCACCGCGGCCGGAGCTCGGGCGCTACACCCCGGACAGGCCGGGGTGTGTGCCCCGCATTTGGCGCAGGAACTAGGACTGCACGTGTTGGCCTCGGCCATTGAGGACACCCCGGGTGCAGTCACTCGATTCGTGGTGGTCTCCGGCCCGGGTAGCCCGGGAAAGCCCACCGGATCGGATAAAACCACGCTGGTGGTGCCACTGCCACAAGATCGTCCGGGTGCGTTGATGCAGATTCTGGAACAGTTTTCCGCCCGCGGGATCAACCTCTCCCGGATCGAGTCCCGCCCCACCGGGGCCGGGTTGGGCCAGTACTTTTTCTCGATCGACCTGGAGGGGCACCTGGCCGATCAGCGCGTGGGGGCCAGTTTGGCTGCGCTGTACCGGATGTTTCCGCAGATCACATTCTTGGGATCATATCCGCGGGCGGATCGGCGCCACTACCAGATCGATGAGCACTTCAGCGATGAGGCGTATCAACGAGGTCAGGCCTGGGTGCGTCAGCTGTTAGCACCGGACGCGCAATGAGCCGGGATTGACCGTGGCGGTGATCCGGCGCGCGGTGCCGGTGGCGTCGCCGTCTTGTTGGGAAATCATGGGCTCGGCCAACTCGATCACACATTTTTGACCCTGCATGGTGTCCACGGCGCGCAAGGGCGCGTGATTTTTGGAGATCGCGTTCAGCGCCACCCGGGCCCAGTCCCATAGGTTGCGCGGGGCCAGGAGCATTACGTCGAGTAACCCGTCGTAGATACTGGCGTGTGGCACCATGCGGATGCCACCTTGGAGCATGCCACAGTTGGCAATCATCACCGAGCGTACTTTGGATCGACGGGCGGGTTGATCATCAATCGAGACCCAGATGGGTTTGCGTTTGCCCGGGAGCTTACGCATCCCGGCCTCTCCATAGGCCAGCCAGCCGGCGGCCTGTTTGATGCCGTCACGGGTATCGGACATGATCTCAGCGTCGATGCCGGCCCCGGCGATCACCACGAAGGTGGAGGTCAGCACCGATTCGTCGGTGCGTTCCACGGTCAGGTCGATCGTGTCGATCGCGCGAGTGGTGCCTTGCAACGCCAGGCCGACGCACCGTTCGATGTCGTTATAGGGCAGATTGAGATTCCGGGCCAGCAAGTTTCCGGTGCCCACGGGGATAATGCCCAGATCGGCCTCAGTGTCCACGAGCGCCTCGGCCACCGCTCGCACCGTCCCGTCACCGCCGGCCGCGATGACCAGGGACGCGCCGTCGTTCAGGGCGTCCCGGCTGGCCTGGACGCCCGGGTCGTCTTCTTGGGTGGGGTAATGCTCGACCGATTCCACACCTAACAGGTAGGCGGCATGACGTACGGCTGCCAGCACCTCGACCAGCTCCTCCTTATGAGGATTCATCACCACTCCGATATGGCCGGGCACTTGCAGCGCCGTGGAGACCTCCGGTAGCTCGTACACCCGTTGCAATTGATTCAGGAGGGCGGTGATGTGTTCCTCACGCTCATGGAGATCCTTGCGCAATTTCAGGGCCCACCCCAACGGTGCAATGGCCCCAACGCCCAGGGCAATGCTGGTGATGATCTGAGCTGGTCGCATAAAGCCCATACTACGGGGTGAGCAGGGCTCATGGTCATCGTCGAGAATACGGTAGCCTGGTGAGCGTGATTGACGTCAAACACCTCACCGAGAACCCCGATCTGTACAAAGCGTCGCAGCGCGCTCGCGGTGACCAGCAATCCCTGGTGGATGACATCCTGGCTGCCGATCAAAACCGTCGAGACGCTCTGCAACGGTTCGAGTCGTTGCGGGCTGAACAAAAAGCGTTCGGTAAAAAAGTCGCCGGCGCTCACGGGGAGGAAAAGCAACGCCTACTCGATGAGGTCAAATCACTAGCAGCCCAGGTCAAGCAGGCCGAAGCTGCCGCCAATGACGCTGACGAACAGCTCAACCGGCTCGTCACGGTCTTCCCGAATCTGATTAGCGAGGGTATCCCCTCCGGCGGTGAAGAGAACTTCGCGGTCCTGGAGACCGTCGGTACCCCGCGCGAGTTCGACTTCGAGCCGAAAGATCACTTGCAGATCGGTGAGCTGATTGGTGCGATCGATATGGAACGGGGAGCCAAGGTCTCGGGGTCCCGGTTCTACTTCTTGACCGGCGTGGGTGCCCGGTTGGAAATTGCGCTGATGCAGATGGGACTGGACCAGGCGATTCAGGCAGGATTCACCCCGATTATTACTCCCACTCTGGTGCGTCCCGAAACCATGAACGGTACCGGTTTCGACGTTGAACACGACGATGAGATTTACCGGTTGGAGCGCGACGACCTCTACCTGGTGGGTACCTCCGAAGTGTCGCTGGCCGGATACTACGGGGATGAGATTCTGGATCTGTCCGCAGGGCCACGTCGTTTCGCCGGATGGTCGACCTGCTACCGTCGCGAAGCCGGGGCCGCCGGTAAGGACACCCGCGGTATTATCCGGGTTCACCAGTTCAACAAACTGGAAATGTTCGTTTACACCACCCCGGATCAGGCCGCTGAGGAGCACCAGCGCCTGCTGGACTGGGAACGTGAGATGATGGCTAAAATCCAGGTGCCCTACCGCATCATCGATACCGCTGCCGGCGATTTGGGCACTTCGGCGGCCCGCAAATTCGACTGTGAAGCCTGGGTCCCTACCCAAGGGACCTACCGCGAGCTGACTTCGACCTCGAATTGCACAACCTATCAGGCCCGGCGACTCAATGTTCGGCACCGGTTGTTTGACGATGAGGGCAATAAGGCCGGTACGCAGACAGCAGCCACCCTTAATGGCACCCTGGCTACCACGCGCTGGCTGGTCGCCATCCTGGAGAACCACCAGAACGCTGACGGCTCAGTGACGGTTCCCGAAGCGTTGCGCCCCTATTTAGGCCTGGACGTACTGCCGGTGCTGGCTGCGGACTAATCCGCGCCCTGAACCCTCGGGCGGGGCTGGTTTCCAGCTGTTTACCCGCAGTTTGAAAGGTATGGTTAGCTGGATCCATGATCGAATCCGATGCGAAGATGGTATGCCTGGATGTTGATGGAACGTTGGTCGACCACGACGGGCATATGTCTCCTCGAGTCCGCGAGGCCGCGCAGGCGGTGATCGCACGCGGACATCACGTGATGATCGCAACGGGACGATCTCTTGGCGCGACTCTGCCGGTTATTGAAAACATTGGACTCACGGACGGATTTTCGGTGTGCTCCAACGGTGGGGTCACCCTTCAGCTAGGCTCCGAGTTTGACCGTGGCTACCAGGTCATTGACCGGCAGACGTTCGACCCTGCCCCGGTGTTGGGACAAGTCAAGCGCCGGATCCCCTCGGCCAAATTCGCGATCGAAACCGAATCCGGTGCGTTTCTGTCCACTGAGCGGTTCCAAGACTTTAGTTTTGGTGTCCGCGCCCGAGGCGTGAGCTTCCAAGAACTGTGTGAGGCCACCGCGGTGCGTCTCGTCGTGTTTTCTCAGGACTCCTCGGTCGAAGAATTTGGTGAAGCTGTCGAGTCCATCGGCTTGACCTCGGTGGCCTACTCGGTGGGCTATAACGCCTGGTTGGATGTGGCAGCCGCCGGCATCTCCAAAGCCTCCGGTCTGGAAGCGCTCCGGGAGAAGCTGGGCATCGACCAAGATCGGACGGTGGCTGTCGGAGATGGGTACAACGACACCGAGATGCTGGCCTGGGCGCAGCGCGGCGTGGCCATGGGGCAGGCACCCGAGCGGGTCAAACGGATCGCGAATGAAGTCACCGAACACGTCAATGATGACGGGCTGGCGTTGGTCTTGGAGTCGTTACTCTAAACCCGGTGACCGTGCTCGGCCAGCGCGTGGTGATCGTAGAGGTGATCGTAGCTGGCCTCTAGGTGAGCGGCGATGGCTGCCCGCACCTGGTGTTCACTCTTAAACAGTGAGCGCTTAATCGCCTGCGAGACAGCCTGCACCGTGATGCCCAGAGCCTCGGCAACATCGCGTTGCTGGCCTCGCATTCCCGGGGTCATCATGTCAATCACGGCCCATTCGGCCACGGAGCGCCGGGAAATGGTGTGCCCCAATAGTTGTAAGACCGACTGGGCATGCTCGGCAAACCGAGCTGAGTCGAAATTCAGGCTGGGCTGGGCGACGTGGACTCGCACCGGGGCGATCTGGCCCTGCTTGGCTGCCGCCAGTAGTGCCTGCCGGGAGGCATCCAGGCCTGGCCCGGCGAGGTGTTCTTGATCGGAGGAATCGAGACGACCAATCCCGATACCGACGCTGAGCTGACCCAGGCGCAATGCGTGCAAGGCCGTGTCAATCACAGCGTCGGTATCGGTCAACAGTGTGGTTAAGCGTTCGGAGTCTCGCTGTATCACGATCATCTCGGGCTGATCTGCGGGCGTGTGATTTCGCACACGTTCAGCCAACAAATCCAGGTGCGAGGAGGCGGAGCCCCGCGGTCGGTCGGCGATCGATACAACGTACATGTGTGGTCCGTTCTTGTTTTAAGAGCCGGAAGTTCAAAAAATAAATGCTGGAACCTTTATTGAGGTAAATCCTTCTGGAAAACCATCAATAAGTGGTAACTCCAGAGTATAAACATTTTTTTTCTGACGGGGGAGGCTTCTTAAGCTGTGTCGGAAGAACCGTTCGGCGTGAGGTGATTAACCGTGGTAACGCTCGATGGAGGCCTTCAATTCTGCCTCTGCTTCGTCACGGCCCTTCCAGCCATCAGCCTTGACCCACTTGCCTGGCTCCAGGTCTTTGTAGTGGGTGAAGAAGTGCTCGATCTCTGACTTCAGCCACTCACTGACGTCATTGATGTCCTGAATGTGCTCGAAGCGTGGATCATCGACGACGCACAACAGTTTATCGTCGCCGCCGCCGTCATCGGTCATCGAGAACATACCGATCGGCCGGGCTTCGACCACCACGCCGGGAACCAAGTCCACATCGGGCAGATAGATCAACGCGTCCAGCGGATCGCCGTCCTCGCCCAAGGTGTTTTCAAAATAGCCGTAGTGAGTCGGGTACTGCATCGAGGTGAACAGCAACCGGTCCAAATGGATTCGACCGGTCTGATGATCGATCTCGTATTTCACCCGGGAACCGGAGGGGATTTCGACGGTCACATCGTGGTTCATGGCGCTGAGTTCTCCTATAAACTACTAGAGGTCCAATGACCCGGAATCGGGTTCATCTCCTGCTTATCAAACTTTACTGCCCACAGAAAACGGGGGAGCGTGCATGTCCAAATTATCTTTCGCGTTGGGCGGTTTCGCGCTGGCCCCGTTGGCTTTCCTGACCACAGTTGCGGTGGCCTCCGGGCTCCTGATCACTCCCACCCCGGCATTGAGCGCTCCGAAACTGACCATCGCACAAAAGACGATGAACCACGCCGAGGTAGCCTTCACCGACTATCTCCAACAGGTCGAGGAGACCTCAGCCATCCACCCGCAGGCGTTGGAATCTCAGCTGGGCGGCACCGGCTCAGCAGACATCGCCATGATGGTGGTGGATGGCTACACCGGCGACGAGCTCTACAGCCGGCACGCCGATGACATCCGAACGCCGGCCTCGTCCCTGAAACTCATCAGCGGTGTGGCCATTTTGGATCACCTGGACCCCGCACACCGTTTCACCACCACCGTGAGCGTTACGGATCATCAGCTGACCATCCACGCCGGCGGTGACGCGCTGATGGGAGTGGAGGACTCGGATGACCGGGCTGTTGCGGGACGAGCCGGGTTGAAAACCCTCGCCGAGGACACCTTGGCTGCTCTGGAGGCACGAGAAGCCACTGGGGAGTACACGGTAGCCGTCGAGGTGGCCGACTATCAACAGCTTCACCCGGATTGGGAAGAAGAGGGCATGGTGACCTCGGGCAATATCTCCCAGGTCACCCCAATTGCCACCTTCGGTGCCCGGGCCCACAAGTCTTCCGGGACCGATCGCGTTCACGATCCGGCTGGTTTTGTGGCCAGCACCTTCCAGCAACACCTCGACGAGGCGCTGCCAGAAGACTCCGATCTCACCGTCACCCTGGCCGATCAATCGGTGACCACCGAGACCGTGGACGGTGAGGAACTGGCCAGCGCGGAATCGGCCACCGTAGCCGAACAACTCGCCTACGGCATCAAAGAATCCGATAACCAAATCATGGAAGTCTTGGCCCGGCAAGCTGCCATGGCCAGCGGTTTTGAACCCAACGTGACCGGTGTCCAACAGATGATCACCGAGACCGTCGACGAACACGGTCTGAGCAACACCACCATCGCTGATGCCTCCGGGCTGTCGTCACATAATCTCACCACCGCCTCGGATCTGGTGGAGATCGTCGAAACGATCCTGACCACCCCGGAACTGAGCCCGATTGATGAGGGGCTACCCGTGGCCGGATCCGACGGGACGTTGGCCACCCGCATGGACGAGCGGCCCACCGCGGGCACCGTGCGGGCCAAAACCGGGACGCTAGCGGCCTCGGTGACCCTGTCGGGAATCACGACCACGCAAGATGGCCGGCCAGTGTACTTTGTGCTGATCTCGCCGCAAGACATCGGCGGTGGAGGCATCCTGGATGCCCGGAGCGATCTGGACCAGCTGACTACCGCGCTGACCAGTTGTGGTTGCTGATTCTTTCAGCTGAGTGTGCTGTGATGGTCTTATGGAGATGATCGACGTAGACCTGGCGGCGACCACCGCGCGCACCACTGCCAGGCCCGGAGTGCGCGTCTCACCCCGGCAAGCCCGGGCCGAAGTCGCCGGGTTACATGCGGCTGCTACGGCCTCGGTGGAGACCGTGCAACAGCTCACCGGGTTGGACGTGGCGCGCGGTCTGGATGACTCGCAGGTGCTGGTGTTGGACCGCCCCGGTTGGGCCCGCTCCACGGCAACCGGGCTGGTGGAGATGACCCGTCCCGGGTTCGAAGCCGTCCAAGCTCGCAATCCGCTCTACACCTCCCGAATCTTTGCCGGTGCCTCGCGGGCCACCGCCTCGGTGCAGCTCGGCACCGTGCTGGGTTATCTCTCCACCCGGATTCTGGGTCAGTATGACCCCTTCGTTCCCGGGCCGGCCGGGGGAGGTCGGCTGGCGTTGGTGGCCCCGAATACCGCGATGATCCGAGGCGAGCTCGACCTCGATCCGGTGGACTTCCGCCTCTGGGTGTGCCTGCACGAACAAACCCACCGCGTGCAATTTGCCGCAGCACCCTGGCTGGCTGAGTACTTACAACAGGCCGTCACCTCATTGCTGGTGATGATGACCGACCCCGATCAGGCCCTGAATGGCCGAGATGCCATCAAAGCGCAGATGTCGACGGTCAACGGTGTGATGTCGTTGTTGGAAGGCCACGCCAATGTGGTCATGGATGCCGTCTCGACCAGTCTGGTCCCCACCAAGCACACCATTCGGCGCCGGTTCAACGACCGCAAACCGCCCGGTGGTCCGCTGGGTGCCCTGTTCCGCAAACTCATTGGCATGGACGCGAAAGCCGCGCAATATCGAAACGGTCAACAATTCGTGCAGGCGGTGGTCGCGCAGATCGGGATGGATGGATTCAACCGCGTATTCACGGACGCCCGCTACATGCCCACCGAGGCGGAACTGCACGACGCTACGGCCTGGATTGCCCGCACTGAGGCCCTGTGAACCACTGGCAGACCCGGCCGCAGTTGACCGGCGCGTTTCCGCCCGCCCGCCGGTGGCCAGAACCGTTGCATCGAGGGCTGGCGCAATTGCAACGACTCACCCGTCCCCAGTCACTGACGCTGCTGGGAGTTTCGGGTGGGGCCGACTCCATGGCCTTACTCGTCGTCGCGACGCTGTGCCAGACCAGAGCAGACCACACCCGACGGTTTGGGGTGATCAGCCTCGACCACCAGCTTCAGTCAGGCACTGCCGAGGTCGCTGCCGCGGTGGCGACGATCGCGACCAGACTCGGGCTCGAGCCAGTGATCACCCGTGCCCTTGATCTGCCGGAAACCGGAACCGGGGGACTGGAAGCCACCGCTCGGGCGGGGCGCCTGGAAGCCTTTGCCCAGGGTGCTCACACCACCGGGGCCCAGGCTGTGGCACTGGGACACACCGCCGATGATCAGGCCGAACAAGTCCTGTTGGGCCTGGTGCGCGGGTCCGGTCCGCGCTCGCTGGCCGGTATCGCCGAAACCACCACCTATGGTGAGTTACACCACCCGTTGCATGTGGTGCGCCCTTTCTTAGGGATTTCCCGGGCTGAGACCGAACAGATCTGTCACTGGGCAGGAATCGAGCCGTGGCAGGATCCGATGAACACCGATCCGCGGATCCTACGTGCCCGGATCCGCCACCAGGTGCTACCCGGGCTGGAACAGCTGGGTCCCACGGTGCGATCCGGGCTCCTGGCCACCGCAGCCATTGCTGCCGAAGACGCCGAGTATTTGGACGCTGAGGCACACCGGCGCTACCGAATGCTGGCCCAGAGACACAAGGCAACCATCCGCTTTGAACTGCAGGCCGTCCGAGACCTTCCCGCCGCGCTGGGGCACCGGGTCATCGGCAAGGCGGTCACCGAACTGGGCGGCACACGGCCGTCTCGAGAGCGCACGCTGGCGGTGATGGAGCTAGCCCGGGCGCGTCCAGGTTCCTCGGCCGGGCCTATTCAGCTGGCAGGCGGGGTGGCCGCGCGCCGGAACCCAGGCCAAAACCCCGGCGAATATGACACACTAGAACTGTTCACTGTCCCCTCGTCACGGAGTTGAGATGAAAGTAGAAGACATCGAGGATGACCTCCTGCACGTCTTACTGGACAAACAGCAATTGCGCGACACCGTGGCGCGGTTGGCAGCCCAGATCGACGAGGACTATCACGATAAAGACGTGCTGATGGTCGGCGTACTTAAGGGCGCGATTATGGTGATGGCCGACCTGTCTCGAGCCATGACCTCCCACGTCACCCTGGACTTCATGGCGGTGTCTTCCTATGGGTCGGGCACCAAATCTTCCGGTGTGGTCCGAATCCTGAAGGACCTGGAAACCGACCTGATGGGTCGGCACGTGCTGATCGTGGAAGACATTATCGACTCGGGGCTGACCTTGTCGTGGTTGCGCACCAATCTGGAATCTCGTGGCCCTGCGTCGGTGGAGATCTGCACGTTGTTGCGCAAGCCGGATGCATTGAAGGTCGACATCGACGTTAAATACGTCGGCGCCGATATCCCCAATGAATTCGTCGTCGGCTACGGGCTCGATTACGCGGAGAAATACCGCAACCTCGAGCTGGTGGCTACGCTGGCTCCGCACGTGTACTCCTAAGGGGACTGTCATTCCCCTGGCGTCGCTGTCCACTTGTTGCGAAAGCGTGTCAACCAAACTCCACCCCAAGTTGACGTTGCCGATATGCTAGGGCGAGTACGCGTTCTGCGCGCGGGGGTAAGGAGACTGAGTGAACGTCAAAAAGATTTTCAAGGGCCCGATCATTTGGATCGTGCTCGCTGTGCTGATGCTGTTAATCGTGGTTCCAGTGCTGACCTCTGGAACCCAAACCCAGCTGGATACCTCCGAAGGTGTGCAGCTACTCAAAGACGATAAAGCAGAGCAAGCCAAAGTCTCCGATAACGACCACCGCGTGGATCTGACCCTGCGTGACAACTACGAGCACGAAGGTCAGGACGTCGGCACTGACGTCTACTTCTTTTACTCCACCGACCGCGCTGAAACGGTCATGGACACCATTGCCGAGTCCAACGTGGAGGACTACACCGACGAACCGGTGCAAAATAACTGGTTCCTGTCCATGTTGGGCTTCTTGATCCCGTTCATCATTATTGCCCTGTTGTTCTGGTTCATTCTCTCCCGCATGCAGGGTGGTGGCGGCAAGATCATGCAGTTCGGTAAGTCCAAGGCCAAGATGGTCGACAAGGACATGCCACAGGTGACCTTCAAAGACGTCGCCGGTATCGACGAGGCAGTCGACGAGCTGTACGAGATCAAAGAATTCCTCACCGAGCCAGCGAAGTTCCAGGCGGTGGGTGCCAAGATTCCGAAGGGTGTACTCCTCTACGGTCCTCCCGGGACCGGTAAAACCCTGGTTGCCAAGGCCGTGGCCGGCGAGGCCGAAGCGCCGTTCTACTCGATTTCGGGTTCGGACTTCGTGGAAATGTTCGTCGGTGTCGGTGCCTCCCGCGTGCGCGATCTCTTCGAACAGGCCAAGAATCACGCCCCGGCGATTGTCTTTATCGACGAGATCGATGCGGTGGGTCGTCACCGTGGCGCCGGTATCGGTGGCGGTAATGACGAACGCGAACAGACCCTGAATCAGCTACTGGTGGAAATGGACGGTTTCGACGCCAACACCAACGTCATCCTGATCGCTGCGACCAACCGTCCTGACGTCTTGGACCAGGCGTTGTTGCGTCCGGGTCGTTTCGACCGTCAGATTCCCATCGAGGCCCCCGATCTGGAAGGCCGGCTGAAGATCCTGACCGTCCACGCCCAAGGCAAGCCGATGACCGACGACGTGGACTTGAAGACCCTGGCTCAGAAAACCCCGGGTTTCTCGGGTGCGGATCTGGCCAATGTGCTCAATGAGGCCGCGCTACTCACCGCCCGCTCTAACGCGCAGTTGATCGACAACCGCGCGTTGGATGAGGCCGTCGATCGCGTGATGGCCGGTCCGCAACGACGCACCCGGTTGATGAAAGAACACGAGCGCAAAGTCACCGCTTACCACGAGGGCGGGCACGCGCTGGTGGCGGCCGGATTGCGCAACTCAGCCCCGGTCACTAAGGTCACCATCCTTCCGCGCGGAAAAGCGCTGGGCTACACCATGGTGATCCCGGAAGAAGATAAGTACTCGGTCACCCGCAACGAGCTACTCGACCAGCTGGCCTATGCCATGGGTGGACGGGTGGCCGAAGAGATTATTTTCCACGACCCCTCCACCGGTGCCTCCAATGACATTGAGAAGGCCACCGAAACCGCGCGTAAAATGGTCACCGACTACGGCATGTCGGCCAAGATCGGGACTGTGAAGCTGGGCTCGGCCAACCAGGATGCCTACGCCCAACAAGAGCCCAACCGCAATTACTCCGATGAGCTGGCCTCGGTGGTTGATGAGGAGGTCCGTGGCCTATTAGACAATGCACACGCCGAGGCCCACTGGATTCTGACCGAAAACCGGGACGTGCTCGATGAGTTAGCGTCCCAGTTGCTCAGCCGGGAGACCCTGAACCGAGCCGAGTTGGACGAAATCTTCGCACCGGTGCGCAAACGCGACCCGCGTCCGCTGTGGCTGTTCAATGAAGATCGTCCGGTCTCCGATATTCCACCGGTCCAGACTGAGGCCGAAAAGAAGGCCGCTCGACAAGCCGGTGAGGATCCGGAACGGCACTCCGATACCCTCAACCCGTTGGTCCAACCTGGCGACGGATTGCCGAATGACAGCCCCGGCGAGAGTCCGCAGGGGTGCTAATGGACCTGCCACGCATTGAAGCCGCCGTGCGTGAGATCCTAGAAGCTATCGGCGAAGATCCCGACCGCGACGGGCTACGGGAAACCCCGGCGCGCGTGGCACGTAGCTACGCCGAAATGTTCGGAGGACTGGGCCAAGAACCTGGCGAGGTGCTGGAAAAGACCTTCGACCTGGTCCACGACGAGATGGTGCTGGTCAAGGACATCGCCTTCTACTCCACCTGTGAACACCACCTGTTGCCCTTCCACGGTCAGGCCCATATCGGTTATATCCCCTCGGAATCGGGCAAAGTGACCGGTTTGTCCAAGCTGGCCCGGCTGGTCAATGTTTACGCCCGGCGCCCGCAGGTCCAAGAACGCCTGACCGATCAGCTGGTTGAAGCGCTGATGACTCATCTGCACCCGCGCGGGGCTATTGTGGTAGTAGAAGCAGAGCATTTGTGCATGTCGATGCGGGGCGTAAAATCCCCCGGAGCCATGACCGTCACCTCAGCGGTGCGCGGACAATTGCGCGATGCTTCCACTCGCTCCGAAGCCATGAGCTTGATCTTGCGAAAGTAACCACCGGCAGACCGTTGAAAGGACGAACATGAGTATGGCAGCCGTGCCCGGAACCGGGCCTTCCACCGGACCGCTCAGCGTGGTGCGCAAGGTTCACCGCGCCACGTTCTCCGAGTTGGACACCTCCCGCACCCTGGTCATGGGAATTCTGAACGTGACCGATAATTCCTTCTCCGATGGGGGCGAACACTTCTCCGTGGAGTCGGCGATCGATCACGGGTTGCGCATGCACTACGCCGGTGCCGACCTGGTTGACGTCGGTGGCGAATCCACCGCGCCGGGGCGCCAAGAGGTCTCCGCCGAGGAGGAACAGCAGCGCATTCTGCCGGTTGTGGAGGCACTGATCAAGGCCGGCGTGCTGGTCTCGGTCGATACTCGCCACGCCGCCACCGCGCGGGCGGCCATGGACTACGGCGAGATCATCATCAACGACGTCTCCGGACTGAACTTCGATCCCGAGATGCCACACCTGATCGCCGAAACCGGGGCCAAGTACATCCTCACCCACAACCGTGGGGATGCCACCACCATGGACGATGCAGCAAAGTATGAGGACCTGACTGCCGAGGTCGTGGCCGAGTTGGGCCAGATCATCGAGGCCTTCACCAACGCCGGGGTCTCCCACGACCAGCTGATCGTCGATCCGGGCTTAGGCTTCGCCAAGCTGGGCGCGCACAACTGGGAGCTCTTGGGCCAGCTGGAGGCCATAGAGCAACTGGGTTATCCGGTGTTGGTTGGCGCCTCCCGCAAACGGTTCTTGGGCACTGTACTGGCTAACCGCCACGGCGAACCACGTCCGGTGGATGAGCGCGATATTGCCACCGCCGCCGTGACGGCCTTGGTCGCCCAGCGCAAGATCTGGGCGGTGCGGGTCCACGATGTGCCCACTAATCTGGACGCCGTGAAGGTCGCCACCGCCTGGGCGGATGCTCGATGAGCGAAGACAAACACCACGACGATCTGATCACCCTCACCGGGGTGCGTGGCCGCGGTTTTCACGGGGTTTTGGACTCTGAAAAACAGGCCGGACAGGTTTTCATCGTCGACGCCGAGCTGAGTCTGGATGTGTCGGTGGCCGCCACCTACGACGAGGTCAACTACACGGTGGACTACGCCGAGGTGGCCACCACGATCCAGCGACTGATCTCCGGACAGGCCTATGACCTGATCGAAACGCTCGGTGTGCAGATTGCCAGCACCTTGCTGGAAGAACAGCCACTGGTGGAACACGTCAAGATCACGGTGCACAAGCCGCAAGCTCCAGTGCCGGCGGATTTTGCCGATGTGAGCGTCACTATCGAGCGTGGACGGGCATGGAACCAGTAACCGCGGTGCTCTCGCTCGGGGCTAACCTCCACGATCCACGGCGACAGCTAGCTGAGGCCGTCGTGGCTCTGAAGGGCCATCCCCAGATCTTGACGGTGCAGGCCTCACCACTGGCGCGCACCACACCGGTCGGATCGGTGGAACAACCCGACTTTCTCAACCAAACCCTCATCATCACCACCACACTGAGTGCCGAGGAGTTATTGGCCTTTGGCCACGATCTGGAAGCGCGCGCCCATCGCCGGCGCGAGGTGCGTTGGGGCCCACGGACCCTGGACGTTGACGTCATCGATTACGATCAGCAACACCGCGCTGATCCTCAGCTGACGCTACCGCACCCGCGCGCGCACGAACGCGGATTCGTGCTGGTGCCCTGGAGCTGGATCGACCCCGACGCCACGCTGGATGGCACACCGATCACCGAGCTGATCCAAGCTGCTACCGATGCCGATGAGGTGCACCGTCTATGAAGACCACCCGGCCCGGCCTATTGGTGCTGACCCTGGTCATCGCTGCCGCGATCGGCTGGATCGGCACTCTGCTCACCACCGCCTACCGACTACCGGTGCCGGTGCTGGGTATTGCCGCGGTGATCACCCTGACCGCTGTGGCGGCGTTATTGATGGTGCTCGGGATCCGCGTGTTGCGCGATCGGAAGAAACCCCCGGCGGCCCGGATGAATCCGCTGGCAGCGGCCCGAACTGTGGTGCTCGCCCAAGCCACCGCCTACACCGGAATGGTGATCGCTGGATGGCACATCGGGATTCTCATCGATCGGATCCCCGCGGCCGGTATTGGCTCTCAAACCACGGTAGATGCCATGATGATGGTGGTCACCGGTGCAGCGGTGACGGTGATCGGCCTCGTCGTCGAGCAATGGTGTAAGATTCCGCCCGATGATGAATCGGATGACCGGTCCGATCCTCCGCCGAGGTCGCCCGGGTTACCTCAAGCCGGTCGTAACCTGCCCTGATGTTGTCCCCCTTAGACCGCAAGCACCCACCGGACAAGAACCGAACGGAAAGAACGGACCAGTATGGCTGATCGTCAGCAGTATCCGCCCCGTCCACCGCAACGGCCGAAAACGCCACCGCCATCCTCGCCCGAACACTACCAACAGTACCCACCCCGGCCTGGGGGCCAGTCGTCGCCCCCGCCCGACGATCAGCGCCAGCAGCCCGCGCCTGCGCGAAAACAGCCGGTAGCCCAAGCGCCCAAATCCTCGGTGGCTCACGTTCTCGCCCAATCCCCACCACCGAGATTCTCGGACCCCGACCGGGCTGACCGATCCGGGCAGAAAAAACTCGATTTCGGGGTGGACTTCACTCCCGTCTCATCCAAGCTGATCACGGTTCGCTACATCCACTCGATCTTTTCCCTGCTGGCCTGGTTGGCGATTACCGGGACCATGGCGGTGGTGGCGACCTTTGTCCTCGCTGAATTCGAGGACGTCGGGTCTTGGTTCGCACTGTTCTGGGTCCTTCCCGCCGGCGTACTGATCTTCTATATCGTCAAGTTTTTCCTGATCCCACGTCAGGTGCGGGCCATTGGCTACGCCGAACGTGAGGACGATGTGGTGACCAAGCGCGGACTATGGATTCGTCGGGTGATGGCGGTCCCCTACGGTCGCCTGCAGTACGTGGACATCAACAGTGGACCACTGCAACGCCACTTCAACATTTGCGACCTGACCCTGACCACCGCGGCCTCGAGCTCCGTCCTTGAGGGGGTTCCCCTGGAGGAAGCAGAACGACTGCGCGAAGAACTCACCGCCCGTGGCCAGGCCCGCCTGGCTGGATTGTGAGGTAGCCATGTCGCAACAGCACCAGTCGGGGGCCGAGCCACCATGGTGTCGCATGCACCCGTTGACACCGATCGCCTCGGCCGGATCGATTATCCTGGTGGTTTTCTTCTTCATCATCGTCAATCTCGGCTTGCAGATGTTGACGTTCCTGCAGGCGGTTGGCGACATGGAGGGTGGTGTATTCATCATCCTGGGGATCATCGTGCTGGCGATCGCCGCCTTGATCATCTTCCCGTACCTGTCCTGGCGGTTCCACAAGTTTCGGATTACCGATGACGCGGTAGAACGAGTCAAGGGGTGGCTTTTTGTCTCCCGCCGGCGAATGCGGCTCGACCGCATTCAAGCTGTCGAAATTCGTCGACCATTGTTGGCGCGGATTTTCGGGCTGGCCGAGTTGACCGTGGAGGCTGCCGATGGTGATGCCACGGCTCTGACCCTGCAATTCATTAAGAACGACGAGGCCACTCAACTCCGTTCTGAAATTCTGCGCAAAGCCTCTGGCGCCCAGCATGGCTCGAGTCCTTCCGCACAGCCCTCTAGCGGACAACCAGCAGACCCCGGTCAACCGGTGGCACCGATGCTGGACGACGAACATCTGGTACCGATGCTACGGATCAGCACCGTTAGGCTCTTCGGATCGTCGCTCATGGCATCGCTGGTCTTCCCCCTCGCGGTCGTGGTCCTCTATGCGCTCGCCATGATTGTCGCGCTGGTGATCTTCGGTACCGACCCCGCGATCTTGGGGATCATTACCGTCATCGGGATCAGTCTGCTGCCACTGTCCGTGTTTATCGCCGCGGTCGGTGGCATCGCTCCGGCCATCACCTACTACGGCTACACGGTGTGGCGCGGTGTCAACGGCCTGAAGATCACCTACGGTCTGGTCCAGACCGTCAACCAGACCGTGCCTCCCGGGCGTGTGCATGCCGTCGGGATCCGGCAACCTCTACTGTGGCGCATCTTTGGCTGGTACGAGTTGAAAATCAATATCGCCGGCTACGGTTTAGCCGCGGGTGATTCGGTCAAATCCACGGTGCTGCCGGTCGGCAGTCTGGACGATGTGTTCCGGGTACTGTCCATCCTGGCCCCGGACCCCGGTGTTGATCGAATGGACCAGGTCGTGATCGCGGGCTTGAAAGACTCCAAGGGCAACCGTGGCGGTTTCATCAACGCGCCCCGCCGCTCCTGGTGGCTGATGCCCTTCCAGTTCCGTCGGCACGGTTTCGCGATCACCCCGTCCCTGCTGTTGCTTCGCTCCGGACGATTCAACCGCGCGCTCACGCTGCTACCGCACGACCGCATCCAGTCCATCTCGCTGGCTCAGGGCATCCGCGCCCGGTGGTGCTCGCTGGTCTCCGTTTCCTTCCCGACCGCCTCCGGGCCGGTGGATGTCGGCCTAAAGCATATGGACCTGGCCGTCGGGGTGCAATTGGCCCACTTCGAAGAATCCGTGGCCGCCATCGCCCGACGCTACTCCGACCGCGACCGGTGGATGGATGACACCGAACTGCAACGGTTCGACAACGCCACCGACCAAGCCGAGAAAACCCTGGAGAACGCTCAGTGACCGTCGACGAGCCAGCCTCAGGGATCAGCGCGGGCGCACCGGGCCGACTCGGCATCGGGGTGATCAGCGCCGGAAAAGTCGGTGCGGTGCTCGGGACAGCCCTGCGCGACCTCGGCCATGCCATCACCGGCGTACACGCCGTCTCCGACGCCTCCCGAACCCGCGCCGAATCACTGTTGCCCGAGGTTCCCATCCTCGATATTCCCGATATTCTGCGCCGTTCCGAAATGGTGCTCTTGGCCGTCCCCGACGACGTGCTAGGGGAGCTGGTCGCCGGGCTGGTCACCGCCGGCCACGTGCAAACCGGACACCTGATGGTCCACACCTCCGGCCGTCACGGCTTAGCGGTCCTCGAGCCGATCAGAAGCCAGGGCGCGATCCCGATGGCGATCCACCCGGCGATGACCTTCACCGGACTCAGCCTGGATCTGGCCCGACTGCACCGCACGGCCTTCGGCATCACCGCCGATCCCATTACCCTGCCGATTGCCCAAGCCTTGGTGACCGAACTCGGTGGCACCCCGGTGGTGGTGCCTGAACAGCACCGGGCCACCTACCACGCCGCGCTCTCCCACGCCTCCAACCACTTGGTGACCCTCACCGCCGAAGCCGCCCAGATCCTGGAATCCATCGGCATCGAGGACACCTCGGCGGTCCTGGGGCAACTGATGAACGCCAGTCTGGATAATGCGCTGAGCTCTGGCGATCAGGCGCTCACCGGCCCGGTCGCCCGCGGTGACGTGGGCACCGTAGCCGACCACGTGAACGCCCTGAGCGCCGTCGCCGAAGCCCACCCCGAGCTCGCTGAGGTGCTGGCCAGCTACCGTTCACTGTCACTGGCCACTGCCCGCCGTGCCCACGCCCGTGGGGCCATTAGCACCGAGACCTTCACCGCACTGCAGCAGATCTTGGGGTAGCTAGGACGTTCAATATATGAATGCGGTCACACATATTCGAGCAACTGTGTAATATAGGTCACTATTAGCATGGAGGCTGTTTATCTGAAAGAGGCATGATGTCCGGATCGGGCTCGCAACGAACCGGTGATGTATCGCTGGCAAAAACTCTGACCAATCTTGACGCGTTAGCCCTGGGCTTCGGCGCCATGATCGGCTTCGGGTGGGTGGTGCTGACCGGTGACTGGATCAACGAAGCCGGCACCGTGGGCGCCATCATCGCAGTGCTGGTCGGTGGCGCCATTATGGCTGTGGTAGGTCTTGTCTACTCTGAACTAACCAGCGCAATGCCTAAAGCCGGTGGGATCCACAATTATGCCTTGCGTGCGCTAGGTCCACGTTGGGCATTCATCGCTTCCTGGGCGCTTGCCGGAGGATATGTGACCGTAGTCGCCTTTGAAGCCGTCGCCTTTCCCCGGACCGTCGCATATATAATCCCAGAGATCTCTCAGATTCCTTTGTGGGACGTCGCCGGTGACAAAGTACATCTATCATGGGCGCTACTAGGGGTTGTCGCTGCGATCATCATTACCTGGTTGAACGTGCGAGGAGTTAAACCGGCTTCTATCGCCCAGAACTTCACGGTGATCTTTCTGATTGCCGTGGGCGTGCTGATGATCTTCGGGTCGGTCACCCGTGGATCTGCCGAAAACATGGAACCACTATTTACGCCTGGAATTGCAGGGATATTTGCAGTTCTGATCGCGATGCCATTTCTTTTCATCGGCTTTGATGTCATCCCGCAGACCGCCGAAGAAGTTAATGTGCCACCTCGGCGCATCGGTTGGCTCGTCGTGATTTCCGTGCTGATGGCAACGGCGTGGTATGCCATGGTGGTCTTGACCACCTCCTCAGCCATGAACGTTAACGATCTTGTTCATGCAGACATCGCCGTCGCTGACGCCTTTGGCACCCTGTTCAATTCCCAGATACTGGCCAATATTCTGATCGCCGGAGGTATCGCCGGAATCCTCACCTCGTGGAATTCGCTGCTGATGGGTGCTTCACGCTTGGTGTACTCGCTATCGCGCACAGGGATGCTGCCGGCGTGGTTTGGGAAGTTGCACCCGAAGTACCAGACGCCCGCCAATGCATTGTATTTTATTGGCGGACTGTCGCTCCTGGCGCCATTCTTCGGGGAAATCATGCTGAACTGGTTGGTCGACTCGGGTGGGCCCTCAATCATCATCGCCTATTTCTTCGTATCTGTGATTTTCGTGGCTTTAAGGAGGAAAGAACCCACCATGGACCGGCCATTGAACATCGGCCGTGGCTGGAAAGGCGAAGTCATTGGGTGGACCTCCATCGTGCTCACCGGCGCGCTGTTCACCGTCTACTTGCCTGGCATGCCCTCGGCACTGGACTGGCAACCGTGGCTGATCTTCGGTATCTGGTGGGTGATCGGTCTCGTCTTCTTCGTCCGAGTACCCGGAGGGATCAAACCCGGCCCGAATGCTGAAGCTGAATTGGTCAGCTTGGCCCGTGACCGCACAAGCCGGTAGGTCCATGCTGGAACACCTCGATCTCAATCGCGACTAGCATGGTAGGCGTGAGTGTCACTGTTGTGAAGACTATTGACCAGGCTCGCGCCGCCATCACCGGCGTGGCCTCGGTGGGTCTGGTGCCCACTATGGGCGCGTTGCACGATGGCCACGGAGCCTTGCTCGAACGCGCCCGGGCCGAGAACGAGCTGGTAGTGGTCTCGAACTTCGTCAACCCATTGCAGTTTGACCGGGATGAAGACTACCAGAACTATCCCCGCGATCTAGCCGGTGACGCTGAACTGGTCACCCGCTACGGGGCCGATGTGATGTTTGCGCCGTCGGTGGAGGAGATGTATCCGATCCTGCCACCGATGGTCAGCGTCTCAGCCGGAGAGATGGGACGGATTTTCGAAGGTGCCTCCCGACCGGGACACTTCGACGGCGTCTGCACCGTGGTGACCAAACTGTGGAATATCCTCCGCCCCGAGCCCGGCACCGCCTTCCGTAGCTATTTCGGTCGCAAAGACGCCCAACAACTAGCGATTCTCACCCGGATGTCCGAGGAACTAAATATCCCGGTCGAGATCGTGCCCGTGGATCTGGTGCGGGCGCCCTCCGGGTTGGCGCTGTCCTCGCGCAACCAACGCCTGGATGAATCCGGTCGCCAACGCGCTCGCGGACTCTCCCAGGGACTGAATTTTTTGCGCGAGCAAGCCGAAGCTGGTCACCCCCTGGATCTAGACCGCGCTCGTGAGTTAGTGGCTGCCGAGGAACAGGTCACCCTCGACTACCTCGAGGTCGTTGACCCGGCCACGCTACAACCCCTCGAAGACCTCTCCGCACCCCTGGCCACCCCGGCCCTGGCCCTGGTGGCCGCCTGGGTGCCACCGGTGCGCTTGATCGACAACATGATGTTAGAACCCCCGCAAAGGAGACCCCGTGACTGAGATATCCGCCCGCCAAGACCTCTACCGCCACGTCAATGGTGCGTGGCTGAACACCCACGAGATCCCTGCCGACCAGGGTGCCTACGGGGCCTTTATGGAACTGCGCGACGAGGCCGAAGAGGCCGTGCACGAGATCCTGAAAGACGCCGAGCTGGACACCAGTGCCACCCGGTTCCCCGCCGATCAACCCACCGCCCGCATCGCCGCGCTGTACCGGGCGTTTATGGATACCGACGCCATTGAAGCCCGGGGGCTGGAACCCATTGCCGGCGAACTGGGCCAGATCGAAAACGTCTCCACCCCCGAAGAGTTTGTGGCCCTCTCGGCCCAGCTGCAGCGCCAGGGCATCTCGGGGCTGATCGCGGCCGGGTCGATGCAGGACGCCGGGGACCCGCAACGGATGTTGCTCCACCTGATCCAGGGCGGGATCGGCCTTCCCGATGAGTCCTATTACCGCGATGAGAAATTCGCCGAGATCCTGCAGGCTTATCAGGACCACATTGCCGCGATGTTCTCCCTGACCGGAATCGGGGGAGACAACCTCCAAACCGGCGACGCAGCCGCGGCCGTGGTCGATCTGGAGAAAAAGATCGCCGGCTACCACTGGGATGTGGTGGCCGTGCGCGATGCGGTGAAACGTTACAACCTGCTCACCCGGGAGGATCTGACCGAGGTTTTCGGACTGGCCAACACCTATCTGGCCGCCCTGGGTGCCGATGACTTCTCCGAAGTGGTGGCCTGGCAACCGGACTTTCTCACCGGCATCAACCAGCTCCTCCACGATGAGCCACTGGACACCTGGAAACTGTGGCTCCAATTCCAAGTCATCTCTTCTTCGGCGCCGTATTTGAGTGACGACCTGGTGAATGAAGACTTCGATTTCTACGGCCGGAAGCTGGCCGGCACCCAAGAGGTCAAGGCCCGGTGGAAGCGTGCGGTCTCCTTCGTCAACGGTGCCGTGGGTGAAGATGTCGCCCAGCTGTATGTGGCCAAACACTTCCCGGCCGGTCATAAAGAAGCCATCGACGAGTTGGTGGCCACCCTGCTGAAGGCCTACCGCAACTCCATTAGCTCCCTGGACTGGATGAGCTCCGAAACTCGCCAGCGGGCTCTGGAAAAACTTGAGCAGTTCAACCCGATGGTCGGCTACCCGGTGAAGTGGGAGGATTACTCGGCCATGGAGGTCTTCCACGACGACCTGATGCGCTCGGTGCGTTCAGCCTCGGCCTTCCACTTCGATCGTGACCTGGCCAAGATCGAGGAAGGACCCGACCCCGAGGAGTGGCACATGACCCCGCAAACGGTCAACGCCTACTACTCTCCGGTGGAAAACGCCATCGTGTTTCCCGCCGCCATCCTGCAACCGCCGTTCTTCGACCCGCAGGCCTCGGCAGCCGAAAACTTCGGTGGCATTGGTGCGGTGATCGGTCACGAAATCGGCCACGGATTTGACGATCAGGGATCCCGTTACGCCGGTGACGGGTCACTGCACGACTGGTGGACCGAGGCCGATAGGGAAGCCTTCCACGATCGCACCCGCCAGCTGGTCGATCAGTACAACCAGCTACGCCCCGCGGAAGCCCCCGACTACCATGTCAACGGCGAACTGACACTGGGCGAAAACATCGGCGACCTGGGCGGACTGGGGATCGCCCACCAGGCGTTAGAGCTCTACCTGGGTGAGACCACCGAAGAGATCGATCGAGAATTCTTCACCGCCTGGGCCACCGTATGGCGGCAGCTGACCCGGACCGAATCGATGATCACCCGGATCAGCGCCGACCCCCACTCACCCAATGAGTTCCGATGCAATCAGGTGGCGAAAAACCTCGACAGCTTCCACCGTGCCTTCGGCACGCAACCCGGTGACCAGATGTGGCTGGACGAAGACCAGCGCGTGAGCATCTGGTAGTGCTCTAGATGAGTGAATCCTAATCTCTTCAGCTCAGCTTCGAAACCCGCAACATATGCTTCCATCGGGCCGGACACCTGTACTCGGCTCGATTTTCCTATAACCACCATGATTGGCTCTCCTTATCTCCAAAATGAATGGAGTACAAGTCCAACACGGTCCAATGATTATGCCGATAGTTTCTGCCCAACACCCGCATGAATCCGGCGATCTGTCACAGGTATCGGCATAGCCCACACCTCGGCATAACACGAGATAGGCGGATGTCGGCATATCACCTGGGACATCACGAAGTTGGCGGGCCCAGTCAAGGGCATCTACTACGACGCCTATGTGATGCTGGATATCTTCTCTCGGATGATTGTTGGCTGTGTCGTTCATGCCCGCGAATCTGCTGGTCTGGGGGAGGAATTTATGCAAACCGTGTTTGGCGTCTATGGGATTCCCAAGGTGGTGCACGCGGATCGGGGTTCGTGAGGGTGTCAGATTGTTTGTGTACAGAGTCATCGATGAGAGGACATGATGATGACCATGACAGATGATCGTGTTGATCAGCCTGGTGGGGCTGATGTTGTTGCGCAGTTGAAGGCCAGTGGCGCCTT
>NZ_QHLP01000009.1:0-97288 GCF_003185985.1 Auritidibacter sp. NML100628
CAGTTGTACCGCCAGGTGCATGGCTGATTGGCTACGTTCGGGATAGATAACCGCTGAAAGCATCTAAGCGGGAAGCTTGCTTCAAGATGAATTCTCCTGACACCCTTGTGGTGTGAGAGGTTCCCAGCAGATGACTGGGTTGATAGGCCGGGTGTGTAAGCACGGACTGACGACGTGTTGAGCTGACCGGTACTAATAGACCAAAGACTTACAAACACCCCCAACCAACCACAAACCACTCCCCGCCCGCCGGGGGTTGGTGGAGGATCACGGGTCTGGGGTGTGAGATCGTAAGCCAGACACAACACCACACCCTGACACAACACCACCCCAACCGGGAGTGGCCTGTCAGGGTGATCACGAGCAAGCACTCACGGCACACACAAAAAACACGACACCCAACGTGTTCTAGCCAGCACAACCATGCCAACGTCCACTATGGGATTACCCCAACAAACACCGCCGTGTGTGAAACACACAGGCCCACACAATCGAAGACAAGGTTTCCCACCCCCACCCCCTGGGGGTTGGTGAGAAGAGTTACGGTGGTTATAGCGTAGGGGAAACGCCCGGTCCCATTCCGAACCCGGAAGCTAAGACCTACAGCGCCGATGGTACTGCACACGGGAGTGTGTGGGAGAGTAGGACACCGCCGGACAACCATTACACGGTCGGGGACGAACAGACCACCCTGGTGACAACGACGCCACCACCGCCCAGGCTCTGTTCGTCCCCGACCACTATTTAACCCACCAAACACCTGATCGAGGTGTTCAGGTACGCAGGTACGTATTCAGCGCTAAAAAAGTGCCAGTGCTTCGGACTGTGCTATTTTATGTGTACCTGTTGTAGTCTCTTCCAATCATTGTTTGTCACTGACCGCTACCCGGGCGCAATGAGCTAGTGTCCAGTCGTTTCTATCCGACTTCATGCTACGGCGATCACTTCCGCGCGTTTCTTGGTAATGCAACGCGTTCCCTGAGTGCTCTTGACGTGTTGTTGCTGTGGGCATCAGCACCTCAACTGTCGGCCCAGAGGGCGTGGCCCTGGTAACATTAAATATATCGGTAGAGCGTTTAGATAACGATTTACTGATAAAGTTGAATGTCCAAGTTGCACATCGGAACGTTTCCGTGGTGACTTTCCTCAGGCGGAAACGTTGAGGGGCGGGAACATGAAACTCGAGGAGGACCGGCTCATCGAAGCCTATCGGCGGATGAGTCGAATTCGGCAGTTTGAAGAAGTAACAAAAGATTTATTACTTGATGGTCAGCTTTATGGAGCGTTTCACACTTCGTCGGGGCAAGAGGCCTCTATTGTCGGGTCGTGTTTAGCTCTTGAAGAGACCGATTATATGGTTGGTACACACCGGTCACACGGGCACCCTATCGGCAAAGGCGCCGATATCAAGGGGCTGATGGCTGAATTATTCGGCCGCGTGGACGGTGTTAACGAAGGTAAGGGCGGGTCGATGCACCTGTCTGATTTCTCCGTTGGGTCGCTCGGGGAGACCTCGATCGTTGGGTCCGGACTGCCTGTCGCTACCGGCGCCGGGTTGGGCACGAAATTGCAGGGGAAAGACCAGGTCACCTTATGTTTCTTTGGTGATGGTGCTTCCAATGAAGGTGCATTTCATGAGGCTCTCAACATCGCCTCGATCTGGGATCTGCCCGTCGTGTACGTCTGTGAGAATAACGGTTATGGTGAGTTTACCTCCTGGGGAAAGGTAGTGGCATCGGAATCAATCGCTGCCCGCTCCGTGGCTTACGATATGCCGGGCGTTGTTGTTGACGGACAAGAGTTCATGGTTGTGTATGAGGCGGTCAAGACAGCGGTTGATCGGGCACGGTCCGGTGAAGGACCCTCGCTGGTGGAGACTCGCACCTACCGTTTCGAGAACCATGCGATTGGGTTGCCCGTTGAGGAATATCGGGACGAGGAAGAGATCGACGAGTGGCGAGAGAACCGTGATCCCCTGGTCCTGTTCCGTGATAAGGCTGAGGAATTCGGTCTGAATATTGCTGATTTAGACAGCATTGATGAAGCGATTATCGATGAAGTCAATGAAGCGGTTGAATTTGCCAAAGCCTCGCCGGAGCCATCGGCGGATGAGGCGTTCACCCACCTATTCACCGAACCCGTCGAGATTAGACACTAGCTGTGTGAGAAGAGGATACAGGCAATGCGTACTTTGACATATCTCGACGCTATCGTCGAAGCACAACGTGACGAGATGGCCCGTGATGAGAACGTGTTCCTCATGGGCTTGGACGTGTCTTGGAACATTACCGGAACAACGGGGAACAAGAATGGCAAACTCTCAGAGCAGTTCGGGTTAGAACGTGTTCGGGACGCTCCCATTTCAGAGAATGGCTATGTTGGCACTGGAGCGGGCGCTGCGATGGTTGGGATGCGACCCATCGTCGAAATTGAAATTGCACCGTTCATCTACGTTGCCATGGACCAACTGGTGTCCATTATTTCGAAATCCACATATATCTACGGTGGTCAAGCATCGCTACCCATAACAATCCGGATGCCCATGATTTATAACGTGGGCAACGCAGCCCAGCACTCGGATCGTCCGATTTCTACCCTTGCAACCATTCCCGGGCTGAAGATTATTGCGCCGTCCACGCCCAGAGACATGTACGGGCTGTTGCGTCAAGCAATCCAAACCGACGATCCGGTGGTGGTCCTGGAAGATTTCACCCGTACCGGTGTACGTGGCGAAGTTCCGGATGCCGACGAGGAATTCACGATTCCCTTGGGCCGGGCCGATATCAAACGGGAAGGCTCAGACGTCACCATCGTGACGGTTGCCGGGGCACTGGGTGCTGCCGAGGCTGCAGCAAATCAACTAGCCGATGAAGGAATTGACGCCGAGATCTTGGACCCGCGATCGATTTTGCCTCTGGACCTGGAAGCGATTCTGACCTCTGTCGCCAAGACAGGAAAGCTTGTTGTGGCCGACCCATGTCATGACTTTTCCTCGATTGCTTCACAGATCTCGGCCGAAGTTGTCCAAGAAGGTTTCTGGGACCTGGAAGCACCGATCCAGCGAGTGACCACTCCGCACACTCACATTCCATACGCGCAGTCGATGGAAAAACCGCTATATCCGAACGCCGACCGCATCGTTGCGGCCGTACACCAAACCATGGAATGAGAGGGGCCGTTGTGACGACTGAAATCAAGCTCCCACAGTGGGGCATGTCAATGGGTGAAGGTACCGTCACGCAGTGGTATGTCAGTGTTGGCGACGAAGTAGAAGCTGGCCAACCTCTCGTTGAAATAGAAGCTGCCAAAGTCACCGACGATGTCAGCTCTCCAACAGCGGGAACCGTTCAGGAAATTTTGGTTGACGTAGACGACACCGTTGAGGTTAACACTGTGCTGTGCGTCGTGGGTGATGGTGCGGTGCAGCAACAGGCAGCGCCTCAGGACGGGGATGAGTCACCGTCTGAGACCACTTCGACATCACCGACAGAATCTGAGCAGCGCAGCAGCGAGAACACCTCGCATGATGCGGGTGCACCGCGAGGGATTGAAGAAGCTCGCAAGAAATCCGGTCGCATCACCGGGGTGGTTCCTTTGGCCCGCAAACTGGCCAAAGAACACGACATCGACCTTGCTCAGATCGACGGCAGCGGAACCTCAGGCCGGATTGTGACCCAAGACGTCCGAGACGTTATCGAAGGTCGCGACGCTGCACCTGCCGATGACCAAGCCCAGGAGCAACCAAGTACGGCCGAAGCCGGTGGCGTCTCACCAGAAGGCGAAACGCGGGAGAAAATCCCACGGTTACGTAAAGTCATTGCCGATCGGATGCACGCCAGCCTGTCCGACACCGCACAATATACGCTGACGACCACAGCGGATATCACGGACTTTGAAACCTTCCGGGGTGATGTCGGTGGCGGAGTGACGAAACCGTCCTACATGGACGCCGTTCTGCGGGCGGTAGCGGCCGCTCTCGGGCACCATCCGTTGTTGAATTCCCGACTGGAAGACGACTCCATCGTCGATCCGGGCGTGATCAACCTAGGTTTTGCGGTGGCACTCGAGGACGGGCTCGTTGTTCCGGTGATCCACAACGCCGAACGCCTCGGGCTGGCCGAGATGGCAGAGACCACGCGGGAACTGGCCACACGTGCGCGTGACCAGGACCTGGGCGCTGATGACTTTGATGGAGGAACTTTTTCCATCACTGCACTTGGTGGGCAAGGAATTGATTTCTTCACCCCCATCATTAACCCGCCACAGTCAGCGATTTTGGGAATTGGTCGGGTTCGTGAAGTGCCGACACGGTTTGGGTCAGGCTTCGTGTGGCGCCACGAGTTGCCCTTGAGTTTGACGGTGGATCACCGGTTGAACGATGGGTATCCT
Source organism: Auritidibacter sp. NML100628 (assembly GCF_003185985.1). Classification (NCBI taxonomy): domain Bacteria; kingdom Bacillati; phylum Actinomycetota; class Actinomycetes; order Micrococcales; family Micrococcaceae; genus Auritidibacter; species Auritidibacter sp. NML100628. Next base: position 4,390 of record NZ_QHLP01000009.1, read on the forward strand.
GCGGCGTTGTTCCTTGCCGAGGTGGTTGACCTTCTGGGGCAACCGAACAAGCTACTGTAGCGAGTCTCCACGCTGACATTTCACGGTCGTTGGGTTGGTACTTTGGTACGGCGACAGCGACCGTGAAATGTGTGCTTTAACGTCTGCTGTGCACGCTGTTGAAGAAGCGCGAGTGGCGAGCACAGTGATTTCAGTTCCTGAGGATGTTTCTCAACCGATCAGTGGCTCAGCCGGCCTCGTCTGACCGAACAACACGAGGGGCTTTCTAGTAGACTAACTCCGACGTGTAGCAAGGTATTTTCGATCGTTAGAACGGCTCGTTAGTGACAGAACATTCAGAACAGCAGTCCTCCCCACGACGTGACCACGGAGGCCAGCGCCCGCACCGTCACAACAACCACGGTGGTCGGTCACACCCAAACCGTGGGCGTGGGCATCACGGGCAGCGATCTGTTCGGGGACCGCGCAAGGACCGCCCACGGGAGCCACAGATTGACGGAGATGTCACCGGACGGGAACTGGACGGGGCTGTCACCCGCGAACTAGCGGCTTTAGAAGAGCACAACCGCGTCAAGGTCGCCAAGCACTTGGTGATGGCCGCCCGGTACTTAGAAGCAGACCCCGAGCTCGCCTTTGACCACGCACGCGCCGCCTCCAGCCGTGGCGGTCGCATCGGGGTGGTCAGGGAAGCAGTCGGGATCACCGCCTACGAAGCAGAGAAATATCAGGATGCGCTACGCGAGTTCCGGACGTATCGACGTATTTCGGGAGACGATACCCATATTCCGGAGATCGTGGACTGTGAGCGTGCCCTGGGGCGTGGCGAAAAAGCGTTGCAAACCGCCGCGGAAGTCAACCGAGAAAAACTAACCAAACGTGTCCGGGTCGAACTTGCTATCGTGGTCTCCGGGATCTTGCAGGACCTCGGTCGCGCTCAGGAAGCCGTTGCAGCGCTCCAGATTCCGGAACTAGATCGGCACAAGGCCTTTAGCTATAGTCCGCGACTATTTACGGCTTACGCGGACGCATTAGCGAACGCAAAACAAGAGCGCGAAGCGCGTCTGTGGCGCCAACGCACCGCTCGAGCGGAATCAGCACTCGGGTTCTCGGTGACTGACGACGATCCAGCGATCATCGACCTCGGTGAAGATTTTGAGCCAGCGCCAGATAAAAGTCCCCGCACCCAGAAAAAACACTCGGGACAAGGAAACCTACGCCGATGAAACTTCGTGACGGACACGATGGGCTCCTCTGTGATCTCGACGGGGTGGTCTATGCCGGGGACCAGTTGATTGCCGGAGCAGAGATCCTCAATGACCTCATCGACCACGGTGTGGCCGTGGGCTTCGTCACCAATAACGCCTCGAAATCTACCGAGGCCGTGGCAGCGAAACTCCAGAAGCTCGGCATCCACGCCGCGCCAGCTCACGTGTACTCCTCAGCTCAAGACGGTGTTGAAATACTGCGCGCAGAACAACAGCCCGGAGCAACGGTCCTCGTCGTCGGTTCGGACAGTCTGCGACAGGCGGTAGCACAGGCCGGATTTCAGGTGGTGGACCACGCGAGCCAGCTGCCTGAGGCGGTGATTCAAGGTTTCGACCCCGGAATCGGGTGGAAGAATCTCGCCGAAGCGAGCTTCGCAATCCACCGGGGCGCCTTCTGGGTGGCTACCAATTTGGACCTGACGATCCCTCAAGAACAAGGCATCGCTCCCGGCAACGGATCGCTGATTGGAGCGGTCACCCAGGCCGTGGGCAGAGGCCCCGATGTGGTGGCTGGCAAGCCGGAACCGCAATTATTCCAGCTGGCCGCCCAAGCTCAGGGAATGAACCGCCCGCTGATGGTCGGTGACCGGCTCGATACCGATATTAAAGGTGCACATGCGGCGGGATTTACTGCGGCCCTGGTGACCACCGGAATCCACCAGCCAGCCGACGTAGCCGGTCGTGACAGAACAGAACAACCTGACGTGATCATTGATCATTTGGGACAATTGGTCGAGGGCGCCCATGAATGACGACGTTGAACTCACGGATGCCAGGTTACTCGAGATTCTCCAAACTCTCGACGGGATCCAGGACCAAGACATCGCCACCGAGCGTCAGCGATACGAGCAGGTGCTGAATCAGCTCCAGGATCATCTCAACGACCCGAATGCGGCAGGGCCCACGCTGTGACCTCGACACCTGTGCAACGGTTGGACCACTATTTGGTTAGTGCCGGGCTGGCACCCACCCGAAGCCAGGCGGCAGGCCTGATTCAGCAGGGGGTGATCACCGTCAACGGCCAGGTGGTACATAAACCCGGGAAAAAAGTTGCCTCCGGCGATACGGTGGAATCCCAGGCCGACCAGCAGCAGTGGGCATCTCGGGCCGGGCATAAACTGGCCGGTGCTTTGGACATTTTCCGCGAAATAGACGTCAAGGGCGCTACCTGCCTGGATGCCGGAGCTTCCACGGGAGGATTTACCGACGTGTTATTGCACCATGGAGCTGGACACGTGCACGCGGTGGACGTGGGCCATGACCAGCTGGTGCCACGGCTGCGAGTTGACCCCCGGGTGAGCGTGTATGAAGGCCTGAACATTCGCGCGCTGAGCCTCGAAACGCTCGGGGAGCCCGTGGAGGTGGTGGTTTCCGACCTATCATTCATCTCACTGACCTTGGTGCTGGAACCGCTGGCCGGAGTGTGTGCCGACGGCGCCGATGTGATGCTGATGGTCAAACCACAATTCGAGGTCGGCAAGAAAGCACTCCCCAAATCCGGAGTGGTGACCGACCCCCAGGCCCGATTGCAAGCGGTGACTCGCGTGGTGCATACCGCTGTCCGGCATGGGCTCGACCCGGTCGGGCTCAGCGCATCCACTTTGCCAGGACAGGATGGCAACCGGGAATTCTTCTGTCACGCCGTGAAAAGGCCCTCCGCCGTCTCGGCCGACGCGCTTGCCGACTGGATACGACGCCAAAACGTAGACTGGGGAGAGTAACGGTTGACTGACCGGGTCAGTGCCGATGTTTTCTCCACAGAGTGCTGGCCGAAAAGTACACGCCGATCCCGTGAGACGGTACAGTGATCTGAAGCGAGACGCGCGAGCTTGGAGGTATTGGAATGGCGCCACGCAGGATTCTGATCCTGACCCACACCGGTCGTGAAGATGCCATTCAATCCGGACTCGATGTTGCTGACGAACTGTTAACGTACGGGCTACAACCGGTCATGATGCGTGATGATGCCGAAGCGATCAATCAGGCCATTATCACCGGGGCCGTGCCCCGTCGCACCATGGTGGCCGACGTTCTCGAAGATGCCGGTCAGCTTGGTGATATTGATCTGTGCGTGGTGCTGGGCGGAGACGGTTCGGTGTTGCGCGCTGCTGAGCTGGTGCGCGGTACCGAACTGCCGTTGCTGGCGGTCAACCTCGGCCACATCGGCTTCTTGGCCGAATCTGAACGCACCGATATTCCCTCCACCGTGGCTGCGGTGGCTGAAGAGGCTTACGACGTTGAAGAGCGCATGACCATCGATGTCAGAGTTTTAGTTGACGATCAGCTGGTGGCCCGAACGTGGGCATTGAATGAAGCCTCGGTCGAAAAATCCAACCGCGAACGCACTCTCGAGGTCGTCATCGGGGTCGATGATCGCCCGATCTCCACCTTCGGATGTGACGGGGTCGTGATGGCTACCCCGACCGGTTCGACTGCCTATGCTTTCTCAGCCGGAGGACCGGTCGTCTGGCCCGAAGTCGAAACGATGCTGATGGTGCCACTGTCTGCCCACGCGCTCTTTGCCCGGCCCCTGGTCGTTTCGCCGCGCTCGGTCATGTCCGTGGACGTGTTGCAACGCACCAATGAGGCCGGGGTGCTGTGGTGCGATGGCCGTCGAACCGTGGATCTACCCCAGGCAGCTCGGGTGGAAGTCACCCGCTCGGATCAGCCAGTGCGCCTGGCACGGCTGTCGCACACGCCCTTCTCCGAACGACTGGTCCGCAAGTTCAAGCTTCCCACCAAGGGATGGCGTGGGTCGATCTCAGAAGCCGATCGGGCAGAAATAGCCGCCCGATCCCTGGCGCGTCGTCAGTCCGCAGCCTCCACCGGCTCATCCGGGGTTGAAGTCGTGGAGCCACACCACTTGGCACCCAAAGTCGAAGTCACCGAGCCGCGCACCACCGAGTTGCCGGTGGTGACGAAAGCTGATGAGAAGAATCCGCTGGTGACCAGGGCGCAATTACGAGCAGACCGGACGTCAAACCGGTCCGAGGACTAAAGGGGAGGCCAGTACCGTGATAGAGCACCTAGGCATTTCGTCGCTGGGCGTGATCGAATCCGGGGGTCTCGACCTCGGGCCGGGTTTCACTGCCCTGACCGGTGAAACCGGGGCCGGGAAAACGATGATTGTCACCGCGTTGAACCTGTTGCTCGGAGGCCGGGCTGATGCGTCGCTGATTCGTCGCGGAGACCGCAAGGCCGCGGTGGAAGCCGAATTCATTCTGCCCGAGAATCACCCCGTGGCCGGGCTGGTTGAAGAAGCTGGTGGCTCCGTAGACCCGTTGGAGGACAACGTCCAGGTGTTGGTCTCCCGGACAGTGACCGAATCCTCCGGATCCACTCGCTCCCGGGCCACCGCCGGTGGCCGGAGTGTGCCGGTGAGCTTGTTGGCAGCCGTGGGCGAACACTGCATCGCCATTCATGGGCAGTCCGAACAATTGCGCTTGCGTTCTGCGACCGCTCAACGCCAAGCTCTGGATTCCTTTGCTGGAGCCGAGCTGAAAGACACGCTGGAGACTTATCGGAAGAATTTCTCTCGCTGGAACGCAGTTCGAGACGAACTCCAGGCGCTACGCGCCCAAGCCCAAGACAGGGCACTAGAGGCCGAGAACCTGCAACGCTCACTGGAGGAGATCGACGAGGCCGAGATCACCGAGGCAGAAGACCAAGAGTTGGCTTCCACCATTGCGCGACTGGAAAATATTGAAGACCTCAGGTCCGCAGCAACTACCGCCCGTGGCGGGCTGGCCGGTGAAGACGACACCGATCTGAATGCGCCCAGCGCAGAAGCGTTAGTGGAGGCTGCTCGACAGTCCTTGGCGAGTTCACCGGGAGATGATCCGGTGCTTCAGCAACTCGCACAACGGCTGAGCGAAGTGGGGATCCAGCTTGCCGATATTTCTACCGAATTGGCCAGCTATCTGGCCGGGCTCGATGATGAAGGCCCGCACGCGTTGAACCAGGCCCAAGAGCGTCGAGCTGAACTGGACCGGCTGAAACGTCTCTACGGTCCCGAGTTGACAGACGTGCTGGCCTGGGCCCAGACCCATCGGTCCCGACTCGATGAGCTACAGGGCGATACCGGTCGCGTTGAAGAGCTTGAGACGGAAGAACAACAGCTCCACCAGGCCGTCACGAAGGGAGCAGAACAGCTCCGCTCCCTGCGCCAGGGTGCCGGTGAGATGCTATCGGAGAAAGTTACGGATGAACTGCACGGGTTGTTGATGCCCACCGCCGAACTGACGGTCCGGGTCAGCCCGTTAGAGACCTTCGGGCCCTCTGGAGCAGATGATGTAGCCATTCTGCTACGGCCCCACCCCGGCTCCGACCCGGTGCCACTGGGCAAAGGTGCTTCCGGAGGCGAGCTCTCCCGCGTCATGCTGGCACTCGAGCTGGTACTGGCCGATACCGACCCGGTCCCGACCTTCGTTTTTGACGAGATTGATGCCGGGGTCGGGGGAGAGGCCGCCGTACAGATTGGACAACGTCTGGCCGCCCTGGCTCGTCGGGTTCAAGTCATTGTGGTGACCCACCTGCCACAGGTGGCAGCTTGGGCAGATCACCACCTGAAAGTCACGAAGAATCCCGACACCGCGGCCGGGGTGACGACCTCGGATGTACAGGAACTGACCCGTCGGGAACGAGTTGAAGAACTGGCCCGCATGCTTGCCGGGCATGCTGACTCCTCCTCGGCGCAGGAACACGCCCGCGAGCTACTAGACCAGTCGCAACTTTGCGACTAACTCACTCAGTGAACCCCGGGCGCTCCGTCAGGCCCCGGTGCTAGAGAGGATTCGAGAAATCGTGAAGAACCGTGACGAAGATCAGCGCGCCAACCAGACCCAGGACTGTGTGGATCGGCGCTACCGGGCGCCGGTGAGGCACCGGGAAACTACTTTCCACGGGGTGGTCTGGGATATCCGACGCGATACTTTCGAGCTGGACGCCGGCGGCAAACGCCAGGAACTGACCCGAGAATATATGGCCCATCCCGGGGCAGTGGCCGTCCTGGCACTCAACGACCGGGATCAGGTGGCGATGGTGCGCCAATACCGTCACCCGGTGTCCACGTTCTGCTGGGAAATCCCGGCCGGGCTCTTGGACGTCTGCGGCGAATCGCTGGTAGCCGCAGCCCAACGGGAACTGGCCGAAGAGGCTGGCCTGGAAGCCAAAGACTGGCAGATTCTGGTGGATCATTTCTCCACCTCCGGGGCCTCGACCGAAGGGACCCGAATCTTTCTGGCGCGCGAAGTGGCCCAGATTCCCGAAGAGAACCGGGCGGAGCTACACGCCGAAGAGGTGGGGATGCAACTGCACTGGGTGGACCGTGACCGGGTCATTCAGGCAGTACTGGCCGGCGAGATTCACAATGCCAACACCATCATGGCGGTGATGAGTTACACCGTGGGTTCAACCCAGCCATCCTGGCCGGTGCGCGAGCTGGATGATAAGTGGTTGGGTCGTAGCGGTGCTTGATCCGCGCGAGTACCCGGCAGGTTTAAGCACCCCAGCCCAGCGGTACCTCGATGCGGTGAGTATTGAACGGGGCCTATCGGAGAACACTCTGAAAGCATACGAACATGACTTGACTCGCTACGTGAACTATCTGGTCTCCCAGGGGCTGAACGACATCAGCCAGGTCACCACCCATCACGTCACCGGGTTCTTACAAACCATCCGCACCGGGGCCGATGGCGAGACCGCAGTGGTGGCCCGTTCGGCCGCGCGGATGCTCGCCGCCGTGCGCGGGGCACACGAATTCTGGGCGGTCGAAGGGTTGGTGGACCACGATCCGGCTCGGGAGGTTTCGCCACCCAGCCTGGAACAGAGCCTGCCGAAAGCTCTGAGCATCGACGAGGTTGCCCGTCTGTTGGAAGCACCCTCACCGGATACCCCGGCTGGGCTACGGGACCGGGCGCTGCTGGAATTTCTCTACGCGACCGGAGCCCGGATTTCTGAAGCGGTGGCCCTGGATGTTGACGATATTGTCCAGGCTCTGGATGGCACCTCCCAACCGGTGGTGCGACTGTTCGGCAAAGGATCCAAAGAACGCATCGTGCCGCTGGGATCCTACGCCTACCGGGCATTAGACGCTTGGTTGCGTCGGGGACGCCCGGGCATCGTCTCCCGGGGGAGGGGCACAGCAGCACTGTTTGTCAATCTGCGCGGTTCCCGGCTCTCTCGCCAATCTGGGTGGACCATTCTGAAAAAAGCCGCCCAACGGGCCCAGCTCACCGACGAGGTGTCGCCACACACGTTGCGACACTCGTTTGCGACCCACTTATTATCTGGGGGAGCTGATGTGCGGGTGGTCCAGGAGCTGTTGGGACACGCTTCGGTGACCACCACACAGGTATATACGTTGGTCACCGCTGAGAGTTTGCGCGAGGTATATGCGACCGCGCACCCGCGGGCGATGAGGTCCTAAAGTGTATACCTTCAGGTTGCACTTTAACCTCAAGGCTCGCCGAGAAAGAGAGTGAACAACGGCTAAACTGCGACTTTCCCATTAGGGTAGTATCAGAAGAATTTTCGAGGGTCACTAACCCCGGGGAGATCATACACCAGAAGTTTTGCAGGAGCTGTCTAGACCGTGAACGACCAACAGCAACCGTTACCCGTCATGATGGTCACCGGAGAACCGGTGATGGGGCCCACCGGACGCCCTAAACACGACTTCCCCAACCCCCCGGCACTCGAAACCCACGGCCCGGCACGTATCATTGCGATGGTCAACCAAAAAGGTGGGGTCGGCAAAACTACCTCGTCGATCAACCTTGGAGCAGCGTTGGCTGAATACGGGCGAAAGGTGCTGATGGTCGACTTTGACCCGCAAGGTGCGCTTTCGGCAGGCTTCGGGACCAATCCCCACGAGATGGATCTGACCGTGTACAACGTGATGATGGAGCGAGACATCACTGCTCGCGATGCCATCATCCCCACCCGACACGAGAATATTGACCTCTTGCCGGCCAATATTGACTTGTCGGCTGCTGAAGTGCAACTGGTCAACGAGGTGGCTCGTGAACAAGTGCTCGAACGGGCACTGCGCCAGGTACGCGATGACTACGATGTGATCATCATTGACTGTCAGCCCTCGCTCGGATTGCTGACCGTCAACGCGCTGGCCGCCTCCCACGGTGTCATCATCCCGTTGACCGCAGAATTCTTCGCACTGCGCGCGGTGGCTCTGCTGGTAGAAACGATTGAGAAGGTTCAAGACCGCATCAACCCCGACCTCGAAATCGACGGTGTGTTGGCCACCATGTTCGATGCGCGTACTCTGCATTCCAAAGAAGTAGTCGGTCGACTCGTTGAAGCCTTTGACGATAAGGTTTTCGAAACCGTCATCTCCCGGACGATTAAATTTGCCGACGCCACGGTGGCAGCAGAACCGATCACCACTTTCGCCCACAACCACCCGGGTGCTCAGGCCTATCGGCAACTGGCCCGGGAGCTGATCTGTCGTGGTGGTGCACCGTGAGCCTCGCCGAACTCTCCGGCGATGCCCTCACCACTACAGCGCACCCCGAAGACTCCGAGGAGACCGACCACGGCGGTTTTCAGCTTCACCTGAAAAATTTTGAGGGACCCTTTGATCTGTTGTTGTCACTGATCGCCCGCAAACGCCTGGAGGTGACCGAAGTCGCCCTGGCGGAGGTCACCGACGAGTTCCTGGCCTATGTGCGCACCATTGAGTCCACGGTTGATGCACTGGATGAAACCAGCTCGTTCATGGTGGTGGCAGCGACCCTGTTAGATCTCAAAACCGCCCGGCTATTGCCGGCTGGGATCTCGGATCCAGACGAAGAACTGGCGCTACTGGAAGAACGAGATCTGTTGTTTGCCCGTCTGTTGCAGTACAAGGCCTTCAAACAGGCTGCTGCGCTGATGACCCAGCGCATGGCCGAAAATGCCAGCGCGGTGCCACGACGGCCCGGTCCTGAACCGGCCCACACCCACTTTCTCCCACCACTGGTGCTCAACACTACCGTCGAAGAATTCGCGCAACTGGCGCAGCAAGTCTTTTCCCGAACTCCCGTCGAGGATGGCCCTGACCAGGTTGGTACCGATCACTTGCACTCACCGGTGGTCTCCGTCTGGGAACAAGTCAGTATCCTCTCCTCCCGGTTAGCCCAGGCTGGACGGATGAGTTTTACCGAGCTGGTCGCCGATGCCGACAACACCATGACCGTGGTGGCACGGTTCCTGGGTCTCTTGGAGCTCTACCGGGACCGGCTGATCTTCTTGGAACAAGACCATCCGCTAGATGACATCCAGGTGCAATGGCACCCCGAACGTGATGCCCGGCTCCGCCCCGAGCCGTCTGTCACGGAGGGGGAGCATGACTGAGTCTCTGGCCGAGCTACGGGCCAGCCTCGAAGCGGTGCTGATGGTCATCGAAGAGCCGGTGACTATCGATCAGCTGGTCCAAGCCACCGAAGCCACCCCAACGGAGGTACTCCAGGCCCTCGAACGGTTACGCGCCGACTACGACGGTGAAGCTACCGGACCCCGGCGGGGGTTCGAACTGCGCGATGTCGCTGGAGGCTGGCGGATCTACTCTCGTGGTGAGTATGAGCAGACTGTGGAACGATTCATGGTCAGAGGTGCCACCGCTAAACTGTCACCTGCTGCCTTTGAGGCCCTGGCAGTGATAGCCTATTTGCAACCGACTACGCGTTCACGAGTTGCCCAAATTCGGGGCGTGAACTCCGACTCGGTGATTCGGAGCCTGCAAACCCGAGGCTTGATCCAAGATTCGGGTCAAGACCCGCTCACCCAGGCTGTGTTGTACACAACCACCGGATATTTCTTAGAATTACTAGGTCTCGATTCTGTCGCAGACCTGCCGAAACTTTCTCCCTTACTTCCTGGGTTGGCTGATCTTACCGATCTGGACATTCCCAACGACACCGAAGGATAACTCTGTATGGCAACCCGCAAGCCGCGAGGCTCCGGACATTCCTCGTCCCGTCGTACCCCGAAAGCAGGGCAGAAAGGCGGGCCCTTCTCCGGAGCAGACTACGACCGCACCCTTGGCCCGGTGAAATCCGTCCAAAAGTCCCAGCGCTCCGCGTCGGCTTCCGCCCGACGCGGTTCAGCGCGCGCTCAGCACACCCCGGATGGACAACGCCTGCAGAAAGTCATGGCCGCGGCCGGTGTAGCCTCCCGCCGCGTCTGTGAGGACCTGATCACCGAAGGCCGGGTGGAAGTCAACGGCGTGCTCGTCACCGAGCTGGGCACCCGCGTGGATCCGACAACCGCCGAGATCGTCGTCGACGGAATCCGCGTCCACACCAACCCCGAAACCGTCTATTATGCGTTCAATAAACCCCGTGGCGTGATTTCTACCATGCACGATCCCGAGGGTCGACGCTGTGTGGCCGACTACGTCGAAACCACCGATCAGCGCCTGTTCCACATTGGCCGGCTAGATAATGAGACCGAAGGCCTGTTGCTACTGACCAACGATGGAGAACTAGCCAACCGGATGTCGCATCCCTCCTACGAGATTGCCAAAACCTACCTGGTACAGGTTCGCGGGCCGTTGGCTAAAGGGGTGGGCGCCCAACTGCGCGCCGGCGTTGAGGTCGAAGAGGACGGCATCGTCTCGGTGGACTCCTTCCGGGTGGTGGATTCGACTCCCGGACATGTGCTGTGTGAAATCACCTTGCACTCGGGGCAAAACCGAATTGTGCGCCGGATGATGAAAGCCGTCGGCTATCCCGTGGAACGCTTGGTCCGGGTCGCGCACGGCCCCATTGTGCTTGGTGACCAGCGTCAAGGCACCCTCCGGGTACTTAACCAGCAAGAAATCGGTCACCTGATGGCCGAGGTGGGACTGTGAGCCAGCCACGTTTTTCCCGCACTCAGCGGGTCGATACCCAAGCGTTGGCCGAGGCAACCGAAGAAGTCTCCCAGCGACATGCCATTGCCGAACCCGTGTTGATTCGTGGCACCGGACTGCTCGGGACCAGCATCGGTCTGGGCCTGCGCGCCGCCGGAGTCGAGGTGCTCTTGTCCGACCCATCGCCCTCCGCCCTGGCAGTGGCCGCCGATATTGGCGCGGGAGCGGTCTGTGACCCCGCGCAAGCTCAGCCGGGTACTGTGGTGGTCGCAGCACCCCCGGACGTCACCGGCCAGACAGTGGTTGACTCACTCCAGCACTACCCGCATGCGGTGGTCCTTGACATCGCCTCGGTCAAAGTCGCCATCGCCGATCAGGTGCATCAAGCAGTCCAGACCGGTGTGATCGCGGATCAAGACGCCACTCGGTATATCGGTACCCACCCGATGGCCGGACGCGAAAAATCTGGTCCGGTCGCTGCCCGTGGCCAACTATTCACTGCTGCCCCCTGGGTGGTATGCGCCCGGCCAGACACCGCTGCTACCGCCCTGGCCGTTGCCGAAGATCTCGCTCGGGTGCTAGGTGCGACCGTCTACCGCCTCGACCCGGTTGATCACGACCGTGCGGTGGCCCTGGTCTCACACATGCCCCAGATCACCGCGAGTCTGCTGGCCAGCCGGTTGCAGAATATTCCGTCTCAGGCGCTGGAACTGGCTGGCAACGGGTTGCGCGATACGGTCAGAATTGCTGGGAGTGACCCCAGGCTGTGGGTCCAGATTCTGGCAGCTAACTCCACCGAAATCCTGCCACACCTCTACGGGATGAAAGCTGATCTCGACCGCCTGATTTCCACCCTGGAGGACCCCACCGCTCTCGGGGCGCGCCTGGACGTGGCCCAGCTGATCGATGAAGGCAACCGTGGCCAGGCCAGAATTCCGGGTAAACACGGCAACCCTGCGCAATCCTTTGCGGTTATCACCGTGCTGGTGGACGACTCGCCCGGCCAGATCCTCGCGGCCTTGCAGGATGTCGCCGAGGTCGGTACCAACGTCGAGGATTTGCGCATGGACCACTCCGCTGGGTACCAGGTCGGAATGTTAGAGATTTCGGTGTTGCCGGGCCAAAAGGATCTCCTGGTGCAGGAGTTGACCTCTCGAGGATGGAAGGTGCTCTAGCTGATGACTTCACCCCGTGCTGACCACACCGCTCAGGCGCCGTTGGTTATTGCCATCGACGGGCCGTCAGGGTCGGGCAAATCCACCGTGGCGAAAGCTCTCGCACGACATTTCCAGGCTCGCTACCTGGACACCGGGGCGATGTATCGCACCGCCGCGCTGTGGTGCCACCACCAGGGAGTGGACCTGGCTACTGCGCCCAGCCCGGAGCGGACCGAACGAATCATCGAGCTGGTCCAAACCATCCCGGTGCACCAGGACCTCGACCCTGATGCCCAACTCATCCTGCTGGATGGCTCCGATGTCACCGAGGCCATCCGGGACCCAAACGTCTCGTCGATGGTCTCGGCGGTGTCCACCATTCCCCAGGTACGCGAGATTCTGATTGCCCGGCAACGTCAGCTCATCGCTGGTAGCCCGCGCATTGTGGCTGAAGGTCGAGATATCACCACCGTGGTCGCCCCGCAGGCTGATGCGCGACTGTTGTTGACCGCCTCCGAGACCTCTCGGATGGCCCGACGGGGACTGCAACAACAGCAAGAATCAACCCAAGCATTAAGCGCCGAAATTACCGAGCGGGACCAACGAGACCTCTCGGTGGTGGATTTCATGACACCGGCCGACGGGGTGGCCCTGGTGGATTCCACCGAGCTGGATCTGGACGAGACGATTGCCAGTGCACTGCAGGCAGTGCAGACTCAATTGGCGGAGAGGACATACCGATCATGACCGAGCGTGACGACCACGACGACACTGAGTTCACCCCCTCGGGTCCCGACACCGTCGACGAGTCCTTTGCGGCGCTGACCGATGAGGACTACCGCAACCGTGAAGCTGCGTATCGGGCTGGACTGGAACAGTATGACCTCGATGACGAGGACACCGCCCTGTTAGCAGCTGGCGAGGATGAGGATCCGCTCCGATTCCAACCGAACCATGTTCCTCCCGTGTTGGCCGTGGTCGGTCGCCCCAACGTGGGTAAATCCACCCTGGTCAACCGCATCATCGGCCGCCGGGAAGCCGTCGTGGAAGATGTTCCCGGTGTCACCCGCGACCGGGTGCAGTATCAGGCCGAATGGAACGGCGTGGACTTTACCCTGGTTGACACTGGTGGCTGGGAGTACGGGGTCAAAGGTATGGCCGCTCGCGTTGCTGAACAAGCCGAACGCGCGGTGGAACGCGCCGATGCGGTGATGTTCGTCGTCGATGCCACCGTGGGGATCACCGCCACCGACGAAGCAGTGGTCACCATGTTGCGTAAATCCGGCAAGCCGGTGATCCTGGCGGCCAATAAGGTCGATGGGATGAACCAGGAAGCTGACGCGGCGATGCTGTGGGGCCTGGGCTTCGGCTACCCGTTCCCGGTCTCGGGCATCCATGGTCGAGGCACCGGTGACCTGCTCGATGCGGTGGTGGCCACCCTGCCGGAAGAATCCGCCTACGGTCAGGCTCCAGATCTCACCGGGCCGCGCCGAGTGGCGCTGGTGGGGCGACCCAACGTGGGTAAATCCTCGTTGCTGAACACGCTGGCCAATGCTGAACGTGTGGTCGTCGACAATACCGCGGGAACAACCCGCGACCCGGTCGATGAGCTGATCACCCTGGATGGTCGCACCTGGAAATTCGTTGACACCGCCGGCATCCGGCGACGGCAACACATGGCTTCTGGGTCCGACTACTACGCCTCACTGCGCACCAAATCTGCCCTGGACCGCGCTGAGGTAGCCGTGGTGCTGATGGAAGCCCCCGAAGTGGTCTCCGAACAAGACGTGCGGATTATCCAGATGGTGTTGGAGTCCGGGCGAGCCATGGTGTTGGCCTTCAATAAATGGGACCTGATGGATGAGGAGCGCCGGGATGATCTGGAACGCGAAATCGATCTGGACCTCAGCCACGTGTCCTGGGCGCCACGCATCAATATTTCCGCCAAAACCGGCTGGCACAACAACCGGCTGGTGCCGGCCCTTGATACTGCGCTGACGTCCTGGGATCAGCGCATCCCCACCGGTCAGCTCAACTCCTTTATTGGGGAACTGGTCGCGGCCCATCCGCACCCGGTGCGTGGGGGCAAACAGCCTCGCATCCTGTTTGCCACCCAGGCCTCAGCCCGGCCTCCAAAATTTGTGTTGTTCACCACCGGGTTCTTGGACCCCGGGTACCGTCGGTTCATTCAGCGTCGGCTTCGGGAGACGTTTGACTTTACCGGGACGCCGATTGAGATCACCATGCGGATCCGCGAAAAGCGCAAGCGTTAACACACACGCCACACAGTGGCCAGGATTAGAGCCTAAACAGGGCCTTGGCATCGGGGATAATCTCGCGACCGCCGAGACCTGCCAGTTCTAGCAACACCGTGATACCGACCAGTTCGGCACCGCGGGCCTGGATCAGATCTATTCCGGCCCGCAACGACCCGCCGGTAGCTAAAATATCGTCAACGAGCAACACCTTCATCCCCGGGGCCAGGTCGGCCGAAACCTCCATGGTTTCCGTGCCGTATTCCAAGTTGTAGTTCACTGAGGCAACCGGCTGGGGGAGCTTGCCCTTTTTGCGCAACGGGATGAAGCCACGGTTGGCCTCGACCGCTAAGGCACCAGCCAAGATAAACCCCCGAGCCTCGATTCCGGCGACGACATCGAACTCACCAGCATATGGTTCGATCAAGGCTGCCATGCAAGAGGTGAAGGCCCGCCGGTCGGCCAAGAGTGGAGTAATATCGCGGAATGTCACCCCCGGTTCTGGATAGTCCGGTACCGAACGAATCAAGGACAGCGCACGATCAAGTTCTGCGGTGGAAACCGGGGAGTGTTGCATGGTCTCCAGTCTACGGTGTTCGCACCACGTCCGTGCCGGTCATCTCCGCGTCGACCTTCCGTTTCGTCATTCCGGGTTAACCTGGTGTAGTATATTCCAGGTGCTCTTCGGAGACCACACGATTCGGGCTGTGGCGCAGCTTGGTAGCGCACATCACTGGGGGTGATGGGGTCGCAGGTTCAAATCCTGTCAGCCCGACCGAATAGATCAGCAACAAGCCCAGCTCAGGCACGATGTCTGAGCTGGGCTTTTCTGATGTGCTGTTGCCGGCGGTGTAACCGGTTCTCGTTGACAAAATGTCGTCAAAATTCCTCAGTGCATCACGGCTGTGAAACCGATAGAATAGGGACTTCAGAGGTCACACGCGATCACATCGTGTGCGTCACGTTGAGGAAGGACATGCGAGCGGTATGGCACATTACGGTGCGGTCCCTGGAGGAGAGCCCCAGGACGAATCAATCGAGACGACCACGGTCGGTTTGCCTCGATTTGAGCCAATCAGTGAACGCTCTATGAACGCAGAAGATCGGGCAGCAATTAATGCTCTGCCCGTCGGCTCGGCTCTTTTGGTCGCCCACGAAGGTCCACACCAAGGGTCCAGATTCCTGCTCGACCGTGATGAAGTCGTCGCCGGACGGCACCCCAAGGCTGACATCTTCCTCGATGACGTCACTGTCTCCCGCCAGCACGCGAAGTTCCAGCGCGTCGAAGACGGTTTCGTTCTTTACGACACCGGATCGCTTAACGGCACCTATGTCAACCAAGACCGCGTTGATTCAGTCAAGCTTCGGTCCGGTATGGAAGTTCAGATCGGCAAATTCCGGTTGACCTACTACGAAGGTATTCAACCGGTTCAGTAGCGCCACCTTGGCTGGCGTAGCTCGAGGGTGACTCCCGTGATGTGCTAGAGCGATCGGCTCGCTGTGCGGGAACCGAGTGGTGATCTGTTGTACCCGTGACTGACGTTCTGAAGGTCGTGTTGTGAATCCCGTTTCTGCTCTGAATGCCTATCCCTCCGGTTCCTCGCGTGGAGTGGCAGGACTGCTGACCATCGGCGAGGTTCTGGCTGAAATCAATGATGAGTTCCCCGAGGTGCGGGCCTCAAAAATTCGGTTCTTGGAAGAAAAGGGACTCATCACCCCACGACGGACACCGGCAGGATATCGCAAATACTCCCATACCGATATCGAGCGGTTGCGGTTCATTCTCTCGGTCCAACGTGACCAGTACCTTCCCCTGCGGGTGATCAAAGATTATCTGGACGCTGTGGATGCTGGACAACACCCTGAATCTTTGCCCGGGGGGCTACGGTTTGAACCTCGTAGCGTCTCCGAACAGCTCGCCCAAGAAATTGCCGGTCATGCCCGCCCCCTAACCCGTTCGGAGCTTATCGGCACCACTGGTGCCGATGAACAACTGATCGCCGGACTTGAAGCCAATAAACTGATCTGGCCCACTGACTCCGGTCGCTACACGGAGCACGCTCTGAAAGTAGTGCGGGCGGCTATGGTTTTGTCCACTCATGGGTTTGAGGCCCGCCACCTCCGCCCGTTCCGGATGATGGCTGATCGAGAATTGGGGCTCATCGAACAAGCCACCGCCGGGCTGAAAAACTCCGCCCAGACTACGGCGGCATCGCAGCGTGAAGAAATTGCCCGCGATATCTCTCAGGCCTGTCTTGAACTACATGCGGCGGTGATCGGTGCAGAAATCGCCGAGGCCACTGACGAATAATGCCACCACTGGACCCAGGGAAGTGCCGACTGCGAGTCTCCCGCGCTACTGATACTGTTGTGACAAATGTAAACTCGAGCGACACGCTGGAGAAAAATGGGCAGGGTCTTTGACCCGGGACAGCTCACCGCATAGCGTTATCTTAGACGTTCCAGATCACTCACCTCATGAGTTCTGTCGGGTCGAGGGCTACCATAGTCTCAAGGGTAGTTTCAGCCCGTCTACGCGACTCAGAAACTTCCCCACAATGGAGCGCGGAAACAGGAGGAATCGTGTCAGGTATCCATGACGCGGGACAGACAGACGCCGAGCGCCAGGCTCAAGGCGTACTTTTCAGTGATGACGCGCCCTGGCTTGCTGAAGAGATCGGTTATCGGGGCCCCACTGCCTCCAACGCTGCGGGCATCACCTATCGCCAGCTGGACTATTGGGCTCGCACCGGGTTGGTCGTGCCGAGCCTGCGCGGTGCTAAGGGCTCAGGGTCACAGCGCCTCTATTCTTTCCGTGACATCTTGGTCCTCAAGGTGGTTAAGCGTCTGTTGGATACCGGCGTTTCTCTGCAACAGATTCGTAGCGCTGTTGAGCACCTGCGTGAGCGCGGTGTCGAAGATCTCGCTCAAATTACCCTGATGTCTGATGGTGCCTCGGTGTACGAGTGCACCTCCGCAGATGAAGTGATCGACCTGGTGCAGGGCGGACAGGGTGTCTATGGTATTGCTGTCGGACGGGTATGGCGCGAGGTCGAAGGCACGTTGGCCGAGTTGCCAGCAGAATATTTGGTCGAAGACGCCCAGCATCCTCGTGGCGTGCAGTCGTTCCCTGGCGACGAGCTGTCGGCACGCCGGGAAGCCCGCCGTCAGTCGGCCTCTTAAAGCCACTCGTTGCGTGGCTTTCCAGCCTGGGGTGCTGGGAAGCCGAAAGACACACACGATATGGAAACAGCCCGCTTGGTTGAGGTGGACTGTTGTTCCCGCGGTCCGGGCGCTACCCGCAGGCAATGACGACGGGCGAGGTTGTCAGCACTCTCGACACCGCGGATTACTGGGCTCGTCGAGATCGACGGGAGGACTCCTGGTGCTGGGTTATTTCCTGCAGGAGCTGGTCGAACTGTCGGGCCGTTCTCGCTGCGGTCTCACCCGGCCAGAGATGAATCGGCCATGCTGCGCCCTGGATCTGTTGCCAGTTGGAGATTTCGGGAATGCTCAGTGGCAATAGGCGGTCACCGTACATCCGCTCCATTTCGGTAAGCCGGTACTTGTGCTCGGTTGAGGCAGTGCGCACACGATTTGCCAGCACACGAATACTCTTAATAGAGGGGGCAAACTCGCGGCGGAACTGATCCAAAGCTCGCAAGGTACGTTCAGTACCCGCTACGGAAAACAGCGACGGTTCAGCAACCAGGACCACATCGGTGGAAGCAGCCCAGGCAATCCTGGTCACTCCGTTCAATGCCGGCGGGCAGTCGATCAGCACGAGATCATAACCGCGCACCCGATCGAGGGCCACGGCCAGACGGTTCACATCGCGAGAACGAGTCGAGATACGCTCGAACATGGAGGTCGTGGACGACCCACGGACCACATCCAACCGGCTACCGTTGATGGGCGAGGAAGGTTCGGCGTCAGACTCAGTCCAACCGGCCGGTTCGGCATTGGTGTTCAGATCGGCTTTCTTCGGCTTACGCAATAACGTCCCGATATCCTGGGTGTTCAAGCCCTGCTTCATTCCCAACCCGGTGGTGGCATCGGCGTGTGGGTCGAGGTCGATCACCAGCGTCGACATGCCGGCGGTTCGAGCTGCTGACGCCAGCCCGAGGGTGACCGAGGTTTTACCGACTCCACCCTTGAGGCTCGAGATGGAAATGACCTGCACCGTTAGGGATCCTCACGTAGACGTTACGAAACAACACCATAGTCTAGCGTGCTTACCACCATGATGATGAACAGTTTTCACAGCGGGCCATTGACAAAAAGATACGCCACCAGCTGTTATCGCTGGTCATGAACGCCTCATACGAGAGATTGATCAGACGAGTCGCTAAACTATGGGAGGACCCACCGTCTCGTGCCCTGCTGGGGTTGAGCCGGTGACGAATCAACCACGCTAGCTTGGGTGAGCCGTGGTGCGACCCGGGCGTGGAAACGGCGCAACCTTGGAGGTCTCGTGGCGAGTAAAGACTCAGTCCAGCCGAACCGACCGGCACAGTCCGATCAGCCGACCGGTTTTTCGAAAGTACTGGTGGCTAACCGCGGAGAAATCGCGGTGCGTGCCTTTCGTGCCTGCTATGAGCTGGGGGCAAAGACGGTCGGGGTTTTCCCGTATGAAGACCGCAACTCCATTCACCGGCAGAAAGCCGATGAAGCCTACCTCATTGGTGAAGAGGGGCACCCGGTTCGCGCCTATCTGGATGTGGACGAGATCATTCGCGTGGCCCAGCAAGCTGGCGCCGAAGCGATCTATCCCGGATATGGTTTCCTCTCCGAGAACCCGGAACTGGCGCGCAAGACTGCCGAAGCTGGTTTGACCTTTGTGGGTCCGCCGGCCGATGTTCTGGAAGTTACCGGTAATAAGGTGGCCTCACTCCGGGCTGCCCGTCAGGCTGGTATCCCGACGTTGCAGTCGACTGATCCGACCGATGACGCCGAGGCCTTGATTGCTCAGGCTGACGACATTGGCTACCCGCTGTTCGTCAAGGCAGTTGCTGGCGGTGGCGGTCGGGGGATGCGCCGTGTCGAGCATGCCAAAGATCTTCCTGATGCGCTGTCGGCGGCGATGCGGGAGGCCGACACTGCTTTCGGAGATCCCACCGTGTTCCTTGAGCAGGCCGTGGTGCGTCCTCGTCACATCGAGGTCCAGGTGCTGGCCGATTCCCAGGGTAATGTGGTTCATATTTTTGAACGTGACTGCTCCATGCAACGTCGCCACCAGAAAGTAGTGGAGATGGCGCCGGCCCCGAACCTGGATGACTCCATCCGGCAGGCGCTCTACCGGGACGCGGTGAAATTCGCAAAGTCCATGAACTACGTCAACGCCGGTACCGTGGAATTCTTGGTTGATACCGCCGGTGAGCGTGCCGGCGAGCACTTCTTCATTGAGATGAACCCCCGCATTCAAGTCGAGCACACCGTGACCGAAGAGGTCACCGATATCGATCTGGTGTCCTCGCAGTTACGCATCGCCACCGGTGAGTCCCTGGAGGATCTCGGCATCACCCAGGAGAACCTGCGTTTGCGCGGTGCGGCCATCCAATGCCGTATCACCACCGAAGACCCGGCCAATGACTTTCGCCCGGACACGGGAACCGTGTCGGCTTACCGTTCTGCGGGGGGTTCAGGTATTCGCCTCGACGGTGGCACCATCTACACCGGTGCCGAGATTTCCCCGCACTTTGACTCCATGCTGGTCAAGCTCACCGGTCGCGGTCGCGATTTCGCCGCCGCCCGTCGCCGTGTACGCCGGGCCTTGGCTGAATTCCGAATTCGTGGGGTGGCCACCAATATCCCGTTCTTGCTTAACGTGCTGGATGACCCTCAGTTCATCGCCGGTGATGTTGCCACGGACTTCATTGACCAGCACCCCGAGCTGACCCAGATTAATCGTTCCAAGAACCGTGGTTCCCGGGCCTTACAGTATTTGGCCGATGTTACTGTCAATCAGCCACATGGTCCTCGTGTCGAAGGCATTGACCCTCGCGATAAGTTGCCCAGCTTCCCCGGGGATAAGCGTGAGGAGCCGGAGCGTTCTCCCTTTGACGGTGTCTCCCATAAGGTCGAGCCACCTGCTGGCTGGCGGGAGGTCTTGCTGGACAAGGGCCCCGAAGGTTTTGCCACAGCCCTGCGTGAACATCAGGGGCTAGCCGTGACCGACACCACGTTCCGTGATGCCCATCAGTCGCTTTTGGCCACCCGTATCCGTACTCGCGACCTGCTGGCCGCAGCCCCTGCGGTCTCGCACCGTCTGTCGCAATTGTTCTCGGCTGAAGTCTGGGGCGGGGCCACCTACGACGTGGCATTGCGCTTCTTGGCTGAGGACCCCTGGGACCGATTGGCTCGTTTGCGTGAAGCCATGCCGAATATCCCGCTACAGATGCTGTTGCGTGGACGCAATACCGTAGGGTACACGCCGTACCCGCAAGAAGTGACCGAAGCCTTCGTGGCTGAGGCTGCTGAAACCGGGATCGATATTTTTCGGATCTTCGATGCGCTGAATGACGTCGAACAGATCATCCCCGCCATCACCGCGGTCCGGGAGCGCACCAGTGCGGTCGCAGAAGCGGCCCTGTGCTATACGGGTAACCTGCTGGACCCAGATGAGAAGCTGTACACGCTGGACTACTACCTCAATCTGGCCGAACGCATGGTGGACGCCGGGGCACACGTGCTCGGTATTAAAGACATGGCCGGATTGTTGCGTCCGGAGGCCGCCCGCCGGTTGGTCACCGAGCTACGTAGCCGGTTCGATGTACCGGTACACCTGCACACCCACGACACTGCCGGTGGTCAGCTGGCTACCCTGTTGGCTGCCTCCGAAGCTGGAGTGGATGCCGTGGATGTGGCGGTCGCGTCCATGTCGGGTACCACGTCGCAGGTGTCGATGTCGGCATTGGTGGCCGCCACCAATTTCACCGACCGCGAGACCGGTCTGGGTTTGGACGACGTTGCCAGTCTGGAACCCTACTGGGAGACCGTGCGTAGTATCTACGCGCCGTTCGAATCCGGCATCCCGGCATCGACCGGTCGTGTGTACCAGCATGAGATCCCCGGCGGACAACTGTCCAACCTGCGTCAGCAGGCCATTTCGCTAGGTCTAGCCGATCGTTTCGAACAGATCGAGGATATGTATGGTGCCGCCAATAAGATCCTGGGCAACTTAGTGAAGGTCACCCCGTCCTCGAAGGTCGTTGGCGACCTGGCCCTGACTCTGGTTTCGGCACAGGCCGACCCAGCCGATTTCGAAGAAAACCCGCAGAACTACGACATCCCTTCCTCGGTTATCGACTTCCTCTCCGGTCAGTTGGGCGATCCTCCCGGAGGATGGCCTGAGCCCTTCCGCACTAAGGCCCTGCAGGGTCGGGAGACTTCCCCGCAACAGGACGAGACGGTCTCGGCCGAGGACTCCGCGGCGCTCAAGCGCCCCGGTCGGGAACGTCAAGAAACGCTGAACCGACTGCTGTTTCCCGGACCCACCCGCGAGTATGAGGAGCATACTCGTCGTTACGGTGACACCTCTGTATTGCATACCCGCGACTTCCTCTATGGTATGACCAAGGGCATGGAACACGTGATTTCGTTGGGTACCGGTGTGCGCCTGCTGGCCACCCTGCAGTCGATCTCTGAGCCTGACGAAAAGGGCATGCGCACCGTGATGGTTACTCTCAACGGCCAGGCCCGCCAGCTTGAGGTCCGCGACAATTCCGTGGAGTCCACCGTCCGATCGGCCGAAAAGGCAGACCGCGACCAACCCGGACACATCGCTGCCCCGTTCGCCGGTGCGGTGACCGTCCAGGTCGAAGAAGGCGACACCGTTGACGCCGGTGACACTGTGGCCACCATCGAGGCGATGAAGATGGAAGCTGCGATTACCACCCAGGTGGCAGGCATCGTTAAGCGCGTGGTTCTCACCGAGCCCACCCCGGTCGACGGTGGCGATCTGGTCCTGGTCATCGACCCGGAGAACTAGGCCAGCACCGGCCAATCACCGACGAACCATACCAACGGCGCCTGTCGGCCGGTATCCCCGGGTCGGCGGGCGCCGTGATCATCTGTGCGGCTCAGGCTTAACGATGTGAAGTGCGCCGAAAGGTGGTGATGTTTCAGTGGCCTCTTCACCGTGACAAGCACCCACTAGGATGGGGGCATGAGCGTTGAACATTACGATTTAGCGATTATTGGGTCTGGTTCTGGAAACTCGGTGATCACCGAGAGCTGGGATGACAAGAAGGTCGCCATCATCGATTCCGGGGTATTTGGTGGGACCTGTTTGAATAAAGGGTGTATCCCCACCAAAATGTATGTCTATCCTTCCACCGTGGCCTCCACCCCAGAACCTGCCGCTGAGGTTAACGTCGATGTCAGTTTCAATGGGGCTGACTGGTCGGGACTGCGAGACAGAGTATTCTCCCGCATTGACGCGATCTCTGACTCAGGGCGTGCCTACCGCGATGAAGAACTCGAACACACGACTCTGATTGCTGAAGAAGTCCATTTCACCGGACCACGCCAGCTCACCAGCGCATCGGGGCGGGTGATCGAAGCCGAACAGATCGTGATTGCCGCCGGGTCGCGTCCGCGGATTCCTGACGTGCCCGGTGTGGATCTGCCACAGGTCCACACCTCCGATACGGTGATGCGTCTCGAACAATTGCCTGAACACATCCTGATCATTGGTGGGGGATATATCGCCGCCGAATTTGCCGCCATTTTTTCCGGTCTCGGTTCGACCGTGCACCAGGTCAACCGCAGTCCCCGGCTTTTACGTCACCAGGATGAGGAGATCTCGGTGGCCTTTACCCAACGAGCCCAGGAACAATGGCAGCTCACCACCGGGTATACACTTAACGGTATCCGCCAAACTGACGGGGATCAGGTGGTTGCTGATTTTACTGCAGTCAACACCGAAGAGAACTCTGCCGATCAGTCCCAGAGCGCGGATCTCAGTGTGCAAACCGATGTGGTGCTGATCGCCACCGGCCGGGTGCCCAATACCGACCGACTGAACCTGACCGCCGCCGGCATTGATACCAACGAACACCACCGCATTTCCACCGACCCGTATTTACGGGTGCTCTCCAACGGTGAGGTATTGCCCGGGGTCTGGGCGCTGGGCGATATCACCAATGACCACCAGCTCAAGCACGTGGCCAATCACGAACAGCGGGTGGTCAATCACAATATGGACCACCCGGACCAGCTTAAGCCCGCCCGGCTGGACCCGGTTCCGGCCGCAGTGTTCTCCCGGCCCCAAATAGCCAGTGCTGGACTCACCGAGGCACAGGCCCGCGCCCAATACGACGACGATGATCTCACGATCAAGGTCCAGCAGTACGCCGATGTTGCCTATGGTTGGGCGATGGGAGATGCCTTCGGCTTCGTAAAACTCATTGCCCAACGCAGTACCGGAACCCTGTTAGGTGCCCACCTGATCGGTGAGGACTCCTCAAACCTGATTCAGCCGTTGGTTCAAGCAATGAGCCTCGGCATCGACGCCCACACGATGGCACGCGGCCAGTATTGGATTCACCCGGCTTTGGCGGAAGTTGTCGAAAACGCACTGCTGGGTTTGGAGGTCCCGGATTCCGGGCTGGTCTGACCCCAGCTTAGGAGGTTTTCGGCTTGGGCTTGGCATAGATCTCTTCGATCAGGTCCTCGTAGTCGCGGGTGACGACCTCACGTTTGATCTTCAACGACGGGGTCATCTGTCCGGACTCCACGGTGAAGTCCTCGGTGGTAATGCGGAACTCACGGATTGATTCGGCCCGAGACACGGTGTCATTGGCCTTGTCCACCAGTGTCTGGACGTGGGCAATGATGTCGGGATGCTGGGACATCTCCTTGATTGACATCTCCGGGTCCAGCTTCTGCTGACGCAACCAGTCCGGGGCGGTTTCTTCATCGATGGTAACGAGGGCGGCCACGAAGGGACGCTGATCACCAATCACGATGGCCTGAGAGACCAACACGTCGGAACGTAACACGTCTTCCAGCTGTGAGGGCGAAACGTTCTTACCACCGGCGGTGACAATCAGTTCTTTCTTCCGGCCGGTGATGGACAGGTACCCGTCCTCATCTAGCTCGCCGAGATCACCGGTGGCAAACCAGCCGTCGGTGAAGGTGCTGTCGGCCAGGTCAGGACGGTTGCGGTAGCCACGCATCACGGAGACACCCTTGGCCAGTACTTCACCGTCGTCGGCAATCTTGATGGCGTTACCCGGGATGGGGCGTCCCACACTACCGATGCGCAGTTCCGAGGGCATGCTGACGGTGATCGGAGCAGTGGTCTCGGTGAGTCCGTAGCCTTCTAGAATGGTGACCCCCACACCCCGGAAGAAGTGCCCCAATCGGGCACCGAGCGGGCCACCTCCGGAGACCGCGTGGGTCACTCGACCGCCCATGGCGTCTTTGATCTTGTTGTAGAGAAGCTTATCGAACAGAGCGTGCTTGAGCTTGAGGCCGAGGGGTACCTTGCCATCTTGTAGAGCGGTCGAATAATCCACCGCGGTCTGGGCGCCGGCTTCGAAGATCTTGCCACGGCCGGAGTCATCGGCCTTCATTTTCGCAGCGTTGTAGACCTTCTCAAATACCCGGGGCACGGCCAACAGGAAGTCTGGTTTGAAACTCTGCAAATCTGGGACCAGCTGTTTGATATTGGCGGTGTGTCCCACCCGGGCGCCCCCGGCTACAGCGATTACCGCGATAAAACGGGCG
This sequence comes from Auritidibacter sp. NML100628, assembly GCF_003185985.1. Classification (NCBI taxonomy): domain Bacteria; kingdom Bacillati; phylum Actinomycetota; class Actinomycetes; order Micrococcales; family Micrococcaceae; genus Auritidibacter; species Auritidibacter sp. NML100628. Next base: position 29,651 of record NZ_QHLP01000009.1, read on the forward strand.
AAGACGTGAGCTAGGGGGATAAATAGCACCGTGGAGTGTCCCGGACGCACCACGTCGCCCAGTTCTGTGGACAGGACTTGCTGGGAGAGTTCGGAGAAGTTGCCGTGCGTGAGTTCACACCCCTTCGGTTTGCCGGTGGTGCCCGAAGTGTAAATTACCGTCGCTAGGTCTTCCAGTGTGGCAATAGTGCGACGCCGTTCCATTTCCTCGGCGTCGGGGCCTTCTTGGCTGTGAGCACGCAGTTCGTCGAGGTTTTCGTCGAAGAGCCAGATGCCCACTAGAGGGTCGAGATTTTCTTGGCGCACTGCTCGCTCGACGACCTGCTGGTGAGTGGGGTTTTCTGCCAGCACAGCTTTAATACCGGAGTCTTCCAGAATCCAGGCCACCTGCGACGGCGATGAGGTTTCGTAAATCGGGACAGTCACCGCTCCGGCGTACCAGATGGCGAAATCGGCCAGCGTCCATTCGTAGCGGGTGGCGGACATGATGCCCACTCGGTCACCAGGTGCAATGCCGATGCCGGCCAGAGCCCGAGCGAGTTCTTTCACCTCGGCCTGGAAGGTCGCAGAGGAAATGTCGGTCCATTCGCCAGGAGAAGTTTGCCGAGCAAAAAGAGCGCGGTTGCGATCCGCTACCACTTGGTGCTCGAGCAAATCGGTGATATTTTCCGTCCGATCAACGGTCCTGGCTGATTCGGTGACGATTTCTTTCATAAAAATCCTCCTGGCGCTGTCCAAAATGTGGCTAGAGAGATGTGTATCAACTCACAATATTAGTCCGTATGGCCAGGATTTACGAAAGACGGGTAACCTCTTAGCACGGAGCGGATTCCGCCTACACTGCAAGTCAGGGAGCCAAAAACAAGCCGGTAACTTAAACCCTGGCCCCACTCCCATGGTCATCATCACTGTCTCGGCGACTATATCGATCTCGCGGTAACAGATAAAATAAACTGACCGCGGCCCCGAACCAGGCGAACCACAGTCCTGTCGTGAACCACCACGATAGCTGCACGCCGGGTAGTACCCAGAGCACGAAAAAGATCAGGGGGATACCGATGACGGTGACCCAGGACAGCACAGCACGGGGAGAACCAGAAAAAATCGGCCGGGGTGTCGCCGGGACGAAATCTTCATCGGGTTCCTCGGCCAGAGTGTAATCCCTTGGTCCGCGGGGCGTTGTTGTGGTGGAGGTTTCGCCGTGTTGGTGAGCTGTCCTGTCGACGGGAGCCGGCGCTGTGGCCTGCGTGTCGCTCCCACCGAGCTCTAAGACGATGTCCCGCCACCGTTGCTCCTCGCTGTGTGGCTCATCAGGTGAACGATCAGGCATCTGCTCTCCCGGCTCTGGTCAGACTGAATTCGTGTAATAGCGTTGCGCGACTGTGTTGGTGTATCAGCGTAGCATCGGCGTCCAGTGTCGCCACGTGACGAGAATGGGGTAGTGGAACGATCTCCAAAAGCTCTGTTGCCATGTGCCGACGCAAGGTCGACAGGGACCGATCTGAGACCAGCTGATCTTCGGTAGAACGGTAGACGGTCACCGGGGTGGAAATCTTTGAGAGCTCGCCACGTATGGTGCGCATCAAACGGGCGAGTTGCTCGACCGCAGCCAGCGGGGTCCGCGGATAGGCATGTTCTGACAGCGGTGTCTCGGTGTCAGAAGACAGCGCGTATGGATCGGCTATATCGTCAGCGATAGAGCCAATGGTGGGTACCAGAGGGGCCAGCAACGGCGTGAACCATGCGGCGATGCTGGTCCATCTGTGAAGTTCAAGCGCGGGATTGACCAGAAATACTCGGTCAATTTCAGGCAGATGCGCGGCCGCATCTAGAGCCAGGAGGCCTCCCATGGATAGTCCGCCCACCACTAGCCGGGTGGTGTGTCCGGCATGGCGTTGCTGGCCCTGGCGGTCGAGAACCGCTAAGACGGTGGTTGCCGCTGAGGCACGAATCTCGTCGGCGCTGGTGCGGGCAAGATCTTGCCACTGCGTCCCGTGTCCGGGAAGTAAGGGAGCGACCACGTTGACGCCATGTTCGGCCAAGTCATAAGCCCACGGAGCGATGGAGGCCGGGCCAGACGTAAAACCGTGGAAAATTACCGCCGTCATCGAGACACCGGTGCTCGTTTCGGCCAGCATCCCTGAAGGACGGCCCACCAGGTCCAGGGGCTGTTGCTGCGGGTTACTCGTCACGGTTGTTCTCCTTCTCCCCGGGGTCTTCTCGGGAGGTTTGTCTTTTAGATTCATGCACCTGACAACCGGTCCTCAACTTCGTAGACTCATTCTATGAGTTTTGACGCCACAGCAGGAGTGCAACCGTTCGGAACCACCTTCTCTGAAGGTGCCGCACAGTATCCAGGATTGGACGACTATCAGGCCAAGCCCATCAAACAGGCTCCTGAGTGGTATGACCCCGAGCTCGCACAGCACGTGATTGATGAACTATCCGTGGTGCCTCCGCTCGTTTTCGCCGGCGAGGTTGACGTATTGCGCTCGCGGTTGGCCACCGCCGCAGCCGGAGACGCCTTCGTGCTCCAAGGCGGTGACTGCGCCGAAACCTTTGCCGGAGCCACCGCGAATAAAATTTCCGATCGCGTCAAAACCCTACTGCAGATGGCGGTGGTGCTGACTTACGGCGCGTCCATGCCAGTGGTGAAAATGGGCCGGATGGCAGGCCAGTTCGCTAAGCCCCGTTCCTCGGACACCGAAACCCGTGATGGAGTGACCTTGCCCAGTTTCCGCGGCGAGATCGTCAACGGCTTCGAATTCACCGAAGAAGCCCGCCGCCATGATCCGGAACGGATGCTCAAGGCCTACCACACCTCGGCATCGACCCTGAACCTTATTCGTGCTTTCACCCAGGGAGGTTTTGCCGACCTACGGGCTGTGCACGCCTGGAATAAAGGTTTTATGTCCAACCCGGCCTACGCTCGCTACGACGAACTCGCCGGAGAAATCGACCGTGCCGTGCGGTTCATGGCCGCAGCCGGGGCGGATTTCACGGCGCTACGCACCACCGAATTCTTCGCTGCCCATGAAGCGTTGTTGCTGGATTACGAACGTGCCCTGACCAGGTTGGACTCACGTACTGGTCTGCCCTACGCCACCTCCGGACACTTCCTGTGGGTCGGGGAGCGCACCCGCGACATTGACGGGGCTCACGTGGAGTTCCTGTCCAAGGTGCGCAACCCGATTGGGGTCAAGCTCGGCCCGAACACCACACCTGAGGACGCACTACAGCTACTTGATAAGCTCGACCCAGAGCGCGAGCCGGGACGCATCACCTTCATCTCCCGGATGGGCGCATCCAAGATTCGGGAGAACCTCCCGCCGTTGGTCGAAGCCGTTCGTGACTCGGGAGCCACCCCGCTGTGGGTGACCGATCCGATGCACGGCAACACGGTGACCGCAGCCAATGGATACAAGACCCGTCGCTTTGACGATGTTGTCGATGAGTTGCGGGGCTTCTTCGAAGTCCACCACGCCTTAGGCACTCACCCCGGCGGTATGCACGTGGAAATGACCGGTGACGATGTCGCTGAATGCTTGGGCGGTGCCGGCGCGATTGACGAATCGGCCTTCGCTGATCGGTATGAGACCCTGTGCGACCCGCGCCTGAACCATCAGCAGTCGCTGGAATTAGCGTTTTTGGTTTCCGAGGCTCTGTCCCACCCGCGAAACGACGCACGCCACTAAGTCACCATCAATCAGTTATCGCCCTCGGAAGCCGTCGAGAACTTGCACCAGGTTTCCGGGGGTGTGCTGTCCATCTCGGCCCGTATGGGAACTTCGGCCTGTGCTGAAAGGGCAGGAACGCCAGCACTAGTGCTGAGGAATAAATGTCCGGCCAGCATCCAGCCGACGAGTAAAGCAACGGCTGCGAGCATCACGATTACAATGCTGATCATCAACCCGCGCAGTGGTTCGGGCTGAGACAGTCGGTGTGTGGGTGTCAGTGCCCGGCCTTTGAGCCGGGGTTGCCGTGGCGTGGCCATCGAGGACGGTTGGGGTGCGGCAGCCGAGGGGGTCGTCTCTGGCGGTCGGGGAGTGGCTTGCGCGTAAATAGTGGTGCGGTCTGCTGGAGGCATTACCTCCGGAGAATCAGCAACCCACCGTTGCGTGGTGACACTTGGATGCTGTGGTTGCTGTGTTGCATCGTCGTCGTGCGCAGAAACCGGTGCTGAGGTTGCCGGAACCGTTGCATCGGTTTCGGGAGCCACCACAGCGGTAGCGTCATCCTCCGGGCTCATCCTGGTGGGATGAGCTGGTGTCGGTTGCTGTTGTGAAGGCGGGCTTGTCGGTGGGGTGGGCAGGACAATTCCAGCCGAGTCTTGCACCACCTGTCGGGGACTCAACGCGGGATGACCCAGAGCGTCTAGCGACTGTTGGGCGGCATCGAGCATGGTGAGCATTTCCAGGGCATCGTGGGGTCGGTCTTCCGGGGTTGGCTCCGTACATGCCAACACGAAGTCGACGAGCAGTTCGGGTAATTCCGGAACCAGATTGGCGGGCGATGGCACTCGCGCATTGACGTGCTGGAACGCTACCTGTACGGCGGTATCGCCGACGAAAGGCTGACGCCCGGTCAGTAGCTCGTAGGCAACGATACCGGTGGCATAAACATCGGAACGCTGGTCGGCTTTCTTCCCCGAAACTAGTTCGGGCGAAATATAGGCCACCGTACCCATCAACGTGGCCCCGGTGCCGGTGTGTTGTGTGGCGGCGCGCGCCAGGCCAAAGTCTGCCACCTTGATGCGACCATCTTCAGGACACACCAAAACGTTCTCTGGCTTAATATCGCGGTGAATCAGTCCCGCTTGATGCGCAGCGGCAATACCGCGGACCATCGCGGTGAGGTATGTCATCGCGGTATCCGGTTTCAGCGCGCCCTGACGGGTCGCTACGGTACGCAGGGTAAAACCACTGACATACTCCATGGCCAAGTAGACCACAGTCCCTGTGGGAGTGTGCCCTTCGCCTTGGTCATAGACGTTGACGACGTTGGGGTGGGAAAGTTTCGCAGCTGTCTTGGCTTCTTGTTCGAATCGAGCCACTAACGCACGGTCTTCGGCTAGGTGCGGATACAGGACTTTCAGCGCAACTTCGCGATCGAGGCGGGTGTCGAGGGCCCGGTAGACCGTCGACATCCCGCCACGAGCTAGTCGATCGAGAATCCGGTACCGGTCGTCGACCAGTACCCCGATCAGAGTGTCTTGAGCTGAGGAAGTCACCCCACCAGGATAATGGCTGAGTCTTAATGGTTGATGAGACAGCGCCGAGCGGGGTGGCTTTCAGCCGGTTTAGAACCGTTGCATGTAACCGCGGACCTTCTTCACATAGTCCTTGGTGTCGGGGTACATACCGTTCTTCCGCACCCCGGCCTGTCCCTGATAGTAGGAGGCAATGCCAATGTCCAGGGAACTGGAAGTCCGTTGCAAGTGGCGGATGATGGCGATCCCCGCAGTGATATTGTCCTGAGGATTTAATAAGTTCAGTTTCCGACCAACCATCTGGGATGCCCATTCACCGGAGGAAGGAATCACCTGCATCACACCAATAGCGTTGGCCGGGGAGACCGCGGTGGCATCGAAACTCGACTCTGCCATGGCGTGAGCCAACGCGAGTTTCGGATCGACGCCCATGCGGATGGCGGTGTCACGCACCATCGCTTGCACTTCCGCCCGGGAAGGGGTTGGAGCATTGAGTAGAGCCTGCTTATTCGCATTCGCATTCGCTACCACGTGATCCGGGTAGGTGTAGTGCAAGAACGTATTACCCACCAACTGCTTCGGCTGGCCGGAGCCCGAGTTGGTGGACCCGCTTGCGGTTCCGACGGATCCGGTGGTTGCTTTTGATGACCCGGAGAGCTTGAGTTGCTGACCCGGATAGATGGGGGAGCTGACTTTTAGTCCGTTGGCGTTGAGCAGTGTCGAGAGTGAGACTCCGTGGCGGGCGGCGATGCCGGAGAGGGTGTCTCCTCGTTTGACGGTATAGGTCGAGGACTTCGATGAGCCTGCGTTGCCGGAGGTGGTTTTTGTGTTGGTTGCTGGACGTGAGGGTTTCTTTGAGCCGGTGTTGGTGCCAGAGAGCTTGATCTTCTGTCCCGGGTAAATGATCGAGCTGGTCTTCAGTCCGTTGGCGTTGAGCAGTGTCGAGAGTGAGACTCCGTGGCGGGCGGCGATCCCGGAGAGGGTGTCTCCTCGTTTGACGGTATAGGTCGAGGACTGTGATGAGCCTGCGTTGCCGGAGGTGGTTTTTGTGTTGGTTGCTGGACGTGAGGGTTTCTTTGAGCCGGTGCTGGTGCCAGAGAGCTTGATCTTCTGTCCCGGGTAAATGATCGAGCTGGTCTTCAGTCCGTTGGCGTTGAGCAGTGTCGAGAGTGAGACTCCGTGGCGGGCGGCGATGCCGGAGAGGGTGTCTCCTCGTTTGACGGTATAGGTCGAGGACTGTGATGAGCCTGCGTTGCCGGAGGTGGTTTTTGTGTTGGTTGCTGGACGTGAGGGTTTCTTTGAGCCGGTGCTGGTGCCAGAGAGCTTGATTTTCTGTCCCGGGTAGATCACAGAACGCGTGCTCAGGTCCGGGTTCCAGCGTAGCAGCTGAGACAACGAAACGTTGTTCCGGGCGGCAATGTGAGAAAGAGTGTCACCAGGTTTCACGGTGTAAATCTTTTCAGACTGACGCCCGGCCGGGATTTTAGCTGAACTCAGAGAGGCCGGGAGCTCGGTCACAGTGCCTCGGGAAGCGCTGACCCGCTTGGTGATGATCTGCTGTGCGGAGGCAATATTGGCTGGCGACGCGGTCTTTGGTTCGAATTGGACCGCGGGAACGTCAGCATGTGCTGCGGCCACGGACCCCAGAGTGACCAGGGGCAACGTGGTCCCTGCGATGGCGGTCGTATAGAGCCGGGAGGCACCGGATGCGCGCTGAGACATAGATATATCCTCTTGCGTCAGGCACCTGTAGCCAGGGGAAGTTCTCCCGAGATCAATGTGACAGGAGTAGCAACAAGGTGTTGTTGATGAAAATGTTACCTATGTAAAGTTACAACACTGATGGGGCTAATGTGAAGTGAGGGAGACACTTTTTTAGCGACACGCCGTGCAATGTTCGCGAAATCCGGAGAATGCGTGATTCCCGGGTGACATGGGGCATTGTGAATTGATGGTTATCCGATAGTTTTAAGGCATGACTCAAGAAGCAGAAACATCAGATCTCGATCACCTGGTCGGGGAATGGTTAACCCTGCCAGAGGTCGCAGAGCGTTTGGGCGTGGTGGTCACCAAGGTTCACAACATGATTCGTGACCGCCGTCTGATCGCTCTGCGTCGCGGAGAGAATAACGTGCGGAGCGTGCCGGCGCAGTTCTTCGACGACCGAGGTTTATTAGGCTCGCTCAAAGGGACCATTATCGTGCTGTCGGATTCAGGGTTTGATGACGAAGGCATCGTGCGCTGGTTGTTTACCGAGGACGAGTCGCTTCCGGGTCGTCCTATTGATGCGTTGCGCGCTGGTCAGAAGGCTGAAATCCGGCGTCGCGCACAGGCGTTGGCCTGGTAACTGGCTCACAGGACAGTAACGCTGACAGGTCAGCTCTTGCGGTGCAGGAGCCGTTGGGTCAGATCGATGATCTCGGATCGGGTGCGATCATCGAGGTTGAGATTATTCAGGTTGGTTAGCGCTTCCGAACCGAGCTGTGAGACCTCCGTTGTCACACGTTGCAGGGCACCTGAGTCTTTGAGAAGATCTTGAATCTCAGCCACCGAGACATCATTGAGGTCCTCGGTCCCTAAAGCTGAGGTCAACGTTTCTCGGCCGGCGGCGTCCAGGGATAACAGCGCGTGAGCGACCAACTCGGTCCGCTTGCCTTCCCGAAGATCATCTCCCGCGGGTTTTCCGGTCAGTTCGGGATCGCCAAAGACGCCGAGAATATCGTCCTGAAGCTGGAAGGCAATGCCAAGGGGGGTGGAAAAACGTCGTAGTTTTTTCAGGGTATTTTCATCGGCCCCAGCGAGAATAGCACCGATTTCAAACGGCCACACGGTGGTGTAGTGGGCTGATTTATGGCGTAGCACAGTGCGAGCCCTTTGCAACATTGCTTCAGCAGAAATAGCGGATACATCTACTTCCGAGACGAGATCCAGATACTGCCCGGTCATCACTTCGAAGCGCATCATTTGAAATGCCGAGGTGGCGGTTGCTGCATACGGGGTGGCATCCGCCACGGCGCTAAAGCACTCTTCACTGGCCGACAGGGCCAGATCTCCGGCCAGAACCGCGGCGGCTACGCCAAAGTGAGAGCCATCCTGAGTCCAACCTTTGATGCTGTGCAAGGCCTCAAAGGATTTATGGACCGAGGGGCCACCGCGACGGGTATCGGAGCGGTCCACAATGTCATCGTGAATCAGGGCAGCAGCCTGAAAAAGTTCCAATGCTGCCGCTGCTTCAACGATGCGGTGATCTGTTGCTGAGCCCCCAGCAGCTCGCCAGCCATACCAAGCGAGCAAACCGCGAACGCGTTTACCGCCGGAGCACAAACGGGAGATTTCATCGACCAGGTCAACCGCTTGTTCGGACATCTGCTCAGCCCGGTCACGGTACTGCTGAAGAAACGTGTCCAGATAGGAGGCAAGCTTGGTACGAAACTGTTCGGCAGTTCTGCCGGCGGATGAGGATGCTTGGGACGACACGATACTCCTACCTTGATGCCAACGTGGTCGGCGGCGCTCTGCTCCCACGCTACCTGCCATGTGACTACAGTGGAGACATGGGCGCGCAGACAGACAGGAATCAACAGCAAGACCCCAGCTGGGATTCCACCATTTTGCATATTGATATGGACGCGTTCTTTTTGTCAGTGGAGTTATTGCAACGCCCCGAATTGGCAGGCAAACCCGCTGTGGTGGCGCACCATGGCCCTCGATCGGTGGTGACCTCGGCTTCCTATGAGGCTCGTGCATATGGCATCAAATCAGCGATGCCCCTCGCACACGCTCAAGCTCTGTACCCTCAGGTGGAGGTCCTGGAACCACACCGGGAGAAGTACACGGCCATTTCGGCTCAACTAACTGAGATCTGGACCTCTTTCACCCCGTTGGTGGAACGGCTCTCTATTGATGAAGCTTTCCTCGATATTTCAGGAGCGCGTAGACGCCTCGGTCCTCCGGCAGAGATCGCAGTGCAGGTCAAGGAGGCAGTGCGTGAGAGAACAGGTTTGGCAGCTACCGTCGGGGTCGCGATGAACAAATCCGTGGCCAAGATTGCGTCCACCCGGTCAAAACCCGATGGGTTAGGTGTGGTCCCGGCAATACAAACAGCCGAATACCTCGCCCCTCTGCCGGTGAATGTCATTTGGGGCGTTGGGCCGAAACTCTTCGAACGGTTCCAGAGTGCCAATATCCTCACGGTTGGTGATCTGGCAACTCAGGACCCGCAACGAATGCGTCGGTGGCTGGGGGTGGTCGGTCCCGATCTCGTCCAGTTGGCCCGTGGTATTGATCCGCGACCGGTGGTGCCACAACGCGACTCGAAATCAGTCGGCGTCGAGCATACCTTTGATCAGGACCTGGTCTCCGCTGAGCAAGTGCACCGATATCTGCTCGATCTCAGTTATGAATGCGCTCGCCGGCTACGGAGCGAAGGCGCCCAGGCTCGAGGTATTGTGGTGAAGGTCAAAGATGACCACCGCGCCACTCGCAATAAGTCCCGGGGACTGAGGCACCCCACCGCCTCGGGTGCACAGATCGTTACGGTCGCCGAGGAGCTCTTGGCTGAGCTGATGCAACAACGGTGGCACCCATTGCGCCTCCTAGGGGTGCGTGGGGAACGCCTGATCGATGCCGATTCCCTTGAGACAAGCGACGAAACCGCCACCGCACAGGAGGCTTTGTTTTCCTGGCACGTCAGTGAAGACTCACAGCCGTCTGACCGCAGAAACTCCGGGGAGTCTCTGGCTAGAACCGATGCTGTGATGGACGAAATCCACACCAAATTCCCTGATGCTGGGCTGAAACCAGCTACGTTACTTAAACATCACCGACAAGAACGAATCGGTGAAGATTCCGAGTGATCAAGGCCTCGGGAAGTATTTCTGCTTTTTTGGCGTTCTTCCAGCTATAAGACTTACTATAGGTACAAGGACAGTGGTCGAAGCGCATTTTCCGGGTTGATGTGCTGGACGAGGAGGCTATCGTGGCGTTATCAGAGCGTGAACAAGAGGTTCTTGCCCAACTTGAGCAGCAACTCAGTGACGACCCTCAGTTTGCGTCACAGATGGAGATACAAGAGGGTTCCTCCGCCCGGAAGCTCTCCACTCGAAATATCGTCTTGGGCGTGCTGATTGCCGTGGTCGGTTTGGTCGTGCTCCTTACCGGGGTGACCATTAACCAGATCTGGGTTGGTGTTCTCGGGTTCGTCATGATGGCCGGTGGTGTCTTTTTCACGACGCTGCGTGGCAAAACCGAAAAGGCCAACGCGTCAGACTCAACAGGTCAGTCCAAGAAGTCCTCGTCTAAGCAATCGTCGGGTTTCATGAGCGGTCTTGAAGAGCGTTGGGAACAGCGTCGTAACCAACAGCCCTAACCGCGTCTCAACGACGCGGCAAAAACTTCAGACAAAAGGCCGTGTCGCCTGATGTGTCCGCAGTGCGGATCACGCATCGGCGACACGGTTTTTTCATGCGCTTAACTGGTCTGCTTATAGTGCTCCACACCCCACCCCACCGCCCTCCGCATTCTCCCCTCCACCTTCCTCCACTCGGGCAGCGAGGTCTGTCTGCCCATGGGGGCAAGAGCTGACCGGGCGTTCAAGAACTCGGTGGACAAAACCTCGATGTTTGCGCTGGATCCGCATGATCACGCGCATTTGGCCGATCTCGATGGGGTTGACTGTCGTCGCCAGCAGCGGCCTTCCACCTTGCTGTTGGCAGCCGGTGGTGCTGGCGTCGACGGTTTTTTTAACGACGCTTGACGGCCTGTGCGAAAAATCCCTCCACTTTGCTCCCAAGGTCATCCCCACTGTGCTCTACCGTCCGTTTAACCGCAGAATCATGCCGATTTTGGGGAAATTTCGGTGGCTGCATCGTCCGTGCTCTCGAGAATTCTCAGCATTTTTTGAGTTGAAAACGCCCGGATTTGGTTGCGGGGGGAGCGAAGTGGGGTAAAGTGGAGGCAGGTAGAGGGCGGTGGCTCAGAGGACGCTCTGAGACACTCAACAAGGAAGAGGTGGTGGGGTCATGTTTTTGGGCACCTACACTCCTCGCCTTGATGAGAAGTCACGACTGATTCTTCCGGCGAAATTCCGGGAGGAATTGGCCAATGGGCTCGTTCTCACTCGCGGTCAAGAGCATTGCGTTTATGTGTTCTCGGCTCGGGAGTTTGAACGAGTGCATGAACAGATGCGTTCAGCGCCACTGTCATCACGCCAAGCACGCGACTACATCCGTGTCTTCCTCTCGGGTGCTTCGGACGAAGTACCGGATAAGCAGGGACGGATCACTATTCCGGTGTCACTGCGCGAATATGCCGGTCTCGACCGGGATGTCGCGGTCATCGGTGCTGGTACACGCGCTGAGATTTGGGATCTTGAGTCCTGGAACAACTACCTCGAGGAACAAGAAACTGCCTTCTCGGAAACCGATGAGGAAGTTCTTCCCGGAATCTTCTAAAACGGTCCGACCATAACTGAACAGACGAGATGGGGACATCTCGAACGTGGTGTCTTGATTCAGACCTCCAGCCGAAGGATTCGCTGGCCTGTCTTCCCCTGGGCCAGGGTATCCGGCTGGGGATCTGGATCAAGAACCGTCTAGAGGAGTAACGCGCATCGGATCAGTGAAGGAGGCGACCGTGCATCATTCCGTATCACCGGACGAAAACGCTGCACGTCGCCACACTCCTGTGATGATCGATCGCGTGGTGTCCTATCTGAATGAGGGGCTGGCGGTTGCGCGGTCTGAGAAGCGTCGCCCAGTGGTCATCGATGCCACGCTGGGTATGGGCGGGCACACTCACCGTTTGCTCTCCGATAATCCCGATCTGAGAATAATCGGCATTGACCGTGACACTCAGGCTCTGCAGATGGCACAACAACGGCTTGGGGAGTTTTCCGACCGGCTGGTGAGTTTTCACGGCACCTACGATGAAATCTCTGCTGCGATCCAGGCCGCCGAGACGCAACTGCAGACCCGGTTGGACGGCGTTGACGGAATCCTGTTTGATCTAGGTGTCTCGTCCTATCAGCTCGATGAACCATCCCGTGGCTTTGCCTACTCCTATGACGCTCCGCTGGATATGCGCATGGACCCCACCGATCAGCTCACCGCCGCCGACGTGGTTAACACGTACTCGGAAGCCGACCTGGAACGAGTGTTGCGCAACTACGGCGATGAAAAATTCGCCCGACGAATTGCCACAGAGATCGTCAAAACGCGACGACAGCGCCCGTATCGTGGCAGTCAAGAACTAGTTGAGACGATTATCCGCGCTATCCCAGCTGCCGCGGCGCACCGAGGCAGTCATCCGGCCAAACGAACCTTCCAAGCCCTACGCGTGGAAGTCAATCACGAACTCGAGGTCCTCACCCGCGCTATACCCGCTGCCATGGCGGTCCTGACGATCGGCGCACGCATGGTGGTCATGAGCTACCAATCCCTAGAGGACAAAATCGTCAAAAAAGCTATTCAACACCAGGCGCAATCACTGACTCCTGCTGGGTTCCCCGTGGAAGTCGAAGGGTACGCGCCGGTGGTGAAAATTCTCAGCAAAGGGACGGAAAAACCCACACCGACTGAGATCGAGCAGAATCCCCGGGCTGCAGCCGCCCGCGTCCGGGTCATTGAAAAAATTAGACCCACCAGGAGTAACGGATGAGCGCTTCCCCCCAGAGCATCCGCCAGACAGCCTCGTCGGCAACGGCCGATAAGCTTCCTGTGGTCAACGGTTCGAGTGCCGTCAAGGCCCCACTACCGACGACCCAGCCAAAACACGAGACAGCCACGCGACGTCGTCCCCACCTTGCTGTGGTCACGGCTCCGTTGCGAGCCACTCCCATGGGGACAGTCATCTTTTCCGTTGCTGTGCTACTGGCGGCATTGATTGTCGTGTTGGTCATCAATATTTCGGTCTCCAATAAACAGTACGAGCTGTTGGATTTGAACTCTCAGACCTCGGAGTTACGCGAAAAGAATGAGGACCTCGAACAGCAAGTCGCTCATCTGGCAGCTCCTCAGAATCTGGCACAGAAGGCCGTCGACATGGGAATGGTGTTGCCAGGAGCCTCCGCCTCCATCAATCTCGACAGCGGGAAAATCTCGGGTACCACCGAAGCGGCGTCTGACGACAACGTCCCGACGGAGTTCGTGGGATCACCTACGGTTGCGGCCTCGGAAGGACGCCAGGTCGAGGTCGCGGAATCCCAACGCCAAGCACGCGAAGAGCCGGTGGCTGTGGATGCCAAACCGGTCCCGAAAACTCTCGAGATTGACCGCAAGGTGGACGGCCCTGAGATTGGTCGTCCCTCCGACACGAGCCAAAGGTCCGAGTCATCGGCCAACGGTGATGCAGAATTGGATGAGACGAGGATGTCGTCGCCTCAGATCAGCATCCCCTGATGCCTTCCACGAGGTGCCATGGCCAACAAGGGCCAACCAGTCACAGCAGTGATGACGAACAGGCTAGAACGTTAAAGGATGAGTGTGGCATGACATCACAGCATCAGCACCCCGCGATGACCACGCGTCTGCGGATTCGGTGGATCATTGCCGTCGCTCTGGTGTTGCTAGGGGTCCTCGCCACTCGTCTGGTCTGGGTTCAGGGGGTCGATGCGGCAGGTTTTGCCGATGAAGCCATGAATGAACGGCTGCGGTCGGTTCCGTTGCCGGCCGAACGCGGTTCGATCCTGGATAAGAACGGCAACGTGCTCGCCGAATCAGTGTCCCGCTATAACTTGGTGGCCGATCAACGCTTGAACGAGGATTATCGCGTCTGGGACGAAGAAAGTCGCTCGTATCAAGAATACGACATCGATGATCGGATCGATGAACTGGCCACCATTCTGGACATGGACCCAGATGATCTGCGGGCATTAATGATGGGTGATAGCCCCTACCAAATCATCACCCGCGGGGTCACCCCCGAGGTCCGTGATGAAGCTTTGGATCTGGACATTCCCGGTCTGATTGCTGAACCTGTCGCCGAGCGTAGTTACCCCAATGGCGCCGTGGCCGGTAATATTTTGGGCTTCTTGGGCCAAGAAGGCCACGGGCTGGAGGGATTGGAACAATCCCAGGAAGCCTCTCTGGAAGGTACCCCCGGGGAGCGAACGTTTGAAATCGCCGCCAACGGGGTACGGATCCCTCATGCCACGTTTGAAGAAACCGAGCCGGTCGACGGCCAAGACCTGCGGTTGACCATTGACCAGGATGTTTCGTGGTACGCCCAGGAAGCGATCGCAGAAAAGGTCGATGAGTACAACGCCGAATGGGGCAATATTGTGGTCCAGGAAGTCAAGACCGGCAATATTCTCGCTCTCGCGGATTCCACCACGGTTGATCCTTCCGATCCATCGAAAACGGATTCACTGTTTTGGCGCCCTACCTCGGTGACTCAGGCCTATGAACCCGGCTCGACCGGAAAAGTCTCGATTTTTGCTGCCGCGCTGAACGAAGGGGGTGTCGGCCCGACTACTCCCCATACCGTGCCGAATAAGCAGGAGTTCGATCACGAGGTCATTAATGACTCGATGCCACACGATACCTATGACATGACCACCGCCGGGATCTTCGCCCGGTCCTATAACACCGGCACGGTGCAGGTGGCCGAAACGCTGAGTAAAGAACAGCGGTACGACTACATGAAAAAATTCGGTATCGGAGATCCGATCGATCTCGGATTGCCCTATTCCTCTTCCGGGCAGTTTGCCAACTGGCAAGACTGGGACCGCCGTCAACAGTTCACCACCACGTTCGGTCAGGGCTACTCCGTGACCGCCCTGCACACTGCCCAAATCTTCCAGACCGTGGCCAACGGGGGAGTGCGCAAGAATCCGCGACTCATTGACGCCTACGTGGACCCCGACGGCACCGAGCACGCTTACGATGCCGGTGAAGACCAGCGGGTGATCAGCGAAGAAACCGCCGACGAGATGCTGAAACTCATGGAGGGCGTGGTCGAAAACGGCAGCGGTGGTGCCTCCAAGATTCCCGGTTACCGGGTTGGCGGTAAAACAGGTACCGGTCAGGTCGCCGGTGAATCGGGTGGCTATGATAGCCACGTCACCACCTACGCGATGGTGGCACCGCTGGAAGACCCCGAGTACGTGGTGTCCGTTACGGTGTATCGCCCCGAGGGGAATTGGAAATCCTGGCAGGTCACCGATACTGCAGCAGATGTAATGTCCTACGTTCTGAATAAGAACTCGGTGCCTCACTCCACAACCGATTCGCAAGCCTACGACGTATTTGTCGACGACCCACAGAAGCGCCCATGGTAGATCCTTTGACTCAACACAACCCCTCCTTCCGACCAGAGCACCAGCCTGCCTATAGCATCGACGAGGTACTTGCGGTGCTCGAGCAGGCCGGCTCCCCGGCCATTGTGGTGCCCCCGGGCCAGGACGAGTCATCCCAAACCCACAGCACGGACACCCCGGAAATTACCGGTGTGGCGTTGGATTCGCGCGACGTGCAATCCGGAGACCTCTACATTGGGGTCCCCGGCGCGAAAGTCCATGGCGCACGGTTTATCGAAACCGCAGTGGCCGCCCCCGCTGTCGCCATCCTGACCGATGCGGAAGGCTTGGAAATCCTGCGCGAACATCCCTCGGGTCAGCAACTGCCGGTCATTGTGGTCAAGCAGGTCCGCGAGGTGATCGGTGCGGTCTCGGCACTGATCTACGGCACCGTCGCCACGCCCGGGGCCCCGCAGATCTATGCGGTCACCGGCACCAACGGCAAGACGACGACGACCTACCTGCTGGAATCCGGGCTATCTGGTATGGGGTTGACCACCGGGCTAGTCGGCACGATCGAGATCCAGGTCGGTGGGGCCAACGTGCCGGCTAAATTCACCACCCCGGAAGCACCCGACCTGCACGCGTTATTAGCCAGCATGCGCGAGCGTGAGATTCAAGCCACCGCCATGGAAGTCTCTTCCCATTCGCTGTCTTATCGCCGGGTGGCTGGCGTGCAGTTCGCTGTGTCCGGATTCACCAACCTCACCCAGGATCACCTGGACCTGCACGGGAGCATGCAGGAGTACTTCCTGGCCAAAGCGCAACTGTTCACCCCCGAATATTCCCAGACCTCGGTGATCACTCTCAACGGTGGCCCACAGATCGACTACGGCTACCACATGGCCCAGCATGCGTTGGCCGCCTATGGCGACGATACATTTGGCGACCATGTGATTACCTTGGATCTCGGCCCAGCGGCCGTCTCCCACGAGATCGCTGATCCGGCGCTGACCAAAGCAGAGATTCCCGCCATCTGGCAGGTGACCGATCTGCAGCCACGCCGGCTAGGATCGGTGTTTACGTTGCAACACCGGGACGGGTTCTGTCTCGACCTCGCTGTGGGCCTACCCGGTGAATTCAATGTCGCCAACGCCGCCCTGGCCGCGGTGATGCTGTTCACCGGATATCCCACCGAACGCTGGGATGAGATCACCAACGTGTTGACTGAAACCACCCAAGACCAGCCCGGTGCCTTCCGTGCGGTGCGGGTGCCCGGGCGGATGGAAATTGTCGCCAATGCTCCTACCACCATTGTCGACTTTGCCCATAACCCTGACGGGCTCTACCAGGCCCTGGAAGCGGTCAACCAAGCACACCAGATTGCAGAGCACCCGGGCAAAACCATCCTGGTCTTCGGTGCCACCGGCGAACGCGATACCACTAAACGTGCGGTGATGGGAGACATTGCGGTGCGCGGAGCCGACATTGTCATTGTCTCCGATGACGATCCGCACTCCGAGGACCCGACTGCCATCCGCTTGGACGTAATGGCCGGGGCCCGCCAAAGCATCGAGGAACACGGGCTGGATACCGCATTGCACGAAATCGCCCCGCGCAACAAGGCCCTGGCGTACGCCGTAGAGCTGGCGGGAGAACACGACATCATCCTGGCCGCCGGTCGCGGGCACGAGACCTCCCAGGACTTTGGCACCCACTCGGTAGAGCTCGACGACCGAGTGGCCTTAGAACAGGCTCTGATGGATTACGGATATGTCACAATACGAGAGGACTCGTCGCGTCGTGAGCAGGTCGAAAGCCGTAACGGATAAACTCGTCTCGTTATGATTGAACTCACCGCTGCTCAGATTGCCGATGCGACCGGTGGTCAGCTCGTTGCTGGCACCGATCCGGACACGAGCGTTAACTCAGCTACCACCGACTCCCGCGAGATCACCGCCGGTGGATTGTTTGTGGCCAAACCGGGAGAATTTGCCGACGGTCACGACTTTGTGCTCAGCGCACGGGAGCGCGGGGCGAAACTGATGCTGGGGCAACGCGAAGTCTCCGATGACAACGGGACCCCGGTTCCCGGTATTATCGTCGCTGACACGGTGGTCGCCATGGGTGATCTCGCCGAATACATTGTGGCCCGGATTCGTGAACATTCACCCACTACGGTGATTGGCATTACCGGCTCGGTCGGAAAAACCACCACCAAGGATCTCCTCGCTGGGCTGTTGTCCGAGGCGGTCGCCTCCGATGACCCGGACGCGGTTATCGCCCCACAAAACTCCTATAACGGTGAAGTGGGCGTGCCGTTGACCATCTTCCGCGCCAGCCTCACCACCCGGTATCTAGTGGTCGAAATGGGAGCCGACCATGTGGGCAATATTGCCGACCTGTGCCGGATGGTGCGCCCGGATATCTCCGTGGCACTGACCGTTGGCTCCGCGCACACCGCCTCCTTCGGGTCGGTGGAGAATATTGTCAAAACGAAGGGCGAAATTGTTGAAGGTCTCAGCCAGGGTGGGGTCGCTGTGCTCAACGCTGATGACCCGCGCGTGGCCTCCATGGCAGAGCGTGTCCCCGAGGGGGCTGAGGTGCTGTGGTTTTCCACCGCCAACCGCCATGACAGTGCCTACGCACCCATTGTCTACACCGCCGAGTTGAGCACCGACGACAACGAACGCCCCCACTTCTACCTGGGATATAATCCCACCGGGCAGCCGGCGGATCTACAACTGACGACAGCTTATGTCACCAGCGGACTGACCGGTATCCACCACGCCACGAATCTGGCTGCAACCGCTGCCGTGGCTGTGACGGCAGGTCTCGACCCGGAGACGGTCGGGGGCCTCCTGCACGGACGCGGGCCAGTCTCGAAGCACCGGATGGCCCGCACCGACCGAGCAGACGGCATTACCATCATCGACGACTCGTATAACGCCAATCCCGAATCCATGCGGGCCGGACTGAAAACATTGGCCCTCACCGGACGTAGCACCGGCCGGCGGACCTGGGCGGTGCTCGGGGAGATGCTCGAGCTGGGTTCCAACAGCATCAAAGAGCATATCCACATCGGTGAAGCCGTGGTCCGGTTGAATATTTCGCAGCTGGTGGTGGTCGGACAACAAGCCAGACCGCTCTATACTGGAGCGGTTATGGAAGGCTCCTGGGGCGACGAAGTGGACCATGTGGCTGACATCGACGAGGCCGAACAGTTACTCAACCAGCGCCTTCAGCCCGGCGACATTGTATTTATTAAAGGATCGAACTCGACCGGCCTGTGGAAACTTGCAGACCGGCTCACCGCTGACCCAACAACCCCAAGGCAAGGTGACCTGCAGTGATCGGACTCCTGATCGGGCTGGCGCTCGGGCTAGTGCTGACATTGATTGGCACCCCGCTACTGGTCAAAGTCTTGGTGAAAAAACACTACGGCCAATTCATCCGTGAAGATGGGCCCACCAGCCACCAGACCAAACGCGGTACGCCCACGATGGGTGGGGCAGTGATTGTCGGGAACCTGGTGATCGTTTACTTCCTGACCCACGGCATCATGTCCCTGATGGGGCTGGGCAATGCCGGAGTCACCGCCTCCGGGCTCCTCTTGCTGTTTTTGACCGCCGGAATGGGGCTGGTCGGCTTCTTTGACGACTTCGCGAAGATCTCTAATCAACGCTCGTTGGGACTGACTGCCTGGGCCAAGATCATCCTGCAGGGCGTGGTTGGTATTGCTTTTGCAATCCTGGTGCTCAACTTCCCCGACGACCGAGGACTAACTCCCGGCTCCACTGCGATCTCTGTCTTCCGCGACACCAGTATCGACCTGGCCTTTGCCGGACCTGTGGTGGGTGTAGTGCTGTTTGTGATCTGGTCTAATTTGATCACCACCGCCACCACCAACGCGGTTAACCTGACCGACGGGCTCGACGGTCTGGCCACTGGCGCGGTGGCGCTGGTGACCATGGCCTACGGGGCTATCACAGTCTTCCAGCTCAACCAGGCCTGCGGTAGCGGGCCAGAAGACCTGCCGGGGTGTTATCAGACCCGCGATCCCATGGACCTAGCCCTGCTGGCCGCTATCCTGACCGGATGTCTGATCGGATTCCTGTGGTGGAACACGAATCCTGCCAAAATTTTCATGGGAGACACCGGCTCGTTGGCCCTGGGTGGTGCCCTGGCTGGCTTCGCAATTCTGTCTCGCACCGAATTGTTGCTGGTGGTCTTGGCCGGGTTGATGGTGGCCATTGCGCTGTCGGTGATTATTCAGGTCGGATACTTCAAGCTCTCCGGTGGTAAGCGGGTGTTCCTGATGGCCCCGTTACAACACCACTTTGAGCTCAAAGGCTGGGCCGAAGTCACCGTGGTCGTTCGGTTCTGGCTGGTCGGATTGGTGTGCGCGCTGGCCGGTCTGGCCATGTTCTACGCAGAATGGGTGATCGTGCGGTGACAGTGCATCATGATCTATCGGCCCTGACCACCTGGGACTCCGACTGGGCCGGGCTTCGCGTGCTGGTCACCGGGCTCGGTGTGACCGGGTTTTCGGTGGCCGACACGCTGGCCGAACTTGGCGCTGAGGTCGTGGTGGTTGACGGCCAGGACGACGACAAGCGCCGTCACGCCGCCGACACGCTGAAAATTGTCGGCGTGCGCGAGGTACTGCTCGGTCACCAGGCGGTATCCGGTCTACCCGATGAGAACCTCTGGGACGGGCCCCTGGAGTTGGTGGTCACCTCGCCGGGCTGGAACCCCGCTCAACCCGTCCTAGCTGCCGCAGCCACCGCCGGGGTACCGATCTGGTCAGAAATTGATTTGGCCTGGCGGGTGCGTATCCGTGAGGGTCGGCGCACCGCTGAATGGCTGGCCCTGACCGGAACAAATGGAAAAACCACCGTGGTGACCATGGCCGAGTCCATGGCCCAAGCAGCCGGCCTCGACGCCATTGCTGTCGGCAATGTCGGCACCCCAATTCTGGATGCCATCCGCCGTCCCGAAGGCTTCGATGTGCTCATCATCGAGCTGTCGAGTTTCCAGTTGCATTGGACTCACCACTTCGAACCAGCTGCCTCAGCGGTGCTCAACATAGCTGAAGACCACCTGGACTGGCACGGCGGTTTCGATAACTATGCCGCTGATAAAGCCAAGATTTACGAGAACACCCGGGTGGCCTGTATTTTCAACGAGAACCAGCCGGCCACGATGCGAATGGTTGAAAACGCCGATGTGCAGGAAGGCTGTCGCGCGATCTCCTTCACCACCGACGTACCAGCTCGGTCCATGTTTGGCGTGGTCGACGGGTTGCTGGTTGACCGGGCCTTTTTGGAAGACCGCCACCACTCCGCTTTGGAACTGGCGGCCATTACCGATATTGGCGTGATCGTCCCCGAGCACCAGGTCGCCAACGCCCTGGCTGCCGCCGCGCTGGTCCGGGCTATTGACGTCCCACCCCAAGCGGTGAAACAGGGACTACGCAACTACGCTCCCGAACCGCACCGGGTGGAACTCATTGCTGGGGGGCCTCAGGGGGAGACCCTGCAAACCCTGTGGATTGACGATACGAAGGCCACCAACCCGCATGCCACCGACGCGGCGCTGAAAGCCTTCAACTCGGTGATCTGGGTGGCCGGTGGCCTACCCAAGGGACTCAGCTACGACCAACTGGTGAAAGATCACGCCTCGCGACTGAAAGCTGTTATCGTGATCGGTCTTGATCCAGCACCTGTGACCGAGGCACTCACACGACACGCACCCGAGGTCCCCGTCTACACCCAGTATCTGCGAGACACTAACAGTGACCCCACCGATGGCTGGTCGGTGATGACGCACGTGGTCGAGTTGGCCGCGCAACTGGCAGACGACGAAGACACGGTGTTGCTTTCTCCGGCTGCGGCCTCTTTCGACCAGTTCAGCTCCTACGGAGACCGTGGCGACGCCTTCCAGCACGCCGTGAGACAACACCTGGGGATCGCCCCACCGCCGACCGACGCACCTGACGACGAGTCGTAGACATTCAGCCACCACCAGCGCAGACAGGAGACCGAGGTTATGAGCACAGCTGACTCCTCCTCGGACTCACGAGTGTGGCGCTGGCTTGAAGGGTCATCGCCTAAAACCTCCTACTGGCTGATCCTGGGATCCACCTTGGCGCTGTCGGCTCTCGGAGTGTTGATGGTGCTTTCGGCTTCCTCGGTTGAAAACATTGGCACCGTGGGGTCCTACGACTCACTGCTCAGCCACGGGGTTTACGCCCTGGCCGGGGTAATCCTGATGGTGGTGGTCGCCCGACTGAAACCCGAAACCCTGCGACGTTTGGCCTGGGGGATCGTGCTCGCTTCCATCTTGCTGTTGGTCCTGGTGTTCACCCCGCTGGGCCATGAAGTTAACGGGAATCGTAACTGGTTGCGCATTGGCGGGTTCTCTTTCCAGCCGGCTGAAGCAGCCAAGCTGGGTCTGGCGCTCTGGGGTGGCCACGTGCTCGCCCTCAAAGGTCGCTATGCGACCCACCCGTTACACCTGGTGCTTCCGGTGGTGCCGGTTGGCGGGATGATCATCCTCCTGGTGCTGGTGGGACGAGATCTCGGCACCGGGCTGGTTTTGCTACTGGTGCTGGCCGTGCTGTTGTTTATGGCAGGGATTAAGTTCCGTTGGCTCGCGCTGGCCGGAATAATCGGGCTAATCGGGGTTGCGGTGGTCACCATGCAGTCCGATAACCGCATGTTGCGCATCGGCGCCTGGTTCGGTAACTGCGATCATCCCTCGGACCCGTGCTACCAGTCCGACCACGGCTTCTACGCCCTCGCCTCGGGAGGCTGGTGGGGGGTCGGATTGGGCCAATCGCGTCAAAAATGGTCCTATATCCCCGAAGCCGAAAACGACTTTATCTTCACGATCCTCGGTGAAGAACTCGGGCTACTGGGGGCACTGGCTACCCTGGCATTATTTATCGTGCTGGCCATCGGGATGTTTCGGGTCGCTATTCGCACCCAGCACGCTTTCGTGCGCATCACCACCGGTGCCATTATCGCCTGGCTGATCGGCCAAGCCTTCTTGAATATCGCAATGGTGACCGGCCTGCTTCCGGTCATCGGAGTGCCACTACCGTTTATCTCCCGCGGTGGCTCGGCAATGATGATGGCCATGTTGGCGGTCGGGGTAGTGCTGAGCTTCACCAGACAAGAACGCCGGGACCAGCTGGCCGAGCACGAGCCAAGCCACGATACCACCCCGCTGGGGCCACCGCCGGCCGATGCGGAAAGACCCAGCACACAGCACCACGCCAACCACTCTGAAGTCACCGGTACCGAGGACATGTCGATGACGGCCCCGGTGCCTGGCACCACACCGAAGAAACCCTCGCCCCTGCGGCGTCCTGGTAGAAAGCAGGTCAATTCCTGATGAGCCCACGATCCGGCACGACTTCGACCGCCTCAACAGCCACCCCACCCGTGCTCCGGGTGGTCTTGGCTGGCGGTGGCACCGCAGGCCATGTGTCACCGATGATTCAAATCGCCCGGGCCATCCAGCGCGCCCACCCACAGGCTGAGATCACCATGGTCGGTACCCGTGAAGGACTCGAAGCCGACCTGGTGCCTGCAGCTGGCTTCCGGTTAGTAACCATCCCCAAAGTCCCGATGCCACGAACAGTGAATAAGGACCTGTTCTCCATGCCTTTCCGGTTGCGTGCAGCGATCAAAGCCTCCCGTGAGATCCTGCGTGATAGGCGCGCGCAGGTGGTCGTTGGCGTGGGGGGATACGCGGCGACCCCCGTCTACTTGGCAGCACAACGCGAGCGGATCCCGGTGGTGGTCCACGAAGGCAATATTCGCCCCGGACTGGCGAATAAGGTCGGTGCCCGTCGGGCCGCCGCGGTCGCCACCGCCTTTGAAGGTACTCCGCTACCTGGTGCCCGTCATGTGGGCATGCCCCTGCGACGTGAAATCACCACCCTGGACACCTCCGTCGCAGCCCAACGCCGGGCACGTCAGAGTCTTGGATTAGACCCCGACCGCACCACCGTGGTGGTCACCGGTGGGTCCTCCGGGGCCCAGCACCTCAATGAGACCATTGCTGCCAGCCGTGAGGCGATGACTGCCACGGGTGCCCAAATCCTGCACCTGACCGGAAAAGGCAAGACCATATTGGACGAGAACGGCGCACCGATCCGCCAGGACGGGTACCGGCAAGTCGAATATATCGACGGGCTCGAAACCGTTTTTCAAGCCGCCGATCTGGTGGTAGCCCGCTCCGGAGCAGGCACCGTATGCGAGTTGGCAGCCGTGGGCAAACCCGCTGTCCTCGTGCCGCTACCGATCGGCAACGGCGAGCAACGCCTCAACGGCGCCGGGCTCGTCGATGCTGGGGCCGCAGTGATGGTAGACGACCAGGACTTCACCGACGAGTGGGTCCGGACCCACTTACCGGCGTTGCTCACCGATCCGCAACGGCTGGCCACCATGGCGGAGGCCGCCGCCGCGCAAGGGGTGACCGATGCCGATGAGGTGATGGCCCAGATCGTCACCGAGGTGGTCACCCAGCACGCCGGCGACTAACGTCTCGCTCCAGCTCGTAGCCAACCAGCTCGCACCCAACCAGCACCGACCAACACCTCCCGTACACCGACCACAACCGATGTGCCAACCCCAGGAGCCCCGTGATGACCGACCACCGTTTCGACACCGTGACACACGTGCACTTCCTCGGACTGGGTGGAGTGGGCGTCTCCGGCATTGCCCGGATCATGCTCTCCCAGGGTTATAAAGTCTCCGGTAGCGATGCCAAACACCTGCCCGTGATTGACGAATTGGCGGAGCAGGGTGCCCGAGTCTTCATGGGCTACCGGGCCGAGAACTTCGCCGCTGCTCACCATGACTCTGAACTGGGACCCATCGAGCTAGTTATTGCCTCCTCGGTAGCCACCGCCGAAAACCCCGAACGCCACGCCGCTGAGGCAGCCGGGATTCCGGTGCTACACCGCTCGGAAGGTTTAGCCATGGCCATGCAGGGCCACAAGGTCCTGACCGTGGCCGGAACCCACGGTAAAACCACCACGTCGTCAATGGCTGCCACCGTGTTGACCGAAGCCGGACTGGACCCCACCTACGCGGTGGGAGCAGCGGTGGCTGGGCTGGGCCCGAATGCCCATTCTGGAACCGGCGAGTGGTTCGTAGCCGAAGCCGATGAATCCGATGGAACCCTACTCAATTACCGTCCCGATATGGCTATCATCACCAACATCGAGGCCGATCACCTCGACTTCTACGGCACCGAAGAAGCCGTCCACCAGGTCTTTGAAGACTTCTCTCACCTGGTCAGCTCTGACGGGGCGCTCATCCTGTGTGCAGATGACCCCGGCTGCCGACACCTGGCAGACCAGCTGAGGGCTACTCGCGCTGACAACCCGTCGGTGCCCGAGGTGTATTTCTATGGACATGGTCGTGGCGACCACCCGGTGGATCTCGAGATGTGCGACTCTGAACCAGCAGGTAGCGGACAACGGGTGAGCTACCGTTTCGCCGGTCGACTGGCCGATGCCGGGGAACTCAGTGTCGCATTGGCCCAGCCGGGCACCCACAATGCACTCAACGCCGCGGCGGTGGTCTTAGCCGGACACCTGATCGGCATCTCACCCGATGAGAGTACTCGCGGTCTTCGTCGCTTCCACGGCTCGGCTCGTCGTTTTGAGTTCCACGGCGAAGTCGCCGGGGTGAAGGTCTACGATGACTACGCGCATCACCCCACTGAGGTCCGGGCAGCAATCCATGCCGCCCAGACCTTGAGCGGTTGCGGAAAGGTTCATGCCATTTTCCAACCGCACCTGTTTTCTCGTACCCGGGATTTTGCCGCCGAGTTTGCCAATGCACTGTCTACAGCTGATAGCGTGCGGGTTTTGGAAATCTATCCCGCCCGAGAAGAACCGATCCCCGGAGTGGACGCCTCGCTGATCACCAAGGAGCTGTCCGAGACGCTACGGTCCGGTTTTCCCGCCGCTGGCCAGGTTGCCATCACACCTGCCGAGGCCATCGAGACCATCGTGGACCGCGCTCAGCCCGGGGATCTGGTCCTGACGCTTGGAGCCGGAGATATTAACGCCTCCACCCAGACGATCCTCGACCAGCTGGCCGCCAGGGCACAGTCACCACAACAGTGAGCACGGACAGTCCGGTATGAACAACAAGACTCACGACACCAACGCACGCACCGCCACCAGCACTGACGCGGACGTAGTACAGAAATACCCGGGGCTGGCTCAGCGCTCGGAAGACGACTCGCTGAGCGCCTCGAAGCCCCTGCCTGAGCATCTGCGGGATACCGAACAGACCGAAGAGTCTGAGTCCACGACACCGTCGCGGAGTTTCAGTGCTGAACGCGACCCGACCCAGCAGAAGCTAACACCGACGGCAAAACCGGCAGGAGGGCCGGTTGCGCAACGGGATGAACAACGGGATAAACCAGCGAAAAAACCTCGGCTCAGATTCTCCCGTCCTACCAAAGACAAGACCGAGAAAACTGACCGCACCTTGGCTGATCAGACCGTGGTGGAACTTCCCCCCACTGCCACACAGCTGACGAAAAAACGACTGAAACTCATGGGGATCTCTTTGGCCGGGGTCCTCGTACTCGCTCTGGTTGCCATTGCCGTGCTGTTCTATTCGCCCATTTTGGCGATCAAGAATATTGAGATCTCCGGAACCTCGATACTCAGCGAACAGCGCGCTACCGAACTATTAGGACCGCTCAAAGAGCGCCCCTTGCCGCAAGTTGGCGACGACGAAGTGATGGAGCTACTCTCCTTTTCACCAGCGGTGGCCTCGGTCAGCACTCGCGCAGAACCACCAGACACCCTGTTCGTCGAAGTGCACGAATTCACCCCGGTAGCCATGGCCCCCAAGGGCGATGGATACGCCGTGTTCAACGACGCAGCCGAAGAGATCGCAACGATCACCGCAGCCCAAGCACAGGACCAGACCTTACCGGTCGTGTCCTCAGCCGAAGACGTCGAAGATCCGGTGCTGTTCAATACCATCACCGAAGTCTTGGGTTCCTTGCCCGACGATCTGCGACAGGAGGTCACTCAGGCCTCCGGAGAGTCCATCGATTCGATTGAGCTCACCCTGGCCAATGACAAAACCGTGGTGTGGGGTAATGCCCAAGACGCCGAAAAGAAAGGACGTGTGGTACAAGCGTTGTTGGCGTTACCTGACGAGGAATCTGCCCAGATCTCCGAATACGACGTCTCTGCACCTGACCACCCGGTGACGCGATAATTCGCTGAAAATATCGACACGACACGCGACGGCGGTCATTGCCGTGACTGCCGTGGCACTCTAACGTCATGGGTAGAACTTTTAGGCTTAATGGACTCGGGATGATCCCGAGCCGTGGCCGGCCTGACATACCCGACATCAGATAAGGGAATCACATCGTGGCATCACCTCAGAATTATCTAGCCGTCATTAAGGTCGTCGGCGTCGGCGGAGGCGGCGTGAACGCCGTCAACCGCATGATCGAAGTTGGACTGCGCGGCGTTGAATTCATTGCGGTCAACACCGATGCACAGGCTCTGTTGATGTCTTCGGCTGATGTGAAGCTCGACGTGGGTCGGGAACTGACCCGTGGACTGGGAGCCGGTGCCAACCCTGAGGTCGGAGCACAGGCTGCTGAGGATCACGTCCAAGAGATCGAAGAAGCCCTCCAAGGTGCTGACATGGTGTTTGTGACCGCCGGTGAAGGTGGCGGAACCGGTACCGGCGCTGCTCCGGTGGTGGCCCGCGTGGCCCGGTCGCTGGGAGCACTCACCATCGGTGTTGTCACCCGCCCGTTTACTTTCGAAGGTCGCCGTCGCGCGACCAGCGCAGAGAACGGCATTGAGGCACTACGCGATGAAGTCGACACGCTGATCGTGATCCCCAACGACCGGTTACTGACCGTATCTGACCCCTCCATCTCGGTCATGGAAGCTTTTGAACTGGCCGACCAGGTGCTACTCTCCGGTGTCCAGGGCATCACCGATCTGATCACCACCGCCGGTTTGATCAACCTCGACTTCGCCGACGTGAAATCGGTGATGCAAGGCGCCGGCTCGGCGCTGATGGGTATTGGTGCCGCCCAAGGCGAAGAACGCGCTGTGAAAGCCACCGAAGCCGCCATCGCCTCTCCTTTGCTGGAAGCCTCGATCGACGGCGCCCACGGCGTGTTGCTCTCAGTCCAGGGCGGTTCCGACCTTGGATTGTTCGAAATCAACGAAGCAGCACGCATGGTGCAAGAAGTGGCTCACCCCGAAGCCAACATCATCTTCGGTGCGGTCATCTCCGATAATCTTGGCGATGAAGTGCGGGTCACCGTTATTGCTGCCGGGTTCGATGATAACGACGATGACCAGCAGCAGAGCGCTACCCAGTCACCGAGCCTGCCCAGCAACTCCGCTGGTCATACCCGGAGCGAGTCGGTTCCTGGCCAGCAACAGACCGGTTCCGTGCCGACGGCGACTCCGTTGGCTCCGGTCGCCGATGACGCAGATCCGGCTGTCCCAGAATCCCTGGACGAAGACGGCAATGCCACAAACGAGGAATCAGAAGATGTCCCCACTGTGGTGGAGAACCAAGAAGATCGCCGCGACGACCTCGATGTTCCGGACTTCCTGAAATAAACTCTGCCATACACCCAGCGCCTCATACAGGCTCTGGTATTGCCTTAAGCTGTAGCGGACGGAACTATTCGTGACTGAGTCTGCCTTTGTAGAAACCTACCGTAGCCCCAGTGGACACACGGTAGGTTTCTCTCATGCCAACATGGGAAACCTCGGGTTGCTGGCCCGCGAACCAGGGGAGAGCATCGACGAGATTTATGCTCGCCGGCGAGCTGTTGAAAAGCAAGCCGGGATTGCTGAAGGAACCACCGTGTTCCTGCACCAGGTGCACTCGGCCACCGTGGTTGAGGCCGATGAACTCCCGGGCTGGTCTCAGACCACCGATTCCGTGGTCGCCGATGCAAGTATCTCGGCTACCGGTGCCACACCGTTGGCCATTCTGGTCGCAGACTGCATGCCTGTGGTATTCACGACCTCCGGGAAAGCCACCGCGGTAGCCCACGCCGGGCGCGTCGGTTTGCTCAGCGGAGTTTTGCAAAACACTATCGCCACCTTGCGCGAACACGAGCCAGAGACCGAGATCACCGCGTGGATCGGGCCATCCATCTGTGGGAGATGTTATGAAGTGCCAGAACAGATGCGCTCGGAAGTCTCTGCGGTGATGCCGGTAATGTATTCCACCACCAGCTGGCAGACCCCAGCGCTGGACCTGCCTGCCGCCGGCCAGCAGCTCATGGAAGACCTGGGGGTGACCGTTCACCGCTCCCAGATTTGCACATTGGAAGACTCGCGCGTTTTTTCACACCGGGGAGGCCACCCCGTGGGGCGGTGCGCAGGCATGGTCTTTGCCGACTAACCTGTCAACGACAACCAGAATTAGTCAGTGACACGCGGCAAAACACCGCCGTTGGTCCCGAGATTTTTGGCCCCCGTGAATTAATGTGAGCTATAGAGTCCACGCTAGCTGAAAGATTGAGGAACTTATGGTTGGTGGAATGAAGAAGGCAATGATCTATTTGGGTCTTGCCGACGGTGACGAACACTACGAGCAAGAGCAACAACAAAAGGCTGAGGCCACGGCATCGCGCTCTGAGTCACGTTCCCAGGACCGTGGCACGTCGCGGTCGAAGAATCAGGCCGAGGCAGACGAACAGCAGGCAAAGGTCGCTGAGCCGGTCAACCAGATGCCGACTCTTCGGCGGGAGTTCAGCCCGGTACGCGCCGTGCCTTCCCCAGACAATAGCTCCGAGGACGGAGACGACAACGGGTACCGTGCACCGGTGACCCCGATCAAGCGTGCCACTCAGACCAGAGAGGAAGCCTCGGAAGTGCACCAGCTTAACACCATTCACCCACGTTCCTATAACGACGCCAAACTGATCGGTGAATCGTTCCGGTCCGGCGTTCCTGTCATCATGAACGTCACCGACATGTCCGAGGCTGAAGCCAAGCGCTTGGTCGACTTCTCGGCGGGGCTGGTGTTCGGTCTTTACGGCTCCATCGAGCGAGTGACCAATAAGGTCTTCCTGCTGACCCCCAACACCGTGGAAGTCATCACCGAAGGCTCACAGACCAACGAAGAAGAAGTCTCCTTCTTCAACCAGGCTTAAGATCGGGCCACTACAGCTTGCGTTTTGGCCGGACTCGGGTGAGCTTTCCACCAGGTTCAGCCGAGTCCGGTAGAATTAAAGTCTCCCGTACAACGTTGCAGAAGGAACTCTGAGAGTGAATATCGTCTTCGCGCTCTTGCACCTCGTGTTGACGCTGTACTGGTACAGCCTGCTCGTTCGAGTCGTTTATGACGTGGTGCAGTCCTTTGCCAGACAGTGGCGACCTCGGGGGATTTCACTCATCTTGGCTAGCGCGGTCTATACCGTTACTGACCCACCGATTCGTTGGTTACGTTCCAAGATCCCACCGCTGAATCTGGGCGGAATCGGCCTTGACGTGGCCTTCCTCGTGGTATTCATTGTGGTTATTCTTCTGCGGGCTCTTGTTCCTTTGCAGTAAAGTTTTTGAGACTTCGTGCCACAAAGTTCCTCAACTGTAACCAGCTTCTCGTGCAGATAAATCCCAGTGGTCGATTGTTTCCCACAGCACTAAAAGGTTGAGATGTCCGCGCAATATCTGGTAAAAAATCAATATCATCATTCGAAGCAATGTCAGCTTGATCTCTGATACGGTGTTGCTGGTGGTAATCTAGTTACCAGGGATGACATTGTGACCAATAGTGGTCTGTGAAGATCACCGATAGCACCTAACCCTAGGTTTTACCCAGCTGGGTAGGACACGACACGTATTGAGGAGACCACATGGCTCTCACGCCGGAAGATGTAGTCAACAAACGGTTCCAGACCACAAAGTTCCGTGAAGGCTATGACCAGGACGAGGTAGATGATTTCCTCGACGAGATCGTCGTCGAGTTACGTCGGCTGAACCAAGAGAACGACGAACTACGTCGTCAGGTCTCCGAGCTCCAGGGTGGAGCCGGCTCCGAGAGTTCCCAGGCTGCCGTACCTGCCCCCGTTTCTGCTGATGGTCAGTCCGCTGAGACCCCGGCTGAAGAGCCCGCCACCCAGCCCGAGGCACCTGAAGACCACCAGCCCCAGGCTGAGGCTTCAGGACAAAGCGAAGCACCCGCGACCGAGCAGGCCGCACCCGTTGCCGGCCCGCAGAGTGCCGCTGGTTTCGCCAACAATGACCAGTACGGTAACGGCGCTGTCCCGCAACAAGCCAACGTCCAGACCAACGCCGATGCGAACTCCGCCGCCGGCGTCCTGGCGATGGCCCAGCGTCTGCACGATGAATACGTTGCCGAAGGTCAGCAGACCCGCGACCGCATCATCTCCGACGCGCAGGCAGAAGCTGACAAGCTGGTCAGCGACGCACAGGAACAGTCGCGCAAGACCCTCAACGAGTTCGAACAGAAGAAGTCGGTTCTGGAACGCGAAGTAGAAGAACTACGTGGCTTCGAGCGCGACTACCGCTCCCGGCTTCGTGCCTTCATCGAAGGTCAGTTGCAGGACCTGGACTCCCAGTCTCGTATTGCTGAGTAATCAGCGCGGGTGACCGTCTCGATACCACTATCGACTCAGCCGACCACGTTCTTTTCAGCGTGGTCGGCTGAATTGTGTCAAGGACTGCGACCAGCCGGTACGAAGCCTGGAGATGAAACCCGCCCGACCTTGGAGCACCACCGTGAGCGATGCCCAATCACGCCGCCGCACTTTTCCCTGGTGGATGGCCATGATCCCTCTCGTCATCGGCTATCTGATCGATCAAATCACCAAGTACGTCGTGGTGGAAAATATGTCCGAAGGACAATCCATCCCGGTCATTCCGCCCTTATTGCACTGGTACTTTATCCGCAACCCCGGGGCAGCTTTTTCCATCGGTACTGACTACACCTGGATCTTCACGATCATTCAAACCCTTGCTCTGGGGGTCGTTATGTATCTGATCATCAGCCGGGCCCGAACCCTTCCGTGGTTGATCACGCTGGGGTGTCTGGCCGCCGGCATTGCGGGCAACCTCACCGACCGGCTCTTTCGTGAACCGGGCTTCGGCGTCGGGCACGTCGTGGACTTCATCTCGTTGCCCAATTTTGCGATCTTCAACATTGCCGACTCACTGATTGTGTGTTCGATGATCGCGGTCGTAATCCTGATCTTTACGGGGCTACCTATGAACGATCATGCCGCCGAGGACGAAGCTCCCGTCGAGCCTGCCCGGACGGAAAGTCCAGAAAATGTCTCAGACTAATCCCGAGCGCCCCGCAGAGCAGCAGATTGAGCTGACCGAATCCGGACGCGCCGATGCGGTGCTCTCGCGAGCGTTAGGGGTCTCGCGCTCTCAAGCAGCCGATTGGATCTCTCGTGGCCTGGTGACCGAGGCTGACAGCGGAGATCAGGTACTGAAATCCACCAAGGTTACACCGGGTACCAGGGTGGTGGTCACCGACGCGCAAGACCCCGACCCGCTAGAGGTTAAAGTGGAGGTTGTGCAAGACCTGACGATTATCGCCGAAGATCCCGATTACCTGGTCGTCGACAAACCCGTCGGCGTGGCTGCACACCCCTCTCCGGGATGGGTCGGCCCCACCGTGGTCGGCGGCCTCGCCGGACTCGGATACCGGATCTCTACCTCGGGGGCTGCTGAACGACAAGGCATCGTGCACCGCCTGGACGTGGGAACCAGTGGACTGATGGTGGTGGCCACCAGTGAAACCGCCTATACCCACCTGAAAGACCAGTTCCGTGACCGGGTGCCGGCCAAAACGTATCACGCTCTGGTCCAGGGGCTACCGGATCCCGTCGACGGCACTATCGACGCCCCGATCGGTCGCGACCCAGGGCACGACTGGAAGTTTGCTGTCCTGGACGGTGGTCGACATGCAGTCACGCACTACGAGACCTTGGAATCCTTCGGTACTGCCACGCTGATGCGTGTGGGGTTGGAGACCGGTCGCACCCACCAAATCCGTGTCCATTTCTCCGCGATGCGTCATCCGCTGGCCGGAGACCTCACCTACGGTGCTGATCCAAAGCTGGCCGCGAACCTGGGGCTGACCCGACAGTGGTTGCATGCCCACCAACTGGGTTTTCAACACCCCACCACCGGCGAATGGGTCACCTACACCAGCCCGTACCCTAAAGATTTGCAGTATGCTCTCTCGGTGCTCCGCAACCGGTAGTCGCCCCGTACAGAAGCGGGTGAGGAGCTGCCACACAGCAGGTGTGAAAGGACTAGACTGGGGTCTGGTGACCCTGGCCGTCGTCGAGGAGATGATCAATTCCTATGACCTCAACTGCCTCTGAGGATCGAGGTTTCGTTCACCTGCACACCCATACCGAGTACTCGATGTTGGATGGAGCGGCGAAACTGGACGAGTTATTCGCCGAGGCCAACAGGTTGGGTATGGAATCCATGGCCATTACTGACCACGGGTATCTCTTCGGCGCCTTCGACTTCTGGTCCAAAGCCAAAAACGCCGGTATCAAACCCATTATCGGGTTAGAAGCGTATTTGGCCCCCGGCCAGCAGTCCCGCCACGACAAAACGAGGGTGCGGTGGGGCGAACAGGGCCAGCGTGGTGACGATGTTTCGGGCGGTGGCGCCTATACGCACATGACCATGTTGTCGAAGAACAACACCGGCATGCACAACTTATTCAAAGCTGCCTCGATCGCATCACTGGATTCGGTCTACTCTAAATGGCCGCGCATCGACCGAGATCTGCTTAGCCAATACTCGGAGGGCATTATTGCCACCACCGGGTGCCCGTCCGGGGAAGTGCAGACTCGATTGCGACTGGGCCAGAAACAAGAGGCGCTGGAGGCCGCTGCGGAATTCCGCGATATCTTCGGTAAGGAGAATTTCTACCTGGAAATCATGCAACACGGCCTCGATATTGAGCGCCGGGTGTTTACCGATCTGCTTGAGATCGGCAAAAAACTCAATCTACCCATGGTCGCTACGAACGACCTGCATTACACCCACGAACACGACGCCGGTCACCATGAAGCCCTCTTAGCCTTGCAATCGGGGTCCCGACTGGATGAGCCCACCTACGATCAGGGCGGTTCCCGTTTCGCCTTTTCAGGCAACGAGTATTATTTGAAGTCATCGCGTGAAATGCGCACTCTGTTCAAAGAGTTCCCCGAAGCCTGCGATAACACCTTGCTCATTGCCGAACAGTGCGATGTCAGCTTCAACACCGATGCCAACTACATGCCGGCCTTCCCCACGCCCGAGGGGGAAGACGAGACCAGCTGGTTGATCAAAGAGGTCAATAAAGGCCTGCGCAATCGTTATCCCAATGGAGTCCCCGACTACGCCCAGAAACAAGCCGACTATGAGCTTGACGTGATCATCTCCATGGGTTTCCCCGGTTACTTCCTGGTCGTGGCAGACTTCATCAACTGGGCCAAGAATAACGGCATCCGCGTCGGCCCAGGCCGTGGGTCTGGTGCAGGCTCGATGGTCGCTTACGCGATGCGGATTACCGAGCTGGATCCCATCAAGCACGGGCTGATCTTCGAGCGGTTCTTGAACCCGGACCGTGTCTCGATGCCTGACTTCGACGTCGACTTCGACGATCGCCGTCGTCCTGAGGTTATTGACTATGTAACCGAAAAATACGGGGATGAGCGGGTGGCAATGATTGTCACCTACGGCACCATCAAGACCAAGATGGCGTTGAAAGACTCTGCCCGTGTGAAGGGCAAACCGTTCTCGATGGGGGAGCAGCTCACCAAAGCACTCCCACCGGCAGTGATGGCTAAGGACATTCCGCTCAAAGACATTGAGAACCCCGAGGCGCCTCGGTACAACGAGGCTGCAGAGTTCCGCGAATTGCTCCAGACCGACCCGGAGATGGTAGATGTCTTCGAAACGGCGAAGGGCCTAGAAGGTTTGAAGCGGCAGTGGGGTGTGCACGCCGCCGGGGTGATCATGTCCTCGGCGCCGGTGATTGATGTAGTCCCCATTATGCGCCGACTCCAAGACGGCCAGGTCATCACCCAGTTTGATTACCCCACCTGTGAAGGCCTGGGGCTGATCAAAATGGACTTCTTGGGTTTGCGCAACCTGACCATCATCTCGGATGCCCTGGACAACATTGAGGCCAACCAGGGAACCCCACTGGATCTGGAAGCTCTCACCTTAGACGACACCGAATCCTATGAGTTGCTGGCGCGTGGAGAAACCCTCGGAGTCTTCCAGCTCGACGGTGGCCCTATGCGCCAGCTACTAAAGATGATGCGCCCGGATAACTTCGAAGATATTTCCGCGACCATCGCGCTATATCGCCCGGGCCCGATGGGTGCCAACTCGCACATCAACTACGCGTTGCGCAAGAACCACCAACAAGAGATTACCGCGATCCACCCGGAGCTAGCAGAACCACTGGCAGACATTTTGGACACCACCTACGGTCTGATTGTTTACCAGGAGCAGGTGATGGCCATCGCCCAGAAGGTCGCCGGCTACTCGCTGGGTCAAGCGGATATTCTCCGTCGCGCAATGGGGAAGAAAAAGAAAGCCGAGCTGGACCGACAGTACGTGGACTTCCATCAAGGCATGCTGGACCGTGGCTATTCGGAAGAGGCGGTGACTGCGCTCTGGGACATTCTGCTTCCATTCTCTGACTACGCGTTCAATAAGGCCCACTCGGCTGCCTACGGACTCGTCTCGTATTGGACCGCGTACCTGAAGGCTCACTATCCGGCTGAATACATGGCAGCCCTGTTGACCTCGGTGGGCTCGGATAAAGACAAGATGGCAATGTATCTCAACGAGTGCCGTCGCATGGGTATCACAGTGCTTCCGCCCGACGTCAATGAATCAGCTTTGCAGTTCACCCCGGTTGGTAACGATATTCGTTTCGGCCTGGGGGCGGTGCGCAACGTGGGCGACAATGTCGTGCACGGGATCGTGAACGCCCGTGAAGAGCAAGGTCAGTTCACCAGCTTCCAGGACTTCTTTAAAAAGGTCCCGCAGGTGGTGTGCAATAAGCGCACCATCGAATCCTTGATTAAAGCCGGGGGCTTCGATTCGATGCGTCACCCCCGGCGCGCGTTGTTGGCGGTGCATGAAGAAGCCGTAGACGCCTCGGTGGTGCAGAAACGGCAAGAGGCCAATA
This sequence comes from Auritidibacter sp. NML100628, assembly GCF_003185985.1. NCBI lineage: Bacteria > Bacillati > Actinomycetota > Actinomycetes > Micrococcales > Micrococcaceae > Auritidibacter > Auritidibacter sp. NML100628. The sequence continues at coordinate 65,327 of NZ_QHLP01000009.1, forward strand.
ACCAATTCGACTTCTTCTCCTTGCTCGACGACAGCGACACCTCAGCCGCTGACGTGGGCCTGGGTATCTCTGTGCCGGACGTGCCGGAATGGGATCGTAAGACCAAGCTCAGCTTTGAACGTGGCATGCTGGGACTCTACGTCTCGGATCACCCGTTGCAAGGCCTAGAATCGGTGCTGTCGCAATACGCTGACCACACCATCACCCAGATCCTGGATGAAGATGGCCCTGCTGACGGCGCCCAAGTCACCATTGCTGGCCTGATCAACACCCTGGAGCGCAGGATCGCGAAGAACTCGGGTAATGCCTATGCCCGTACCGAAGTCGAAGATCTCAACGGGTCGATGGATGTGATGTTTTTCGGACAGGTCTATGCACCGATTGCCACCGTATTGGCCGAAGATCTCATCGTCTCGGTCAAAGGCAGAGTCCAACGACGTGACGACGGGTCGGTCTCGCTCTCGGCCCAAGAGATGACGCTGATCGACGCACAGGAAGCCAGTGTAGGCCATGGGGGACCGGTGAACCTCAGCATCCCGCATTTCAAGGCCACCGAAAGTCTGATGCGGCAGCTTGGCGAAACCCTGAAGAACCATTCCGGGTCGACCGACGTGCGGGTGAAACTGATGGGCAATCTCGGCATTGACGTGATGCAACTTGGCCCAGATTTCCGCGTGTCACCTAATCCAGCCCTATTTGGTGACCTCAAGGTGCTGCTGGGAGCCTCCTGTCTGGACTAAGCGCCACAAACCCTTCGGTTACTACATGTAGTAGCTGTGTATTTGAAACACGCCTATATGTGGGAGTATTGTGGGGGATGTCTAACGTCGATACCGTGACACGGTGAGAAAATCGGAGCGAAGATGCACTGTCCTTTCTGTCGACACGAGGAGTCCCGGGTGGTCGATTCTCGTTCCCTCGACGACGGCTCTGCAATTCGTCGCCGTCGGCAGTGCCAAGCGTGTGGTAAACGTTTCACCACGTTAGAAACCACGTCATTGATGGTGGTGAAACGTTCCGGAGTCGCTGAGCCCTTTGACCGCAATAAGGTCATCAACGGTGTCTCGAAAGCTTGCCAGGGTCGCCCGGTATCAAAAGACGACTTGGCTGTCTTGGCGCAAGAGGTTGAAGAGGCCATTCGATCGACCGGTAATTCGGAGGTCGATGCCCACGAAGTCGGGTTGGCCATTCTGGGACCATTGCGCCGATTGGATCAGGTGGCGTATCTGCGATTTGCCTCGGTCTACCAGGACTTTGATTCTTTGGACGATTTCGAGAAAGCCATTAGCGAGCTGAGAGAGCATCCTTTCGCGGTAGAACCCCTACAAGCGAAGCTCTTTACTCGATAAAATAGTTTTCCGGTGGGATTGCGGAGGGGAAGCCGCGATCCCACCGGTTTTCAACTCAATGGACCGCGGCACTGCGTCGTCGCGGTGCAGACTGCGGTGTGAAACCGGCCTCGACTACATCGATGTGTCGGCGATCGAGGCAAACAACGCTGCGCCAATAATGCCAGCGTTATTGACCATCTGTGCCGGGATAGTTCGTGCGCGGAGCTTCACATAGGGCAGGAACTCTTCGGCACGTTGCGATATGCCACCGCCGATCACGAACAGTTCCGGGGAAAATAGTCGTTCCAGGTAGGAGAAATAGGGCTGTAACCGTTGCTCGGCATACTCCTGGAAACTTAGCTCAGCACGCTCCCGCGCCGACGCAGAGGCATCGCGCTCGGCCATATTTCCCCGGAACTCGAGTGAACCCAGTTCGAAATTGGGCACCAACACTCCGTTATGGATCATGGCCGAACCGATGCCGGTGCCCAGTGTAACCACCAGCACCGAACCAGACACCCGGCGGGCAGCACCGAAGCGGGCTTCAGCCAGCCCGGCAGCATCTGCGTCGTTGATGACTCGCACATCGCGGTGCAGGTGATCGGAGAACAGCTCGTGAGCATTCGTCTCAATCCAGGACGGGTCGATGTTGTTGGCAGACAGCGCCAGCCCGTGGTGAATCACTGACGGAAGACAAATTCCCACCGGGCGATCCCGCGCCGGGGCCATTTCACGGCTGTCAAGTTCATCGATGATCTCGGCGACGGTGCGCGCGACCGCCTGGGGAGTCGCTGGTTGCGGGGTGGGAATCCGGAACCGCTCACCGGAGAGTTCACCGGCCTGCTGGCCGGAGGCCGAGATTGCGACGATGCCACCCTTCATCCCGGTGCCGCCAATATCCACGCCGATATAGGTTGGGGTGTTGTTACCAGACATCGCTACCACGGTTCCCTTGTACTCGTCTTCCGATCGTGTCTACTCGGCTAGGGTCAAAATTTCGGCGCCATCTTCGCGCACCACGAGTGTGTGCTCGAACTGAGCGGTGCGTTGACGGTCCTTGGTCGTGACTGTCCAGTCGTCATCCCACATCTCCCAGGAAATATCGCCCAGTGTGATCATCGGTTCGATGGTGAACACCATGCCCGGAACCATCACGGTGTTATGGTCCGGGGCGGTGTCGTAGTGGGGCACAATCAGCCCGGAGTGGAACTCCCGGCCCACGCCGTGGCCGACAAAGTCGCGGACGACACCGTAGCCAAACCGGTTGGCGTATTTTTCAATCACGCGACCAATCACGTTGATTTCGCGTCCGGGCTTGACCGCCTTGATGCCGCGCATCATGGCTTCGTGGGTGCGCTGGATGAGCAACCGGGACTGCTCGTCGGTGTCACCGACGGTAAAGGTCTTATTATGGTCGCCGTGGTAACCATCCAGGTAGGCGGTGATATCGATATTGATGATGTCACCGTCTTCAAGCACGGTGTCATCGGGGATCCCGTGGCAGATGACCTCGTTCAGCGAGGTACACAGTGATTTTGGGAAGCCCCGGTAGTCCAAACAAGAGGGGTAAGCCCCGTGATCGATCATGTACTGGTGGCCGATGCGGTCCAACTCGGCAGTGGTGACACCGGGTTGAATCGCAGCTTCTACCGCGTTCATCGCCTCCGCGGCCAGCCGTCCGGCAGCGCGGATTTTCTCGATAGCTACCTCATCATAAACATCGCCGTGCTGACCCTCATTCGGGTCTTTTTTGCCGACATAATCGGGCCGGGGAATTTCGGCGGGTACGTGCAAGCGTGGGGCAACATACCCCGGGGCGAGTCGTCCGACCGGCGCCAGCGAGCCGGGCCCAGGCCGTGCCGGACCATCGACCGGAAGATTATGGGAACCCTCGGTACCGGGTTCTGGGGCAGGATGAAGTGTCACTGAATTGCTGGGCATACCTTGATCCTAACGCTGAATAGCATTTGCGGGGTAGTTCGCCCCCGACGCTCAGCTCGGGCACATATGAGAGGATGGAGCCATGACTGACAGCGCGACACAGTACTGGTTCAATGTTGAGACTCACGAGGTTGAAAAGGGTCCCCAATCGAACTGGCGCAAATTGTTGGGCCCCTTCGAGACGGCGGAACAGGCTCGTCGGGCCTTGGAGAAGGTCCAGGAGAATAATGAGCGGTGGGACGCCGAGGACGAAGCCGAGGACTAGCCGTCTCGCCCCGCCCGCTGGCGCGCACTCGACCGCGCTACGTGCTCCCCGTTGCACGCTGATCCACCACGGACCTAACGGGCGAAGGAGTAGTCCTCGTCCGGGAATGCCCCCGAACGCACCTCATCGGCATAGGTCTTGGCCGCCTGGGAGAGCTGTTCCGCAAGGGTGGCGTATTGCTTGACGAACCGAGGCAGACGCCCCGTATTAAGTCCGAAAGCGTCCTGCCAGACTAAGACCTGACCGGTGGTGGCATTGCCGGCGCCAATCCCGATGGTCGGTACCTGCAAGGCCTCGTCGACTGCGGCGGCCACCTCAGTGGGCACCATTTCCATCAACACGGTAAACGCCCCAGCTTCCTGAAGTGCTAGTGCGTCCTGGATCATCTGTTGGGTGGCGTCCTGGCCACGCCCTTGGACCCGAAACCCACCGAGCACATGTTCTGACTGCGGTGTGAACCCGATATGGCCCATGACCGCCACGCCCGCTGAGGTCATCGCAGCCACGTGTTCGGCATACCGGGCGCCACCCTCGAGCTTGACCGCCGCGACCTGAGATTCTTTAACCAGCCGAACCCCGCTGTCCACGGCCTGCTGCACCGAGGACTCATAGCTACCAAATGGCATATCCGCGACCACCAGGGACCGTCCGACGCTACGAGCGACCGCCTGGGAGAACAGCACCATTTGATCTAAGGTGACCGGCATGGTCGAGTCATAGCCGAGCACCGTGTTCCCCACGGAATCACCAACGAGCAACACCTCGATACCGGCCTGGTCGAAAATCCGGGCGGTCAGGGCGTCATAGCTCGTGAGCATCGCAAACCGGTGGCCGGCGTCTTTGAGCTGCTGGAGGTGGTGGGTGCGAACACGTTTCGGGTTCGGGCTCTCGGTGGCGTAGCTGATATTCTCTGAACTCGACATGCTCACAGTCTAGGGGATCTAGATCACAGAGGATGTTCTAAGATCGAGGCATGACAACACCACTGAACACCACAGACCTTGCAGATCACCTTGGAGAGTCGGTCCGGAGCTGTCCGATTCAACTACGGAACTTCGGCGGAGTGCAGAAATTCGCCGGCCAGATCGCCACGGTGCGTTGCTTCGAAGACAACACCGAAGTCCGGGCTACGCTGTCCACGCCAGGAGAGGGGCGGGTACTTGTTGTCGATGGGGGCGGAAGCCTGAACCGGGCGTTGCTCGGAGACAATATTGCTCAACTGGCCATCGACAACAACTGGGCCGGGGTGATCGTCCATGGCGCCATCCGCGACTCGGCCGAGATCGCCGAGATGGCGATCGGTGTTAAAGCCTTGGGCACCAACTCCCAAAAATCCCGCAAAGAAGGACTGGGTGTCACGAATGTTAACCTGGTGATCGGTGGGATTGAGTTCATTCCGGGAGAGTACGTTTACTCCGATGCCGACGGGATCGTGGTCACTAGTGACCCGGTGGAACTAGACGACACCGAGTAAGCGGTGACGTAGACTTGCCGAGGTAGCTCGTCACCGGCGAGCCCCACCACCTCACGACGCTGATGCAGGAGAGCGACCGTGGAACGATTGGACCGGCAGCAAGAATTCGTGTTGCGCACCCTTGAGGATCGAGACGTCCGCTTTGTGCGACTGTGGTTCACCGATGTGGTCGGTGCCCTGAAATCAGTGGCTCTGGCCCCGGCTGAAGTGGAGTACGCCTTCACCGAGGGCCTGGGGTTCGATGGCTCCTCGATCGATGGGTTCACCCGGATTTTTGAATCCGACATGCTCTTACAACCGGATCCCTCGACCTTCCAGGTTTTGCCCTGGCGGGGTGAAGATGAACAAACCTCACGCATGTTCTGCGACGTGAAGATGCCCGATGGGGAACCGGCGGCCGTTGACCCCCGCTACGTGCTCCAACGCAGTATCGACAAGGCCGCGGATTTGGGATTCACGTGCTACCTGCACCCGGAAATCGAGTTTTATCTGCTCAAGGCAGATCTGGAAGAACGCTCGGACCCGAAGCGGATGATGCACAACCCCGAACCGGTGGATGCTGCCGGGTACTTTGACCACGTGCCCGGTGGGGTCGCCCAAGACTTCCGCCGTCATGCGGTGTCCATGCTGGAGCAGGTCGGAATTTCCGTGGAGTTCTCCCACCACGAAGGGGGCCCGGGCCAGAACGAGATTGATCTACGTGCCATGGATGCGATGGCTACCGCGGATAACATCATGACATTCCGCACCGTGGTCAAAGAAGTCGCCACTTTGCAGGGTTACTACGCGACCTTCATGCCCAAGCCCTTTGGCGAACACCCCGGCTCAGCGATGCACACACACTTTTCGTTATTCGAAGGGGACGTCAACGCCTTCTATGCGCCCGGAGCCGAGTACCAGCTGTCGACCACCGCCCGTCGTTTTATCGCCGGACTGCTAAGACACTCCGCGGAGATCACCGCGGTAACCCACCAGTTCGTCAACTCCTATAAACGGCTCTGGGGCGGGGGAGAAGCACCACCCTATGTCTCCTGGGGCCACAACAACCGCTCCGCCCTGGTCCGTGTTCCCTTATATAAGCCGGATAAGGCCGGATCCGCTCGGGTGGAATACCGCGGTATTGATGCCGCGGCCAACCCCTATCTGACCTATGCGTTGCTACTCTCTGCCGGTCTGAGGGGTATTCAGGAAGAATATGACCTACCTGAGGCTGCCCAAGAAGACATCTCACAGTTGACCTCACACGAACGCCGACTCTTGGGGCACTCACCGTTGCCATCCACCCTCCACGATGCCTTGGGGGTGATGGAAGAATCTGAATTCGTTGCCGAGGTGCTCGGCGAACAGGTCTTTGAGTCCTTTCTGCGCAATAAACGCGAAGAATGGGAACAATACCGGGTCAATGTGTCCCCGTTCGAGCTCTCCCGTTACCTCGGGGCGGTGTAACTCCTTGACCAAACGTACCCCCACCTCCGCATCCGGTTCACGCTCCCGGTCCTCACGCGGGCGCACCCTGGCCGGAGCGGGGTTCACCGACCTGTCGCGAGCGGAAAGCCGGCTACAAGCGCCCGAGCTCGCTGAGCTGGATCGAGACCAGTTGCTCGATGTCATCTCGGTGGCTGCCAATCCTGACCAAGCGCTCATCCTGCTGATCCGACTCGTGGAGGCCGAAGCCAGTGTCCAAGAGCTCTTCAACCAAGCTGAGCAACACCAGATCCGCTCGCTGATTCGGCTGTTGGGCACCTCGGAAGCCCTTGGTGAATTTCTGATCCGCTACCCTGAGCACCTGGACGTCGTCACCGGGTCCGAGGACGCTGTGGCCAGCGCACCCGCAGTTGCTGGGATCTACGAGCCTGACGCGCACGGAGAAGCACGCTATGCTCCCGAGGCTTTGCGTTGCCTGTTACTGGAGGCTGTGGGAGCTGATCCACAGCAGGAAGAACCGGTGGCCACCCAGGGTGGTAAAGAGGCGGCGGTGGCGCTACGGGTCATGTATCGGCGACAAATTCTCAGCATTACCGTCCAAGACCTCAATGCCCCCGATCCCATGGGTGCCCAGCCGATTATTTCCCGGTGGTTGGCTGACCTGGCTGCTGCGGCCCTGGAGGCCGCTCTGGCGGTGGCGAGATTCGATGCTGAGTCGAAGTTTAGTCGCGAAGAAATCGATGGCACGAGCCTGACCGTGATGGGGATGGGCAAATGCGGTGCCCGAGAGCTGAACTACCTCTCGGACGTAGACGTGATTTTTGTGCACGGACCGGCAGCCTCGGAGCATGTGGAGTCTTTGTCGGAGGAAACCATGACCGCGGTGGCCCGAGAACTGGCCACCGGGATTTCACACACCATCCAGTCTCCCGCCCCAGAGCCCGGGCTGTGGGAGGTCGACGCCAACCTGCGCCCCGAAGGCAAAGATGGAGAACTGTCGCGCACGGTAGCGTCACACCGCACGTACTACAACCGGTGGGCCCATACCTGGGAGTTCCAGGCCTTGCTGAAGTGTCGTCGACTGGCCGGTAACCACCGCTTGGCTGAGGAATATCTCAACGCCATCTACCCCCTGGTCTGGCAGGTCTCCACCCGGCCAGGCTTCGTCTCTCAGGTCCAATCGATGCGACGCCGGGTGGTAAAGAATATTCCGGCGAAACAGCGTCACCGTGACATCAAGCTCGGCAGTGGGGGACTGCGTGACATTGAATTTCCGGTCCAGCTGTTGCAACTGGTGCACGGAAAAACGGATTCGAGCCTGCATGTGCGCTCCACCGAAGAAGCTATCCAGGCTTTGGAAGCCGGCGGATACGTGGGACGGGCCGACGCGCGCTCGATGACGGACTACTACCGGTTCTTACGCGTGATGGAGCACCGGTTACAACTTGCCCAGATGCGTCGCACCCACCTGCTACCCGAAAAAGAACAACATCTCCGGGTGCTAGCCCGGGCCGTCGGCTCAGGTGCGCAGGAACATCCGCATAACGCTGATGAGTTGCTGAGCAGCTGGAAGAAGACGGCTCGAGCCGTCGCCGAGGTCTTTGAGCGGTTGTTCTACCGGCCGCTCCTTCCTGCCACCGCGGCCCTGCCGGCCGACCAGGTCAGACTCTCCTCTGAAGCTGCCCAACAGCGGCTGGTCGCCCTGGGGTACCGAGACCCCAAGGGCGCGATCCGCCATATTGGGTTCCTTACCGAGGGGGTGTCTCGCTCGGCGGCGTTGCAACGTCAGCTCCTACCGGCCATGTTGGGCTGGCTGGCTGCCGGTCCGGACCCCGATGGTGGTCTGCTGAGTTTCCGGCGTCTGTCGGAATCGATCAGTCGCTCAGGATGGTACCTGCGTATGTTGCGGGACTCCTCCGATGCTGCCGAGCGACTCTGCACCGTGTTGTCCAGTTCCCGGTATGTCTGCGACTTGCTGGAACACTCTCCGGAGGCCACCGCCTGGCTAGACCGTGACCAGGACCTGGTGCCCTTGAGCCTGGACGCCATCCTGACCGAGATGCGCTCGGTGCTGTCGCGTCACCCTGAAGTCAACGAAGCGATGCGCCACATCCGGCTGATTCGTCGACGCGAAATTCTGCGTACCGCAATGGCTGACGCCTTGGAACTGATCGACCAAGATGAGATCTCTCACGCGCTATGCCGGGCCGACCAAGCCAGCGCGATGGCCGGACTAGATTTGGTGGAACGCGAACTTGCCGACAGTGGTGAGAAACGACTGGCGAACCTGGTGGTGGTGGCCATGGGGCGCCAAGGCGGACAGGAATGCGGCTATGGCTCGGATTTGGACGTGATGTTCGTTCACCAACCCACCGAGGCAGCCACCGACGAGCGTGAGGCCCACCAACAGGCCGTCAGCCAAGCCAAGAAACTCACCCACTACCTGAAGATGCCGCTGAAACCGGCCATCCCGTTGGAACCGGTACTGATGATTGACGCGGACCTGCGCCCCGAAGGCAAACAGGGTCCCTTGGTGCGCTCCATGGAGTCCTATCGGAACTACTACCAGCAATGGGCTGAGATTTGGGAAATCCAGGCGCTGTTGCGGGCCCGGACGCTAGCTGGAGAACAGGCTCTGCAGGATGAATTCACGAACTGGGCAGACTCGGTGCGCTATCACACCGAGCTGACCCCGCAACGGTTACGGGCGATCCGTCGAATGAAAGCTCGGGTGGAATCCGAGCGACTACCCCGCGGGGCTGATCCTAACCGGCATGTGAAGCTCGGGCGTGGGTCGCTGTCGGATGTGGAGTGGCTGGTGCAGACCTTCCAGTTGCGCTACGCCGGTCAAGCAGAGTCATTGCGCACCACCTCCACCGTGGAAGCGTTGGAGGCATTGCACGAGCTCGGGCACCTTGATGCCCACGAGGCCCAAGCCTTGGAAAACTCCTGGAGACTGTGCTCTAGGATCCGCTCGGCGAATATGATCTGGTCGGCCCGTGCCTCCGACACGTTGCCCACCAACCGAGATGACCTAGAAGCGGTCGCCCAGTGGTGCGGGTATGAGTCGGGCAATGCGGGTGTTTTCGAAGAGGACTACTTGCGCATCACCCGCCATGCTCGGCAGGTGTTCGAACATCGGTTCTATGGGATGAACTAGCCTCAACCCATCAGGGTGACTGGAGTTTATCGGTTGATGACCGAGGAGCCGACCAGGTCCAAGGTGGTCAAGCGACTCTGCAACGACGGGGCCAGATTAGTCATGATCAGCTCATCGGCTGAGACCCGTTCGGCAAACTGATCCATGTACTCGCGTACCACTGAGGCGGTGCCCACCGCAGTGTACTTCAACATGCTCAACACCTGTTCGCCGGCCGGAGAGTGGAGCAGTAAGGACACCTCATCGTCGCTGAGGTTCTTACCGCGACCCAGGAAGGACCGAATCCGGGAGCGCTGAGCGGCCTCCAAGCTGGCCTGGGCGCCCTCTTCGGTCTCATCGGCAATGACGTTCAGGGCCGCAATGAAGTAGGGCTCCGGGTGCTGTTCAGAGGGCTCGTAGTGCTCCCGGTACAAGCTGGCAGCCGATTCCAGCATCTGCGGAGCGAAATGAGATGCGAAGGTGTAGGGCAGGCCCAGTTTGGCAGCTAGCTGCGCGCCGAAATGTGAGGAGCCGAGAATGAAGATGGGCAAGTTGGTGCCCTTACCAGGATAGGCTTCCACCCCGGGAATCTGGGAGTCCCCACTTAAGTAGCCCTGCAGCTCCACAACGTCTTGGGGGAACCGGTCAGCGGACTGAGGATCGCGACGCAGTGCCCACAGAGTCTTCTGGTCGGTTCCCGGTGCACGGCCCAAGCCGAGGTCGATGCGGGGGCCGTAGAGTTCCTGCAACATCCCGAACTGTTCGGCAATCAGCAACGGAGCGTGGTTGGGCAACATCACGCCACCAGAGCCCAAGCGGATTGTGGAGGTGTGGGCGCCGATGTGAGATAGCAACACGGAGGTTGCCGACGAAGCGATCGAGGGCATGTTGTGGTGCTCAGCGAACCAAATACGGTGGAAACCTCGTTCTTCGGCCCGTTGGGCCAAAGTCAGCGATTCACCGACCGCGTCACCAATAGACTGCCCATGGCGGACGGTGGCTAAGTCGAGAATGGAAACCCGGTAGTTCGTTGAAGCGCCAGCTTCAGGCATTCGAAACCTTCTTTCAGTGAGCAGGATCTGTGTTTCTGTCGCGTATAGCTCCAACCGAGAGACAAATATTCCTTGGCGGTGCTACGACGCGTGTCAGATTCACCACGGTATTAACCGACGGTGCTGGTGGGGATCACGGTGATCCCCACCAGCACCGTTGCAGTTACCTGAGTCGCCAGGTAGAAGGTTGAAGCCGTCCTTGATGGCGTAGGTGCTAGATCGAGTAGTAGAGCTCGAATTCCTTCGGCGAAACGTAGGCGCGCAACACATTGATCTCGTACTCACGCTTATAGTCAATCCAGGTGTTGATCAGGTCTTCGCTGAACACATCACCGGCCAGGAGGAATTCGTGGTCCTCTTCCAGAGCGTCGATCGCTTCTTCCAGAGTGCGTGGCGCCTGCTTCACATCGGCGGCTTCTTCCGGAGGCAACTCGTAGAGGTCCTTATCCACCGGCTCCGGTGGCTCGATGCGATTACGAATTCCGTCCAGACCGGCCATCAGCTGAGCTGCAAAAGCGAGATAGGGGTTCTGGGAGGGGTCCGGCGCACGGAACTCCAGTCGCTTGGCTTTGGGGTTGGTCCCGGTAATCGGAATGCGGATAGCTGCCGAGCGATTGCCCTGCGAGTAGAGCATGTTGATCGGTGCTTCGTGACCTTTGACCAGACGCTTATAGGAGTTCACCGTCGGGTTGGTGAAGGCCATAATGGCTGAGGAGTGCTCCAGCAGTCCGCCGATGTACCAGCGGGCCAGATCAGACAGTGAAGCGTAGCCCTTTTCGTCGTAGAACAGCGGTTCGCCGTCTTGCCACAGGGACTGGTGGCAGTGCATGCCTGAACCGCCATCACCGTAGACCGGCTTGGGCATAAAGGTCGCGGTTTTGCCGAACAACAAGGCGGTGTTTTTCACGACATACTTGAACACCTGAGCCTTATCGGCCGAGTGCAACAAAGAATCGAAGCGGAAATTGATTTCGGCCTGCCCGGGCGAGCCCACCTCGTGATGAGAGCGCTCGACTTCGAGCCCAACCTGTTCCAAAAGTAAGCAGATTTCATCACGCACATCGGCGATTTGGTCAATCGGGGAGACCGGGAAGTAGCCGCCACCGGACGGAGTCTTGTGTCCTAGGTTGCCACCGGGCTCTTCACGACCGGTGTTCCACCAGGCTTCTTCAGCATCAATTTCAAAGAACGATTTATGTGCCTGATTCTCGTAACGGACGCCATCCAGCAGGTAGAACTCGGCTTCAGAGGCGAAACTGGCAGTGTCGGCGATACCGGTGGAGGCTAAATAATCCTCTGCTCGCGTGGCCACACCGCGGGGATCCCGGTGGTAGGGCTCCCCGGTGCGGGGATTAATGATAGAGAAGAACATCGCCAGAGTCTTCTGCTCCCGGAAGGGATCGATAAACGCGGTGGTCACATCGGGAATCAGTTGCATATCGGACTCTGCGATGGTGGCGAAGCCGGGAATCGACGAGCCGTCGAAGAGCTGGCCACTTTCAAAAAAGTCGTTGTCGACAGCCTTGGCCGGCAGGTTGAAGTGGTGCATTCCACCGAAGAGGTCGGTGAACCGCACATCAACAAAGGCCACATCCTCGTCTTTGAGATAGGCGAGAATTTCTTCTGAGGTGGAGAACATTCTTACTCCTGTCATAGTTTCCGCGATGCAGACTTTCCGCGATGGCATTAACCCTACAGAAAGCGCGCTTTGATCGGGGGAAAGCCGTCGGGAATTCCTGCAATAGCGCAACGGAGAAAGGGTCTTGGTCAGGCGGAGCCGTGCCTGCCACACACTGAGGATGACAAGACCGAACCGATAGAGTTGTCTTATGTCCGCAGAACACCGTCGCGAAGACAACGCCGAGGACCCGTTGATCTCCCGGAAAGATCTTGCTTCCTGGGTGGAAGGTCCCCCGGGAGAGCAAGATACCTACCCCGGTGAACGATTAGGGCTCCCCAGAACCGGGCCGAGCTCGGTTGCCTCGCTGGGACGCCGTGTCGGAGCACTGTTTAGCGACTGGTTTATCTCCGTAGGATTGGCTTGGCTTGTTGGCAGTGATCAGCCCTGGCTTCCCCTGCTGTTTTTCGTGATGATGCACTGGCTGTTGGTAGGACTGTTGGGAGCTACCATCGGCAAAGCCCTATTCCGCATTCAGGTGGTTCGCGTTGGCGGGGCCTCCGTGGGACTATGGCAGGCAGCAATTCGTGCGCTACTCCTGGGCCTGTTTATCCCGGCGATCGTGATGGACAAGGACCAGCGTGGAGTCCACGATCTGCTCGCCAAAACGGTCGTGATCACCGCCTAGTTAGTGTATCCACGCTCGAGCTCCGGGGCTTTAGCGCCCTCGCATCGCCCGACGATCTGGACGGGATTTGAAAGGATCCACACCCTTAGGAATCGGGAGCTTATTACTAGGCAAGGACGCCAGACGGTTCTCAATGGCCCGAACTTCGTGCTTATTGAGGGTTTTTTTCATCCGTTTGATGGTCTTTCTCAGCTGGTGTAGTGACACTTCATTCTTTCCATGACCGACCTGCAGAATACGGATCTCGACATTAGGCAAATAACGGCTCATGTGGCGACGCTCTTTTTCAGCCAGCTGACGGGCCTTGTTATACGAGCCCTCAGCCACCAGGACCACACCAGCTTTCCCGGTGGCACGGTACACCGCTTCCTGAGACTTAGCGTTCATGGCGACCGGCTCCTGGGGTACCACCCAGCCGCGGCCTAACGTTGACAAAGCCGCGCCCGTAGCACCAGGACGTCCGTCGATGCGCGCAAAAGCCGCGCGTTCAGCCCGCCGGTTCATGATAATCAAGGCGGTCAGCAAACCGAACGGGATAGCAATCAAGATCCACGTCACCCAGTTGCCGGTGAGACCGGCAAGGATGACACCGATCAGAATCGGCACCGCAAAACCAAGTAGCATCCACCACACCACGGCGGGATCGTATTCTTTGGTGTCTTTAAAGACTCGCCCAATACGTTTGAAAAAACCGTCCTGGTTCTTTTTGCGGCTCTTCTTGTTCGCCTTCGCTTCGGCTCTCTGCTGTCGCCGACGCTCTTTCTGCTCGGCTTTGACAGTCTTGAGATCTTTAGTGGGAGAAGAATTATCTGAGGCCATAATGACACCTATACTACCGAAAGTTATCTGTGGATAACTCACCCCGTGAGGGGAGCGATTCCGGCAGAATCAGGGGCAGACATTGTCACCTTTGTCCTCGCACACCCGCATCGCACACCGCGTTGTTACGAGCCCAGGATTATTTGATGACCTATCCCTCATCGCACACCTCCGACGCACTACCTCAGCCTCCACAGCCGCTCTCGGGTGAGGTCGGCGAGCTGTATTGCACCGGCGAACGCTTTAACCTCTGGCGGTTTCGTCCCCCGGGATTTAGCTCACGAGATGCGCCCGCCGTGCTAAAAATTCCAGACCTCGGGCAGGTAGGGGAGGAGAGACACTCACAGATTATCGACCGGGCCCAACGGTTTAGCCATCCGCACGTGGTGCCACTGATTGGCGCCGTCGAGCTCCGCGACGATTCGGCGCCGCAGGTGGGATGCTGGCAACTGATGCGAGGTTCTCATGCCGCTAAACTCGTCAACACCATGGGTCCGCTGGAACTCGAGCAATGTTTGACCATTGTCATCCCGGTCGCTCAGGCGTTATCTGAACTACACCGACAAGGGCTCAGTCATGGCGGGTTGGGCCCGGCCGAGGTGGTTTTTGACCTCAACGGGGCGCCCTATCTCACGGATGCAGGACCGGGCCAACCGGTGCACGGTTTTGCGGCACCAGAACAGCACGCTAAGGCCTCAGCCGTGACATCGGCGACGGACGTGTATAGCTGGGCGGCGCTGTGCTGGTATCTTCTCACCGGACGAGTGCCGGGCAAAACATACGTGCGCGCTCCGCTCCCGTCCTTGGTGCCCAACATTGATGAACATGTGGTAGATGTTCTGGAGGCGTGTCTGGACGATGATCCGACACAACGCCCCACTATGCGTCATTGTCTGGAAGCTGCCGTGCATTGGGGCGAGCCCAGGGCGCTGGAGTTGCATTCGATTGTGGCTGCAGACGTGAGGATCTTACTTCCCACCAAATTGTCGGAACCACCGTCGGAGAAGAAAAACCGCCCCCGACGCCCCGCCCGAAGAAGGATACCGAAAACGCGTCGTGGCCTTCGGCAACGGGCCCAACGACGATTCATCGCTGGAGCGGGTGCCATGGCGGTTGGTTTAGCGCTGATTAGCGGGTCGCCGTCGTTGACGGCAGAGTCTCAAGAACCAGCCAGGGCCACACAGGACACTGTCTCGGTCACCGACCACATGGATCCGGAACGTTTGGATGAGCGGTTGGAACAGATTGTGCAACAACGCTCAGCGGCGTTTCGTACCACCGATCCGGACATGGTGGATCGTTATGCGGTCGGGGAATCTGAGGTGGCGGTTCACGATCGAGAAATGATTGAGGGCTTGGCGGAGCAGGGATTGAACTTGGAGGACTTTTCAATGCGCGGACAACGCACTGGCGAGGTTGAGATCCTGGATGATACGACAGTGCGTATTCCCGTCCAGTGGGGGTGGCCGCAACAGGAGGTGACGGACGAAGGTGCTCACGGCGTGGTCAGGGCGTCGGTACAAGAGTCACACGCTGATCTCGTGGTCACGTTGCAGTATGACCAGGAATGGAAAATAAGCCGGGTCCATGAGCACTAACGGCGCACACAGGCTTCGGGGCCACCGTCAGGATCCTCCTGGGAGGAATTGACGGTGGCCCCGAAACGTTGGGGATGATCTGCTTAGGGTATTACTGCCATAGCACAGCTACTAAAGCGGTAATGAGCGCGGTCCCGCCGGTCGCGTGGGCAATGCCAGTGGGGACCAGCTCACCCTTATTGACCTTGCGTTGGCCCACCCAGGCAACCACCAGCACCGTAATGCCCAGCACCAACTTGATAGTGAGCTTGATGCGGTTTGGTTCGCCCATCATTTCGGCCAATCCAAAGAGTACTAGTCCGGACAGCACAATCACGATGGCGCCCCAGAACTGCGACTTGGTCACCGTCGGTCGCTTGAAATGCGCGAACCATCCACCGACCACGGCTGCGAAACCGAGCAAGTGAATTGCAAGAAAAATGAGACGAACAATTTCCATAATGGTGGGGTCAAGCTCCTTTAGTTCAGACCAAGCTTTTAGTTCAGACCAAGCTCAGCGCCGAATTCCGCATTTTCAAGGCGGTTCTTCAACGTGGTCATGAAACGACCTGCGTCGGCACCATCGATGATCTGGTGGTCGTAGGTCAAGGACAGATACATCATGTCGCGGATCGCAATGCTGTCGTTACCTTCAGCATCCGGAACGATCATTGGTCGCTTGACGATGTTCCCCGGGCCCAAGATGGCCGACTGCGGCGCGTTGAGCACCGGGGTGTCGAACAAGGCGCCGAAGGACCCTAAATTGGTGATCGAGAAGGTACCACCTGAGAGTAGATCTGGCGAGATCTTGCCGGTCCGGGACTTCTCAGCCAGCTCAGCGATCTGGGAGGCGATGCCGGAGAGGTTCAGGTTGCCAGCGCCCTTGATAACCGGCACCAGCAGACCCTTTTCGGTATCAACGGCGATGCCGATGTCCTCGGAATCGTGGTAGGTGATTTCCTTGGACTCGGAGTTGTACTCGGCGTTGATGACCGGGTGAGCACGCAGTGCCTCCGCAGCTGCCAGAGTAATGAAGGCCAGGTAGGTCAGCTTGACGCCGTGCTGGGCCTGGAACTGTTCCTTGGCGGCATTGCGCAGGGCGACGATACGGGTCAAATCGACCTCGTGAACCTGGGTGAGCTGGGCAGTGGTGTGCAGGGAATCCGTCATGCGCTGGGCAATCACCTGGCGGGTGCGCGAAGCCTTCTCGGTGGAACCACGCTTGGACGGATCGACCGAGGACTTCGGCTCCGGAGGAGAGGATTGTGCAGGAGCCTGAGATGGTGTCGTTGCCGAGGAAGACTTCTGAGCCTGCTTCTCTTCGTACTTCTGAGCTTCAGCGGCAGTGAGCACGTCTTGACGACGGATCCGACCACCCACACCGGTACCGGTCACATCATTGAGGTCCACACCGGACTCACGGGCCAGACGACGTACCAGCGGGGTGACGTAGCCACCGCTACTCTGAGTCGCAGTGTCGGATTCCGCATCAGAAGCCGGTGTAGCCGGTTGTTCAGCCGGTTCTGCGCTCTGGGTGTCTTCGGTCTTGGCCTCGGCTTCGCCCTGATCCTGTGGCTCGGCCGGTGCCGGCTCCTCATCAGCTTGTTCGTCTGCGGTCTCGTGGGTGGACGAGTCGTCTGACGGCGTCTCGGAGGGGGACTCGGTGGCATCGCCGGAGCCCACGATAGCCAGGACATCACCGACCTCGGCAACATCGTCTTCGTTGACCTTGATCTCTAATAGAGTACCGGCGACCGGGGAGGGGATCTCCGTGTCGACCTTATCGGTGGAGATCTCCAACAGAGCTTCGTCCACCTCGACGGTGTCGCCGATGTCTTTCAGCCAACGAGTCACGGTACCTTCGGTGACCGATTCGCCGAGTTCTGGCAGGGTTACCTCTTCGCCCTCGCCGGAACCGCCGGAGGAAGCAGCCGGAGCCTGCTGGTCAGCGGAGTCGTCACCGGACTCCTCCGGTTGCTCTTCCTGCTGTTGATCTTCAGGTTTCTCTTCAGTCTCGTCTGCGGCGCCCTCGTCGTCGGAGGAAGAACCGCTGGCTTCATCGGCATCGCCAATCTGGGCTAAAGCCTGACCAACCTCAACGGTCTCGTCCTCGTCAACCAAAATCTCGACCAGGGTTCCGGCCACTGGGGAGGGAATTTCGGTGTCGACCTTATCGGTGGAGACTTCCACAATGGGTTCGTCGACTTCGACGGTGTCGCCAATTTCTTTGAGCCAACGCGTTACCGTTCCTTCGGTCACGGACTCGCCCAGCTCGGGCAGGTTCACGGTTTCTGACATGGTGTCCCGTTTCCTCTCTCAATTTCCCACTGATCTTGGGCCAATGATGTGCTGATGTCTTCGCTGCAGATCAGTGGTTGTCGGTGGTTCAAGGGTGGACGACGGTCGGTGCCTGCCAGCCACCCGGTGGGGTGGATGATTAGGCGTGCAGGGGGTGACCGAACAGCATCATGGCTGCTTCACCCAGCGATTCGTTCTGCGTCGGGTGAGCGTGCACCAGCGAAGCCACATCCTCAGGGTAGGCTTCCCAGTTGACGATCAACTGGGCTTCACCGACCTGCTCGGAAATGCGGGCACCAACGCCGAAGACTCCAACAATCGGGCCGTGCTTCTGACGCACCAGCTTAATCAACCCCTTCGTACCCAGGATCGAGGACTTACCGTTACCGGCCAGGTTGTACTCGGCGACTTCCACGTTGTCTTTACCGAAGCGCTCTTCAGCCTTGGGCTGGGTCAAACCAACCGAGACGATCTCGGGGTTGGTGAAGGTCACCGCAGGGATCCGTTCATCGGGAACGACCATCGGGTTGTTGCCGGCGATTTCTTCGGCCACGAAAATACCCTGCTGGTAACCACGGTGGGCCAGTTGCTTGCCCGGGACGATGTCACCGATGGCGTAGATGTTGCCCACGCCGGTGTGCAAACGCTCATTGGGGGTCACGAAGCCACGGTCCATCGGGATACCGACCTCTTCATAGCCCAAACCTTCAGTGTTGGGTCCACGGCCCACCGCGACCAAGCAGACTTCGGCTTCAAATTCTTTACCGTCCACCAGGGTGACCTTGACACCGTTGTCAGTTTCTTCGACCTTGTCGAAGAAGGTCCCCAGATTGGACTTGATGCCCTTGGACTTGAACTCACGCTCCAGGACCTTGATGATGGCCGGATCCTCGTTGGGGACCAAGTGGTCCAGGCCTTCGATGATGGTCACCTCAATGCCGAAGGAATTCCAGGCGGAGGCGAACTCAGAACCGATGACACCGCCACCGAGCACGATCGCTGACTTGGGCAAATAGTCCAGCTGTAAGGCCTCGAAGCTGGTCATAATCTTGTTGCCGATCGGCAGGCCCATGGTCTTGGAGTAGGAACCGGATGCCAGGATGATGTTCTCGCCCCGGTAGCGGGTACCATCGACCTCAATTTCGGACTCCGACACCAGCTTGCCTTCGCCCTCAATCACCGTGATCTTGCGCATCTTCATCAGGCCCTGTAGACCCTTGAACTTGCCGGAGACGATTTTGTCCTTGTAGTCACGGACCTTGGACATGTCGATGGACTCCAGGTTGGAGTTGACACCGATCTTGGAACCGCTGCGTGCTTCATCGGCTACTTCTGCAGCGTGCAGGTATGCCTTGGTCGGGATGCAACCAAAGTGCAAGCACGTCCCACCGAGTTTCTCTTTTTCGATCAGACCTACGCTGAATCCGTGCTGCACTGCTCGTAGAGCGGCACCATAACCGGCGGAGCCACCGCCGAGGATTAGGACGTCGAATTCTGTGGCGTTTTCGGTCACGTTGAGTTCTCCTCATCTAGGTCAAGCCTGTTTGGCTCGACAAATATCGACTTTTCGTCAGCGGTGCACCGTGCAGGACCGCACACTGATCCTCGATGCCTTTGATAACCAGCTTATCGCTGACAACCAGGCTGTTGCCACACATTGTCTGCGGTATTAACGACTGCGGTGTAAAACTCGTCACAGCTGATCTTGGAGCGCTGTTTTCGGGGCTGTCTTCGAATGTTTAGCTCTGCTGAGCGTTCTGGCGCAGGTATTCCACCAGGGTTCGAAGCATGACTCCGGTGGCATCTTTGGGCGTGTAGCCAAAGGGTGCCTCTTCGTTGAAACTGGGGCCGGCGATATCCAGGTGTGCCCAGGGGGTCTCGCCGACGAAGTCTCGAAGGAACGCCGCGGCGGTGAGCATTCCGCCAAACTTCGAGCCCATATTAGAGATATCAGCCACGCGTGAATCCAAGGACTCCCGCTGGTTCTCTGGTATCGGCATCGGCCAGATCAGCTCTCCGGCCCGTTGGGCGGCCTCGACCAGCTGGGTGCGGACCTGGTCGTGCCCCATTACGCCGGTGGTTCGTTGCCCCAAGGCCACCATTTGAGCGCCGGTGAGAGTGGCAATGTCAATTACAGCAGCGGGGGCTTCTTCGGTGGCGGCTACCAGCGCATCGGCCATCACGACGCGACCTTCGGCGTCGGTGTTCATGATTTCCACGGTCTTTCCGTTACGGATGGTCACGATATCGGAGGGCTTGACGGCCGTGCTGGAGGGCATGTTTTCGGCCATGGCCAGCCAGCCGGTGACCTTGATCGGCAGGTTCAGTGCCGCCACCGTGTTGATCACCGCGGCCACGGTGGCAGCTCCGGTCATATCGGTTTTCATGGTCAGCATAGAATTGGCGGGCTTGAGCGAAATCCCTCCGGTGTCGAAGGTGATGCCTTTGCCCACCAGGGCAACGTGAGTCGGCTGGACGTGCGAGTCCGTGGCGGGCGGATAGGAGAGCCTGACTAGCCGGGGCGGGTGGGCCGATCCCTGACCGATACCCAGAATGCCACCGCACCCTTCGGCGTCGAGTTGTTGTTCATCCCAGATCTCGCAACTGATCTGTGGCTGATCGGAGACCAGCTGGGTGACGAACTCGGCGAAAGACTCGGGGTAGAGCACCGAGGCTGGAGTATTGACCAGGTTCATCACCGTGTGCACACCACGACTGATCTGAGACGCCTCAGTCACAATACGTTCGGCTTGTTCTTCCTCCACTGCGGTGCGGATCACGAATTCGTCAGCGACCAAGCGATCCTGTCCCTGCCCGGTCGCATCGTGCGGAGTCTCGTCGTTGCTGGTACGCGTTGAAAAGGCGGTGAACCGGTAGCTTGCAATGGCAGCACCTTCGGCAACGGCCTGGAGCAGCTCGGGCGAATCAGCGCCCATCTCAAACACCACGGTGGACACCGGGTGCTGGTCCAACAGGTGGCGAACCGCAGCACCGGCGGCGCGACGGTAGCTTTCGGGTCCCAGAGTATCCGGTTGGCGCTGATCGGGGACCGGCGTGCCCTGCGGGGCTGGTTTGGCCGAGCCTAAGCCAACGAAGGCGATCTTGCGGGCGGCAACATCTTCTGGAGCGGGGAAGACCAGAACCTTCTCGGCAGCACCGGTGACGTGGAAATCACTCAGCAGGCGATGGAGACTCTCCGGGGCGTCGGAGGCCACCAATGTTCCGGATTCTTCTCCGGCGGCGACCCCGTAGATCACCAGATCGGCTTCCGGTGCAACGGTGGTATAACGCAGGTGCGGTTCGGCGCAGAACTTGCTCATGAGTTCGGTGATTTCAGTCAACGACATCACTTCCCGGTGATTCATACATCTTTACAATGACAACGCAGTTAATCCTAGACAGTCACCGCTATCTTGTCGCCCGTCACAGGGGCGTAACGTGAAGGGTTCCTCTCAGAGCGCAGACGAGTAAAGAGCTGCCTGGCCCGGTCAAGGGAGGATGGAATTAAAGGGAGGTTGGAATAGATCGGGTAGGGGACACAGTTATAGTGCACAAGATCGATAGAATCGACAGAACACTTGATATTCCAGGACGTGAGGAGGCTTCTGGATGCAGGATCCGCATCACCTAATCCAGTTCAGTCCCGCCGGTCGTGACCTCATGACCGGGTCCGAGGACGATCCCTCACCGTTGCGAGGAACCAAACTACTACTGCTTTTCGGTGGTCATCTGGATGCCGGGCACCTTACCGAACAGATCCGGTACCTTTTGTTCAACCGGCTCAATCACGAGCAACTGATCACCTTTGATACTGATCAGCTCATTGATTACCGGGCTCAACGCCCCCACATTACCTTTGACGGGGAAAAATTCACCGACTATCAGCGTCCGGAAATCTCGCTGGATGTTTTTACCGATGAAATGGACCAACCGTTTTTGGTACTGTCCGGCCCTGAGCCGGACTACCAGTGGGAACGTTTCTCCGATGCGGTCATGTCCATCGTGCGCGAACTGGACCTGTCACAGGTCGCGATAGTGGACGCTATTCCGCTTCCGGTTCCACACACTCGTCCCTTGGGCGTGACCACGCACGGTAGCCGGGAGGAATTACTCGAAGGACTGTCCACCTGGTCTCCTCAGGCCCAGATGTTGGCCGGTATGTCGCAATTACTCGAGGTCAAGCTCACCGAGAACGGCCGAAAGGTCACCGGGTTCACCCTGCACGTGCCACATTATCTGGCCGATGCAACCTACCCGCAGGCGGCTGTGGCCGGACTGGAATACCTTTCAGCGGCGATGGGCATCGTGGTGCCCACCGATGAGTTGCGTGAAGCGGGACGTCAGGTTGATCGGCAACTGGCCCAACAAACCGAGAACTCCCCCCAGATTTCACACATGGTTGTGGCCCTGGAAGCTCAGTTCGACCGGTATACCGAAGACCAGGAACAGCCGCGTTCTTTGCTTCTGCCGCCGAACCAGCACATTCCCGACGGCGAAGAGATTGGTGCTCAAGCCGAGGACTTCCTTAATACCCAGTCGCAACACAACGCCGAGCGACTCGGGTTGAGCTCAACTGCACGCGACGAGGACGAGTCGGCCGAAGAATCCAATGGCGCGGAGTCGGGTTCGGAAACTGACGGAGACAACCCTCAGGACTCGGACGGGCGCTAGATCCCCAAGCGCTAAGTCGGGCTGGTTCTCCACAATGTCGGTCCTGCGCTGAAACCGTCCACAGTTCATCTCGCTAGATAGTGTCGTCTCCGATGATGGACTGATGCTGGGTACATGACAGAAAATAATCAGCATTCAGTAGCCCTTGGAACCACCGACTCAACACCACCAGCCCGGTCGCAAGGACCACGACAGTTTCTCGCCAGAACTGAGGAAGATGTCCTGGCCTTCGTGCAGAATACGTTGGGATTCGTCCCCCAACGAAGTTGCGTGTTAATTAGCACCTGCGAATCCAGCTTCCGCGCCGTACTGCGTGTCGATCTGCCAGCGCTAGATGACCCCGTCGGTGAGGACGAATTCCCTATTTCCACCGGATTCTTCGATCGCGTGGCGACAACCCTGCGCACCGATCCAAAGGCCGACGGTTGCTTTATGCTCTTGCAATCCGAAGATGACACGGTGGGCGATCCCGGTCCGGTCGACCGGCTAGCTGGATACCGACGCTTTGCTGCAAACCTGCAAGAGCATTTGCGCCACCACCAATTACCGGCTCAAGAAGTTTGGGTGCTCAGCCCACACCGAGTATGGCACCTGGACTGCGCGCACGGAGCCGAATGCCCCGTCCAGGGTGCGACGTTGGACGCGACCGAAAACAGTTTCTTAGACCTCTCAATGCGCGCCGACGGTGTTGACACACCCCGAGGCCCGAACGATTTGGTGTTGCCGTTTAATGCCCAACGACTGGCCGAACAACTTGAAACGTGGCCAGCAATGGACCCCACACAGCGCCATCAGGTCGCTGAGGCAAACACCCCCGAGCAAATTCGTGCCTTATACGCGGACCTTCAGGCGTGGGACCGCCTGCTGTCTGGCGAGACCCTACCGCAGTCGCTGGAATCTACTGAATGGTGTGATCTCGTCCGTGGGCTGGGCGAAGACCGTTACCGTGACATGGTGCTCAATATCGCCTGTTTTGGTCTTGAGCCTGCCTTGGCGGGAGCCATCCACCTGGGCCTGATCCCTCAAGGCTATGCCGATGAGTTCGACGTGATCCCCACAGCAACCAGTGGCACACAGTTCAGTCAAGCATTTATCGGTGCTTCGGACACCGTGGCAGACTGGACCCGGATCCAGCGGTTTGAAGATTGTGCACGGTATGCAATGAGTATCTACGACGGTCCGGAAGTCCTTGTTTTAGGGATTTACCTTGTCTATATCGAGTGGGTGAGAGGCCGAGGGAGCATTGCAGCCAATTACCACCGCCAGCTACAACATGCCGGGGGAGACGGATATGAACTGTTGAACCTACTGGGCAAGACTCTGGACCGTGGAATGGTCTGTGATTGGGCCAAAGATGCCAAGCGGGCATGGTCTTCCAGCGGTCGTACCTGATGTTCATCTTCTGGGCAGGACTGTGTTCGCTGTCATGGTGCAAAAGACCAGCGAAAAACATGTAATAATGAGTGCCTAGTTCGACGATGACGTCTGCTGGGTGAAAAGCGAAGAACTTTTTGCCCGGTTTAGGGAATAAGACCTCGACTGTGATCGTTGCACCTGCTATGGACCCTGTTTCTGCGGGACAGAACCGGTTGGCTTTCCGATGCGAAAGAACAGCGAGATTCTGTCCATTGCAACGCAGACTTGACAGGGTCATAGGTGTGTAGACCACTGTCTGTTGAACGGGATTGACCCGTAGGAAAGGTATCGAGTGACTGACAGTACCGTAAAGATCGACGCTGTCGACCCAGAAAGCGCGGCATCGAAGTCTTCGACACGAAAGAAGACCACGACGAAGGCCTCGACAACGAAGGCCTCCACGGCCAAGGCCTCGACGACTCGGACGAAGAAGAGCTCGTCCAAGAAGAAGACGACGGGTACTTCGTCCACCGGTAAGTCTGGTGCTAAATCAACGGCCAAATCGACGAGCAAGAAGTCGACTGCGGGGAAGAAAACCACCGCGAAGAAGGCTTCCGGTAAGAAGGCAACTCAGGCCGAGACCGAGCCGGTGGTCGACGACGAAGAGGTTGACGATACCTTATTGGATGAGGACACCGATGACTTCGCCGAGGATGAGGCCGATGATATCGAGGTCGAAGGTGAAGACGATACTCCGGTAGATCTCGATGATCTGGTTGAAGACCAAGAGCCGGAGACCAAGAACGACCGGGGAGTCGTGGATGCGTTTAAGGGGCAGAAGGTCTCGCCGAGCAAAGACGACAATGATAGTTCGTCCTCCGGCTTCGTGGTGTCTGATGCGGAAGATGATGCCCCGGCTCAGCGCGTAAACGTCACTGGTGCCACCGCCGATCCGGTCAAGGACTATCTGAAGCAAATCGGTAAGGTCGCGCTGTTGAATGCAGAACAGGAGGTAGACCTTGCGTTGCGTGTCGAGGCAGGTCTCTACGCTGAGCACAAGATGCAGAAAGAGACCTACGATGACCCGCGCATGCGCCGAGACATGCAATTGGTGATCGCTGATGGACGTCGGGCGAAGAACCACCTGCTAGAAGCAAACCTGCGTTTGGTGGTGTCGCTGGCTAAGCGCTACACCGGTCGTGGCATGTTGTTCCTGGACCTGATTCAGGAAGGCAACCTCGGTCTGATCCGTGCGGTCGAGAAGTTCGACTACACCAAGGGCTTCAAGTTCTCGACATACGCCACCTGGTGGATCCGCCAGGCGATCACTCGCGCGATGGCAGATCAAGCCCGCACGATTCGTATTCCGGTGCACATGGTCGAAGTCATCAACAAGTTGGCTCGCGTACAGCGCCAGATGCTCCAGGACCTGGGTCGGGAGCCCACACCGGAAGAATTGGCCGCCGAGCTCGATATGACGCCCGAAAAGGTGGTCGAGGTTCAAAAGTATGGTCGCGAACCGATCTCCTTGCACACTCCACTGGGCGAAGATGGAGACTCTGAGTTTGGTGACTTGATTGAGGACTCCGAAGCAGTTGTTCCTTCTGACGCGGTGTCTTTCACGTTGTTGCAAGAACAACTGCACTCGGTGTTGGACACCCTGTCTGAGCGAGAAGCTGGCGTGGTGGCGATGCGCTTTGGTCTCACCGATGGACAGCCCAAGACGTTGGACGAGATCGGTCGGGTCTACAGCGTGACCCGCGAACGCATCCGCCAGATTGAATCCAAGACGATGTCGAAATTGCGCCACCCATCTCGGTCGCAGGTTCTGCGCGATTATCTCGAGTAAGAACTCTGCCGTCGCCTGAGACAGCAGGTCTGAGCAGATAACAGCGGGGCGGTTCTCATGATCTGGGGAGAACCGCCCCGCTGTTGCTGTTTGTGCGTTGGAGTCTTATTCGCTACTGGCACCTTCGTGCAGACGCTGGGTCTCATCGTGCCAGGTGCTGGTTTGAGGACGCAACTGGTCCTCGACCTGGCGCGCATGGTGAGCGCAGAACAACAACACGCCACCGGAGGCGAGAACTGCCCGAACGTAGGCCTGTGCGCCGCACCGATCGCAACGATCGGCACCGGTCAAGGTCGGTGACTCAACTGTTGTTGCTGTGGACATTGGGCCTCCTCTGTGTGGTCCAAGCGAAGTTGGGCGGTTGGTACCACCCTCGCAGGTACATGCTGTCTTTGACAAGTTCAACACAAGCATCTCGCCTTTTAGTCCCGGCACACCCCTGAGTGGACAACGCCGTGGGCGAAACGCCATCGAACGGGTGCTGGACCTGACCAATGATTGCATTGATTTCCGGACATGGTCGCGTTTCTGTCAGAGCTTAAGCGAAAGGCGAACCAAGAACATGTGCCGGAACGCCAAAATACTTCCGGCGAGACAAAAAACGGCTAGTGTCAACAGGAGAGAAAATCCAAGCTCTTAAGCGCCCATCACTCAGCAGATGAAAGGTCAGCGGATTCCGTGTCTCGAAACAGTGAATACAATGCCCATCAGCTTTCCGTACTCGAAGGACTTGAGGCGGTTCGTAAGCGGCCGGGCATGTATATTGGCTCTACCGATTCCCGGGGGCTGATGCACTGTCTCTGGGAGATCATCGATAACTCCGTGGACGAAGCTCTGGCCGGCTACGGGCAGTCCATCACCATCACGTTGGATGCCGATGGCAGTGTGGAGGTTGAAGACCACGGACGCGGTATTCCTGTCGACCTCGAGCCCCGTACCGGCTTGTCTGGTGTCGAAGTGGTGTTTACAAAGCTCCACGCCGGCGGAAAATTTGGTAGTGGTTCCTATAACGCCGCCGGTGGCCTCCACGGTGTGGGCGCGTCAGTCGTTAACGCGCTGAGCTCTCGTCTGGACGTGCACGTTTTTCGTGGTGGCAAGACTTACCAGATGTCGTTCCAGCGCGGGAAGCCAGGGACCTTTGAAGATCATCGGGTTCCCAGCCCCGAGGCGCCGTTTAGTCCGAAAACAGAAGCCGGAGATATCCCCGTGGTGGGCAAGGCGAAGCGCGGACACACCGGTACGAAGGTGCGCTATTGGGCCGATGAACAGATTTTCACCCCGGATGCCACCTTCCAGTACCAAGAACTTGAAGACCGTGCCCGTCAGACCGCATATCTGGTGCCCGGCCTGAGGATTACGATCCGAGATTTGCGTCGGTTGCCGGGTACTGCCGGAGCCGAGGGGCCCCACGAACAGGTCTTCCAATACGACGGGGGTATCTCGGAATTCGTCGACCACCTCTCTACACTGAATCCGGTTACCGATATTTGGCGGTTGCAGGGATCAGGGTCCTTTACCGAACGCGTGCCGGTTCTCGACGAGGACGGACGTGCCCAAATGCAGGATGTGGACCGTGATTGCGATGTGGATATCGCTCTGCGTTGGGACATTGGGTACGACACTCGGGTGAAAACTTTCGTGAATATCATTGCTACCCCGAAGGGCGGTACTCACCTCTCCGGTTTTGAACAAGCTATGACGAAGGTGTTCCGGAAAGCGATTCAGGCCAATTCCCGGAAACTGAAGCCCGGTCAGGACAAAATCGAGCGCGACGATATCCTGGCGGGACTTACCGCGGTGCTCACCGTGCGTCTGGCCGAACCGCAATTCGAAGGTCAAACCAAAGAGGTGCTGGGTACTCCGGCTGCCAAACAAATCGTCAATAAGGTGGTCACCGAGCAACTGGGCGCGATTTTGAAGTCCACGAAACGCCAGGACAAACAACAGACCACCCAACTGTTGGAGAAGATCGTCGCGGAGATGAAATCGCGGGTCTCGGCCCGAACTCATAAAGAAAATCAGCGACGCAAGAACGCACTAGAAACCTCGACCATGCCGGCCAAGCTGGCCGACTGCCGCACCAATGACGCCATCGGGTCAGAATTGTTCATTGTTGAGGGTGACTCAGCGCTGGGGACGGCGAAAATGGCTCGTTCCTCGGAGTTCCAGGCGCTGTTTCCGATTCGCGGCAAAATTCTCAATGTTCAAAAGGCCTCAGTGGGGGACATGCTCTCCAATGCTGAGTGTTCAGCGCTGATTCAAGTGGTCGGCGGTGGCTCGGGGCGGTCCTTTGATTTGAACGCGGCCCGCTACGGCAAGGTGATTTTGATGACCGATGCTGACGTGGACGGGGCTCATATTCGCACTTTGCTGTTGACCTTATTCTTCCGCTACATGCGCCCGATGGTGGAAGCCGGCCGGATTTACGCCGCTGTTCCACCGTTGCACCGGGTTGAAATTATCAACTCTGGCTCGAAGGAGAACGAGGTCATGTACACCTATTCCGAACAAGAGCTCAAAAACCTGCTGGGCTCGCTGGAAGCCGATGGCCGGAAGTATAAGGAGCCAATCCAGCGGTATAAGGGTCTGGGCGAGATGGATGCCGACCAGCTCTCAGAAACCACGATGGATCCGCGCTTCCGCACGCTGCGGCGGGTGAATATTTCCGAATTTGAGGCGGCCGAAGAGATCTTTGAGCTACTGATGGGGTCCCATGTGGCCCCGCGCAAGGATTTCATTATCTCTGGGGCACAAGAGCTCAACCGGGAACAGATTGATGCCTAGTGGTTACGGTAATACTCGGCGGTGAGCTCTAGTCCGCGGTCAATGCTGATCTCGGGTTTCCAGGCCAAAACCTCACGGGTACGACGCTGGTCGAACCAGTGGGCGGTGGAGAGCTGTTCGGCGAGAAACCGGGTCAGTGGGGGCTCATCGTCATGTTCTCCGGTGAGGTCCCAGATCTTTTCAATCACGGCTCCAGCGACGGTGGCCAGCCCGGCCGGTAATCGCAAGGTGGGTTCTACAGCGCCACCGGCGATGGCAATCTGACGAATCAGTTCACCGACCGGACGGGGTTCCCCGTTGGTGACGACCAGGGCTTCACCGTGGTGGTTTTCGATAGCTGACACGGCTGCGAGCACCGCCGAGATAGCGTTGTCGATAAACAGCGTGTCGATCGGTGGGGCACCGGAACCCAGGATGGGCATACGGTGGCTGCGGGCGCGATCGGTGATGCGTTCGGTCAGCTGGGTATCACCAGGGCCCCACATCAGATGGGGGCGAAGCACCAGCACACGGAAGTCTTCGCGGTCAGCTGCAAGGACCAGGCGCTCACCGGCTGCTTTGGTTGCGGCGTAGTGCCCGCGTGCCTGGTCGGGGTCGGCCGGTTGGGCGGTGGTACCCACCAGAGAGCGACCGGCGTGAGCGACCGAGGGAGAGGATATGTGAATCCAGCGGTTCACCGTTCCCGCCCGGTGTGCAGCATCTAGCAGGTTGCCCGTGCCCTGAATGTTGACGTTACGGTACGCTTCGGCCGGACCCGAAACAGAAACCTTGGCGGCTACGTGGATGATGGTGTCTACACCCTGGACCGCGCGGGCAACCAGTTCCGGGTCGGTGATCGATCCCAGCACGTCGTAAGCGCCGGCGATCCCGCTTCGGCGACGCTGCAACGTGGTTAGCTGTGCGCCGGCAGCGACCAGCGCGGATGCGACACCGGAACCCAGCAGTCCCGAGGCTCCGGTGACCAGGACATGACGCGTGCTGAGATTGGGCAGAGCAACGGCGAAACGATTCATGGCTTGCCAACCTTTCCTCCGGTGAGGACTCGATCGGCCCAGCGGGCCAACCGGGAGCGGTCAATCTTGGAGTTATGGCGGGTATCCACCGGGATGCTGTCGACTACCAATACGGCGGCGACCGGAACATCTCCCGGTGTGGTGACCGCGCTGCGCACGGTTGCCGTCAGTTGGGTGGGAGCCAGTCCAGGCTTGATTGGGCCAGTGACCTCACGCTCGGGTTCGATAATGACCACCAGCGCTTGGGTGCCGGCCGGTCCGTGTCCGACAGCTGCAGCCCGGTATACCTCTGGTAATGCGGCGACGTTTTCTTCGATGTGCACCGGTCCCAGGGGTCCAGCCGGGGTGGAGATGACGTGGTGGGTGCGACCTTCGATCCAGAGTCGGCCGTGCGCATCTAGATGGCCGATATCGCCGGTGCGGTGCCAGCGTAACCCGTCGAGCTGATCGCGGGAGGCTTGAGCGGTGGTGTACCACAGTGCGTCATAGCCTTGGCGCATATGGGAGGCCGACACCACGATTTCGCCCAGCTGGTCCACCGTATCCTCGGGGTTATACAGTGTTTCGGCGGGGATACCATGGTCATCCAGCGGGGCCATGGTGAGGCGGACTTCACCGGCCGGGGTGCCCACCAGTACACCGGGGTTGCCGGCGGTGTCTGCCACGGGGGCGGAGTGGTTGATGTCGGTAAGTACCAGCGACTCGGTCATGCCATACGGGGAGTGGATCTCGGCTTGTGGCATCAACACCTGAATATCTCTGACTAGGTCCTGGGACACCGGAGCCCCGGCCGAGAGCATCATGGTAATCCCGGCCAGTGCTTCGCGCTGGGCACGGGAGAGTTCCCGGGCGGTTGCTGCCACATTGCGCAATGCCGCCGGGGAACCAAAGGCGATCGTGGACTGACCGGCAATGGCCGCATCGGCCAGAGCAGAGGCGGTCAGGGTTGCCGGTTTGGTGACCGACATGCGCGGGGTGACCGAGGTCGCACCAATGGCCGGGCCCAGCAGCGCGAAGGGCGCGAACCCAGCCAAAAGCGAGGCGCCGGGAGTGACGCCGAAGGTATCGCGCAACAGCTGGGTGAGGTGGGAGAGCCCGGTGTGGGTGTAGCGCACACCCTTGGCCGGCCCGGTGGAGCCGGAGGTGAACAGGATGGCGGCCAGACTCTCGGGGTCCGGGGTGGGAGCCTGTAGGGCTGAAAGCCGGGTAGTGGTTTTCTCGCGCAGTGCCATACCATAGAGCGAGTCTTCGACGCCCAGTACGCCAGCCAGCGGAGTGGACAGGGTGGACACCGAGATGCGACGGCCTGGCCATCCCTGGGCGCGAGCCAGGATCAGTCCGGGGGTTTCACCAATAATCCAGTCCGGGTTGGCGCTACGAACAGCTCGGGTCATACCGGTGATCCCCAGCCCTTGATCGGCAATTACCGCGACACCGCCGATGCGCAACAGTGCGTAAAGTCCCGCGGTCAGATCACGTCCGGGAGGAACCAGGATGCAGACCCGGTCCCCGGGGCGCAGTCCAAGATCCCACAGCCCCTGGGCTATGGCGGCCACGAGCTGGGAAAGCTGAGCCCAGGAAACGGTGAAGGGTTTTCCGCGGTAGCTGACCGACATATCCACCAGGGCCGCAGCTGCGGAGTCTTCGCCACGGTACAGGAACTCCCACAGTGGCTGGTAGGGCACCTCGTGGGCTGAGCCGGCGGGGCGGGGTTGGTTGGCAGAGTGACCACTGTGTGTGATGGTGGCGGTGGTGTTGACGGTAGGAGAGTTGTCGTCGGCGGAGAGTTGTTGGGAGACCCATTCCAGGACGATAGCGGCGTAGTCGACGTCTTCGACGATCAGGTGCCCGCCGGTTTCCACTCGGTGCACATCGGCTTGAGGCAGGCGTTGGCGCAAATCGTTGAGGTAGCGATCCTGGAATACCGGATCTGTAGCACCCCAGATGATCAGGGCCGGTAACGAGGTCTCGCTGAGTGCTGTGGCCACTCGGCGGAGCGCAGGAGCACTGCGGTGGGTGGCATCAGTGGGGATGTCGGCGACGAACCCGCCCACACCGCCACGGTCGGCTTGGCGCCGGTAAGGCAGGTTCAGTGGATCGCGCACCGCAGGGGAGCAGGAAGGGGATCGTCCTCGGACTGGTGCACGGCCGTGTTCAGTGTCATCAGCCCGGCGAGGTGATGGGATCCAGCCTGATGCGCTCGCAGAGCAGCGCCCAAGGAGATGACCCCGCCCCAGTCGTGGCCGAGGGTGAAGACCGGGTGCTCAGCTTCCGGGATGAGAACTGTGAGCAATTCCTGCAGATCGGTGATCCGATCCTCCAGGGCCAGGTAGTCGCCACCATTGCCGCTGTGACGAAGCAGTCGCCGGTGGGCTAACCGGTCGGAGAGTCCCATGTCCCGCTGGTCGGGGGCGATCACCCGGATGACTGGGTATCGTTGTGGGTCGGAGACGGCCCGGTCGTAGGTGGTGTTGAGCAATGCGCGCCACAGATACGACCAGGTGGGGTTGCCGTGTACGGCCACGATGGTGGCGTGGGGGGTGTCCCTATGGTGTTTGTCAAGCCGCGGTCGGGGTGCGGGGTTCGTATAGGGTGCCTGTTTTCATCATCGCGTACATGACGTTTAGTCGACGCCGGGCTAGGCACATGATCGCTGCGTTAT